>DATJEP010000085.1:0-35557 GCA_035496475.1 Candidatus Udaeobacter sp.
GTCGCCGCCGAGCCTGCGCGGCGTGATCGGCCCGATCCTGACGTTCTACACCACGCACGGCGTGTTCCCGTCGGTGCAGCTCGCGTGCGCGGCCGCGGTCACCGGGCCGCAGGACGCGGTCGAGGCGATGCGCCGCGCGTACGAGGAGCGCCGCGATCTCCTTCTCTCGGGGCTCGAGGGCCAGGGCGCGCTGCGCGTGCCGCGTCCGCGCGGAGCGTTCTACGCGTTCGCCGACGTGTCGGGCGCGCTCGAGTCGCGTGACCTGTGGGCGCTGGTCCACGAATGGCTGTCGATCGGAGTCGCGGTGCTGCCCGGTACCGCCTTCGGTCCCGAATACGTGTCGCACGTCCGCATGTCGGTGGCGACGCGCCGCGAAGACGTGGCCGAGGCGGCGCGCCGTCTGCGCGAGCACTACGTCGCGGCGCCGCGCACCTCGTCCTGAAACGGTCGCCATGGGTTTCTGTCCCGAATGCGGCGCCGAGTACGAGCCCGCGGTGGCGGCCTGTCCGCGCTGCCGCGTGGTGCTGATCGCGGAGCGCCCGGCCTCCGGCACCGATCCGGTCGTCGTGCATCGTGTCCCCGACGCCGCCGCGGGGGCCCTGCTGGGCGGCCTGCTCGAGCATCACGGTATTCGCGCGGTGCTGCGCAGCGCGATGCTGCCGGGATATGGAACCGTGCGCCGCGACTGGTCCACCACCGCGTGGGGCGAGATCCTGGTGCCGGCCGAGGAGGCCGAGGAGGCGCGTGAGCTGATCGCGGATTATCTCGGCGCGCTCGAACGCGGCGGCGCGGTGCGCGACGAGGACGTCGAGGACCTGGCGCCCGGCGACTGACGCCCGGCGACTACCTCCCGGCGACTGACGCCCGGCTCAGCCCCGTCTTCCGGGCTTCGCCGACTGAGGCTGCTCGCTGGTCTCGATCTCGATGTCGCCGGCTTCGTCCTCGTCGACCTCGATTACGAACTGCCCCGCCACCCGCTGCGGGAGAATCACGCGATGCAGGGCGATCGCGAAGACTTCGTCCATGGTCTCGACCGGAACCAGCTCGAGACGGTCGCGGACATCGGGCGGAATGTCGCCGACGTCCTTGAGGTTGACGGCGGGGAAGAGCAGCGTCCGGAACCCGGCGCGATAGGCGGCCAGCGCCTTCTCGCGCAGTCCGCCCACCATCAGCACCTTGCCGCGCAGGCTGACCTCTCCGGTCATGGCGACGTCGTGGCGGATCGGCCGGTCGCTGAGCACCGAAGCGATGACGAGTCCCACCGTGATTCCCGCGGAAGGCCCATCCTTCGGCACGCCGGCGGCGGGGAAGTGGATGTGGATGTCGAACTGATTGAAGACCTCGGCGTCGATCTCGAGCATCTCGGCGCGCGAGCGGACGTAGGAATGCGCCGCCTGCACGGATTCCTTCATCACTTCGCCGAGCTGACCCGTGGTCATCACGCGGCCGGAGCCCGGCATCTTCAGCGCCTCGACCACCAGCACCTCACCGCCCGCGGCGGTCCAGGCGAGTCCGGACGCGACGCCGACGTCGTCGCTCTTGCCCACCATTTCGGGCGCGTAGACCTGGTGTCCGAGATAGTCGTCGAGTCGCTCCGGCGTGATGCGGTGCCGACGTCCGTCGCCGGTGGCGCGGGCACGCGCCACCTTGCGGCACACCGTGGCGAGCTGCCGCGACAGACCGCGCACTCCGGCCTCGAGCGTGTAGTGGCGCACGATGGCGCGCATCGCGTCTTCGCCGATCGCGACGTCGCGTGGCGCGAGGCCGTGCTCGTGGAGCTGACGCGGCATCAGGAACCGGCGCGCGATCTCGATCTTCTCGTCCTCGCTGTAGCCCGGAACTTCCAGCACCTCGATGCGCTCCTGAAGCGAATCGAGCACGAGGTCGAGGTTGTTGGCGCACAGGATCAGGACCGCGTGCGACAGATCGATCGGCATGCCGAGGTAATGGTCGGTGAACCGCGAGGCGCCCTCGACGTCGAGCAGCTCGAGCAGGACTTCCGCGACGCCGAGGCCGCTCTCGCCCACCAGTCGATCGACGCCGTCGATCATGAGCACCGGATTGCTGACGCCGGCGTCGCGCAGGGCGCGGGCGATCTTCCCGGGCTGGGCGCCGGGCAGCGTGCGGCTGACGCCGCGGAGCTCCGAGGCGTCGCTGGTTCCGGAGACGCTGATGCGGACGAACGGCCGCTGCAGCGCCCGCGCCACCGCGGAGCCGAGCGAGGACTTGCCCGTGCCGGGCGGCCCGACCAGACACAGCGCGGGACCGGGAAGGTCCGGCTTCAGCCGGCGCACGGCGAGGTATTCGACGATGCGCTCCTTGGCCTTGAGCAGCCCGAGGTGATCACGCTCGAGCACGGCTTCGACCTGGCGCAGGTTCGCGTCCTCGATCGAGGTGCGATCCCAGGGCATCGACCACAGCCATTGCAGGTAGGCACGAACGTGCGCGGCTTCCGGTGATCCGGCGGGCAGCCGGCGCAGCCGATCCATCTCGCGCTGGGCCTGACGCGCCACGTCGAGGGGAAGCGCGGCGCCCGGGCTCGCGACGCTGAGTGGGCGCTCGCCACCGCGATCGATCGCGGAGCTGAGCGCGGCCCGCGCGCGCAACGTGCGGGGTTTGCGATCTCCGAGGGCTCGAGATCTGGCCGGACGAGGCATCACGGTCTCCGCTGAGCGTTACCGTTCGAAACGGGAGCAGAACCCATGTGCTGCAGGCATCTCTCTCAATTAGCAATTCATCGGCCGCGAGAGAGGCCCTTCGCCCAACGTCGTCAGGACGAGTTCAGGTGCCGATCTTGCATGGGGTTGGCGCAATCCGCACGAATTCGGGCCTGACCACCGCCTGACCGAGTGTGGCGTCTCGGGTGGAGTGGCTCTTATCGGTGGGTGTAAAAAGTCTTTCGTTCACGTCGGGTCCGGCGCCAGGCACGGCCGGCCCAGGACCCAACGAAAAGCCCCGCCCGAGGAATCGAGCGGGGCTTCGCGCGTTGCCGAACGGCTTAGTGATACAGGGTCTTCAGGCGGCCCCAGGTCGAAGAGTGCGTCGGCGTCGCGTCGCCGCACACCGCATCGCTCCAGTTCGTGGCGACTCGGATTCCGTCGACCTGCACGGACGCGGCCGCGGTCGCGGTGCCCTGACGGATCGCCACGCCGTCGAGATTCACGGCATCGGTCTGCGTTCCGTCCGACGCCGACACCGTCGCGGCGGGCTCGATGCAGCCACCGGTGGGATCGACGAAGAGCGAAACCTGATCGTTGGTGGTGCCGCCGGCGACGAACGTGTACTTGAGCACCAGCAGGTGCGTGACGCCGGTCGTGTAGACGAAGCCGGTATACACGGTGTTGATCGTCGATCCGAACTGGATGCCGAACGCGTAGTTGCTCGACGACGCATCCTTCTTCACGAAGATGCGGCCGCGGAAGATGTTTCCGCTGATGGCTCCGTCGAAGTAGTGGAAGAAGTAGTCACCGGTGGTCTGGCTGCTCGCCACGTTCACCATGAGGGCGGTATACACGGCGCCCGTCGTCTGCCCGGGGAACGTGTGATTGTTGTCCTCACCGCTGGTCGCGAGCGGGCCCAGAAGATTTCCGAGGCCGGAGGACGGATAACCGGCATAGCTGAGACCGCCGGCCGTGTTGATGGTCTGCGGATTCGTTCCCGCGCCGCTGTGCGCGCTCCAGCCACCCTGACCGTTGAGCTGGCTGCCGATCGCGTAATTGAAATCCTCCTGGAAGATCGGAGGCGCGGCCAGCGCAGGGATCGCGAAAACGGTTGCGGCCAGGATCAGAAGACCGGGGGTAATCCTCTTCATGATGCTCTCCTCGCTGAGATGAAAGATGGACGGGTCTCGGCCCGCGAGTTCCTGATACGACGCTGGTGGTGCAGGCTGCAGTGCCCACGCATCGCCTGGACGCGATGCGTCTCCAGTCGCGACAGGATTCCGAGAAGGGCTCGCGGAACGCCGCGCGACTGCGCCAGGAGTACTGGGTCAATTGACGATAGCTGAACGAGCGCGGGCAGACAAGACTTCAGTTGATCGTAACGCCTTCAGTGGCGGCCAATTAACATTGCCGGACCGACGTCCGGGGGCCGCCAGGTTCCGGCTTCAGGCGCTCGTGGGGCGCGGCGCTGCGCCGCGCCGGCTGCGGCGCCACATGTTGAACGCGCTGACGACGAGAAACACGACGAAGATCCGCGTCAGCAGCGTCTGGGGAAGAACGTGGGCCAGCCACGAAGCCAGCGGTCCGCCGAGGGCCGCGCCGACCGCGAGCATGGGAACCAGCGCCCACGCCACCTGACCGTGGCGGGCGTTGTCGATCGTTCCGACTGGAGCGGTGACGAGGATGACGGCGAGCGAGGTCCCCTGCGCGACGCGCTGCGTCATGCCCAGCAGCAGCGTGAATGCCGGCACCGCGAGAATGCCGCCTCCGACGCCCATGAATCCGGCCAGGACGCCGACCGCGGCGCCGATGCCAAGCTCGAGCGGAATCCGATGCGCATCCATGACCGGCGAGGCCGCGCCCTGCTTCCACAGCAGCAGCCGCGCCGCCACGATCAGAAGGAAGATCGCGAACACGCGCGTCAGAGCGACGGTCGAGAGCTTGCGGGCCGCGCGAACGCCGAGCGGAACCGTGATCGCGCTCGCGATCGCGACCCACAACGCCGTGGTCCACGCGATGCTGGAGCGCGCGCCATAGATCACCACCGAGCTCAGCGCGGTGGCGCCGATGACGGCGAGGGACGTGCCGTGCGCGGCGTGCTGGCTCAGGCGGAATCGTCCGGTGAGCATCGGGATCAGGACGAGTCCGCCGCCGACGCCGAGCAGTCCTCCCGCGAGTCCCGCGCCGAACCCGCTGAGCAGCGCGGGAAGGCGATCGCGGCCGCGCACCGTCAGGGCTGGGTGAGACTCACCGTGGTCGCGCGCTGCACCAGCCTCACGGTGTCGGCGAAGCGCGTCGCCGCCGTTGGAGCGCCGAGAACGACCGCGATCATCTCCCGGCCCTCGGTGCGGATCCACGTGGCGAAGCAATAACCCGCCTCGCTGATGAACCCGGTCTTCCCGCCGAGGATCTCGTAGCGGTTGCCATACAGCAGCCGATCGGTGTTGCGGATCGCGTGCTGCCGGCGCGCGCTGAGGAAATGGTATTCACGCGTGGTGCTGATCTGGCGGATCAGCGGAATTGCGGCGGCGGCGCGCAGCATCCGCGCGACGTCGGCCGCGGTCGACACGTTTCGCTCGTCGAGGCCCGTGCTCTCGACGAAGTGGGTATGCGTCATTCCGAGCATGGAGGCCTTGCGGTTCATCTGCGCGAGGAACTCGCTGTCCGGGAGCCCCGACTCGCGCGCCAGCGTGCGCGTGGCGCAATTGTCCGAGCACATCAGGCTCATGTGGAGGAGATCGCGGAGCTCGACCACTTCGCCGACGCGAAGCTGCGTATGTCCCGCGCCCTTCCAGTCCTCACGCGAGACCACGACGCTGCGGCTGAGATCCGGGTTCTGATCGAGAAACACCATCGCCGTCATCAGCTTCGACAGGCTGGCGATGGGCACGGAGGAATCCGCGTTCTTATCGAACAGCACCTGGTTGGTCGCCGGATCGACGACGATCGCCGCGCGCGCATAGCAGCCGCCGGGCGGATTCCGGAACCGACGATGGTGCCGCGAGGCGGCGTGAATCGTGTGGTGGCGATGATGTGTGCGAGGGCTGGCCGCGGCGATCGTCGTGATCGCACACGCCAGCAGGGCGGTCAGGAACAGGGTTCCCAACGGCCGGGCGCGAAAAAACATGTGCCCTCCGGGCGCTCGAATCGAGCAGATCAGCCGATCCGTCCTTGTATCGGCAGTAAGGCACGACAATGTTAGCGGTCGTCGCATTCCGCGGTCAACCGCGAACACGCGCGCATGAGCGGAAAGATGCCCGCGCGCGCCTCCACGATCCACAGGTCGCGATCAAGTCTCGGGCGCCGGGCGTGAAACACGCAGAACGCAAGGAACCGCGCTCCGGGAGCGCAGGGCGGAATCGCCCACGCGCACCGGGACCGGGGCCAGGTCCGGCCAATCCTCAATTCAGCGGGGCGGCGGCGACGACGTTGAAGCTCTCGGACGCCAGCTCGACGATCGGGGCCCATTCGCCCGCGCGACAGAAGCCGTCGACGACGAGCGCGTCGAGCTCGTCCGCGAAACGACCGAGGTCGCCATCGTGGAGCCCGAGCACCGTGCCGGCCTTTCGCGACGCGTTCACCCGCTGAACCGAGGCGGAATCGAGCGCCGGCCCGTGAACGAGATCGACGAGGACCAGAACCGGGTGGCTTCGCAGCTTTCGCACCGCATGCCGTCCCGAGCGCGCGACCTCGACCGGAATGGCGCGCTGCCGAAGCGCCTCGAGCAGCGGCGTGTGTCCTTCGGGCAGAACGCTGAGAAGCAGGACGCCGGCGCGACTCTCGTTCATCATGCCGCGCCTCCCTGCCGGCGCGGATTCAGCTCGACACGGATCTTGTCGAGACCGTCCGCCAGGCCGGCGAGAAAACGACCCTGCGCCACGAGATCCCAGGGATCCTCATCGCATCCCGCGGCCAGGCGGCCGAGCCATCCGCTTTCATCACCCGGCGACAACGACGAGCAGCGGTGAACGAACGCCAGCAGCAGCTGTTGTGAGCCCGGCGACAGGCCGTCGACCGATTCGAGGTAGAGCGTTCCACGCTCGGCCGGCCACAACGGGTTCGCCGCGTCCATTCGTCCGGCGCGGGTGAGCCAGTGCTGCAGGGCCTCGCTCAGCGTTCCTTCATCGATGGCGCAATCGATTCGGATGAGGGCGCCGAGCTTGAGCGGGCTCGACGCGTGAAACGCCTGCGCGACCTCGCTCCGTCCCGAGTCGGTGCCGCCGACGATCAGCACGGGACTGCGGCTGTTCCGATGGCGCCGAAGAAGGTCGGATGAAACCGGGGGGCCGGCACCACCGTCAGGCGGCGCCGGCATAGCGGGTCCCCCAGCTTGAAACCGATGACTACCGGGCACGAGCGAGAATCGAAATCGGCCGCGTTTGAGAAACGGAAACGATCTTGAGCGACGAGGACGGCTGCCACCGCGTCGCCGCGGCGATCAACCGCGACGCCCGGTCGAGCAGGAACGTGTCGAACGAGACGGCCAACAGGTCCGCCGAAGGCTCGAGGCTTGGCGCCTGCTGGCAGGTGCCGTGGCCGGTGACGTCCGGGTCGCTGGTTTGCGCGAATGCCTGGGTGCTGCCGAAGAAAGCGAAGCCGGCCACGATTACGGCCAGCACAACGGCGATCGGATTCAGTCTTGCCTGCATGGGGTCCTCCGGGTCGGAATACAGAGGGGCACCGACCCCATGCAGAGCGAGAAGCCTGCCAGATGCGGATTTCGCGATGCTGCCGCTCGCTAACCCGCTTGGCTACAGGCTGTTATTGGGGTGACGTGGCGATTGATCGCATCTGGCGCGGGTGGAATGAGTTCGCCGATTACGGCGAACAATCCATGAATCTCTGAAACGGATGCGCCATATGACCAATGAGTTGGGCCTTGTCGCGCCGTTTTCAGCGCGGACGCCGCTTTCGGCGAGTCATCGACAAGGAATATTTCCTGAGTCGATATCTCAGGCTCTGCTCGGTAAGCCCCAATTCCTTGGCGGCGGCGGTTTGATTTCCCCCAGAGCGATTGAGCGCCTCGTGAATCATGCGCTGCTCCATTTCCTCGACCATCGCGGCCAGGGTTCGTCCCCTTGAAAGCCTCATCGCCGATGGGGCTTCGAGGTCGCGCGGAAGCGGCCGCGGATAGAGGACGGCACCGGGATTCATCGCCATGATCCTCTCGATGTAGTTCTGAAGCGCCCGCACGTTGCCCGGCCAGTCGCTCTGCATCAGCACGGCGAGCAGCTCGGGCGGCAGCGTGGGAACCGCACGCTCCTGCTGCGCGGCGAAGCGCTGAACGAAATGATGCGCGAGGGCCGGAATGTCGGCCTTGCGGTCCCGAAGCGGCGGCACCTCGATCGGGATCACGTTCAGCCGGTGGAACAGGTCCTCGCGGAACGCGCCGGTCTCGACCAGCCTGCCGATGTCGCGGTTGGTCGCGGCGATGATGCGGACGTCGATCGGTATCGCGGGCCCGCCGCCGACCGGCGTCACCTCGTGGCTCGCGAGCACGCGGAGCAACGCGACCTGCTGCTGCAGCGGCATGTCCCCGATCTCGTCGAGGAACAGCGTTCCTCCGTTGGCCTGGACGAACCGCCCTTCGCGGGCTCCGACGCCGGTGGCCACGCGCGGCAGGATCCCGAACAGCTCCGATTCGAGCAGTGTCTCGGGAATCGCGCCGCAGTTGACCGGAACGAACGGGCGGCCGTGGCGGCGGCCGGCATGGTGAAGGGTCTGCGCGATGAGCTCCTTGCCGGTGCCGTTCTCGCCGGTCAGGAGCACGGTCGCGTCGCTGTGCGCGACGCTCTCGACCACCGCGAGAACGCGCTGCATCTCGGAGCTCTTCGCCACCAGGTTCTGGGTCTGGAAGCGGACGCCGGCCTGCTGGCGGAGCTGGATGTTCTCGCCGACCAGCTGGCGGTTCGTGCGCTCGACTTCCTGCCGGCCGCGGCTGGTCTCGAAGGCCACCGCCATGAGCTGCGCGAAGCCTTCGAGCAGCGCCCGGTCCTGATCGCTGAACGCGTCGGAACGGCGGGCGTCGTCGAGATACACCGCGCCGATCACGCGTCCGGCGACGAACATCGGGACGCACACGATGGAGTGAAGCTGCATGTCGACGATGCTCTCGGACAGCGTCATCGGGTCGGAGACCGCGTCGCCGAGCAGCACGACCCCGCCGCTTCGCGCCACCCGCTCGACGATGCGGCGGCTGTAGCCGACGGCATTGCGTCGCACCGAGGCGTCCACCGCGCCGTAGACCGCCATCTCCACGAACTCGCCGGAGCCATCGTCGAGCAGCAGCACGCCGCGCTCGGCATCGAGCTGCTCGACGACGAGCCTCATCGCGCGCTGGGCCAGCTCGCGCAGATCGGACAGTGAATCGAGCAGCCGGCGCACCGCGGCGATCAGATCGGGCGCGCTCGCGGAGCGCTCCCCGGCCGGTCCTCTGAGTTTGAGACGCCGGACCAGCAACGCGAGCGAACGCTCGCGGGCGGGGAGGTCGCCGAGGCGCTGAAACGCGGCGGCGGCCTCCTCGAGCCACGACTCGACCGGCAGGCGCGTATCGGGCGCTTCGGCGGCGGCGAGGCGGGCCAGATCGAGTGCCGCCATCGCGCGGTCGGGCGCCGCCGGCAGGGCGGCGAATCTCTCCAGGGTTTCGCGGGCCAGCGCCACGGCGTCCGAAGCGCGGCCGCGAGTCAGCGCCAGTTCGGCGCCGAGCTGTCGCGCGAGCGCCTCGAGGTAGGCGAGGGGCCGGCCATCTCGCCACGCCTCGGCGGACGCCAGTGAGCGCTCGGCGGTGGCGGCGTCTCCGAGACGAAGAGCGGCGCGCCCGGCGAGGAGCCGCAGGGCGGCGCGGCCCGCGGTTCGAACCGGCGCGTGATCTTCCGTGTCCGCGGTCAGGGTTCGGATGTCCTCGAGCCGCCCCGACGCGAGCAGGGCTCGCGCGACCTCGAGGCGCGACCAGTCGCGCTCTTCGGCCGGAGCGCCCGCCATCGACAGCGCCCGGCGGGCGAGACCCTCGGCGCGACTCAGACGACCGGCGATGCGGTGCGCCTGAGCCAGCGCGCGCAGCGCGGCGGGATGCATCGAGGGATAGGCGCTCCGCGCCATGCGCAGCGCGGAACGCGCGTCTCGAAGCGCGGAACGACTCGATCCGGTCAGTCCTTCGAGTAGAGCCCGATTGCTCATGGCCGTCGCTGCCTCGCCGGCGCGGCCGTCCTCGAGGGCGAGCTGTAGCGCCTCCTTGAAGTCGTCTCGCGCGGCCCGCCAGCGACCGAGCTCGACCCACATCGTGCCGCGCGCGATCAAGAGCTCGACCAGGACGAATCGCTCCTGTGTCGCCCGAGCTGTCGTCACGGTCTCGGCGTATCGACTCTCGGCCCCGGCATAATCGCCCGCATGGCGCGCAATCGAAGCGCGGAGCCCGAGGGACCTGAGAACGCCGCGCTGGCGACCCGCGCTTCGGAACAACGTGGTCGCGCGAACCGCGCTTTCGGCGGCCTCTTCGGTCCGCCCGAGCCTGAGCAGCGCGTTCGCCAGCGAGAGCGCCACCACCGCGGTCTCCGCGTCGTCGCCCGCGGCCTCGAACAACTCCAGCGATGCGCGGAATCCCTTCGCGGCCTCCTCGTAGCGCCCGCGCGCCACGTGCAGATTGGCCGCCGCCATCATGAGCTGGGCGCGATCGGCGCGGGGCGGATCATCGGCGAGCGCCTCATCGGTCAATCGCTCGAGGCTTGCGATCCGCCCGGCGCGAAACAGAGCGTGAGCGAGACGCGCACGCCGCCGATGCCGTCCTTCGCCGTCAGGGTCGAGAGCGATCGAGCGTTCCAGCATCAGGACCGAAGCGGGATGCCGGCCACGATCGAACAGGGCCTCGCCGGCGCGTTCGAACCAGCGCGCGGCATCGATCGGGGCCGACGGTTCGATCAACACCGCGACCGCCGCCGCCAGGTGGTCGTCCGCACCCGCGGCGAACGCGGCCTCGGCGGCGACCAGAGCCTCGTCGGCCCGGCCGGCGGCTCGAAGGTGCTCGAAGCGTTCCGCATGATCCAGGTGGCCGAGCTCGACCAGCGCGTCGTGAAGGCGACGGCGAGCCTCGGGTTCGATCTCGGAGAGCACGCGCGGTCCGAGCCCGGGCGGCGAGAACGCGAGCGCGCCGCTCGAATCACGCGTCGCCAGACCTTCGAGCAGCAGGAGGTCGATCGCGGTACCGTCGGCGGCGGGTTCGACGGCGCGCAGGTCCGCGGGCAGGGCGGCGCGTCCCCATGCGGCGAGCGCGGCCGCCGCGCGCTGGGCATCCTGGGGCAGAGCTTTCCAGCGCTCGATCACCGACGCTTCGAAGTCCGGCGGGGCGGTGAGCGTTTCGAGCACCGATTCCGAGAAGCCGAGCCCCGAATCGTCATCGACGACCGCCCCGGCGTTCGCGGCGTGCCGGAGCAGCTCGACGGTGAAACCCGGATGCCCGGCGGCGCGCGCCCACAGCCATTCGACCAGTCGCTCGGGCGCCGGAGCTCCGAGACGCGACGAAGCAAGTCGCGCCAGGCTGGCATGCTCGAGAGGGCCGATCTCGATCACGTCGGCGAGCCCCGCGGCGATCAGCGCGCGCTCATCGCCGCCCAGGGCGCCGCGCGTGCCGCGCCGCGTCCACACCGATCGCACCGCGCCCTGCGGCGCGAGAAGGAGTCGCCGGAGCAGCGCGCGGGTGACCGGGTCCAGGCTGTCGCTGTCATCCACCAGCACCAGCGGCACCTCGGCCGGTGCGCCGCCCGGCCGGGACGCGCCCGCGTCCCTGGCGAGACCATCGAGCGTCGCGCCGGCGAGCAGCGCGAGATCCTCCTCGCGCGGCGGAGTGTCTTCCGAGGCGAGCCACGCGCTGAGTTCCTGCGGCCAGGGATGGCTCGAGGATTCCGCCTCACCGATCAGCCGGCGTACGAGCGCGCGCGCCGCGGCACCGGCGGGCATCGTACCCGACAGCCGCAGGATGCCTCGCGGCTTCACGGCGGCGCGCGCCGCGAGTTCCTCGAGCAACGCCGAGGTGCCGGTGCCGGATGGGCCGAGAAGAATCTGAAGCCGGACACGCGACGCCGGGTCCGCGAGCCAGCCCTCGAGGCGCGCGAGCTCGCGCTCGCGACCGACGGGACGCCCGACGCGAAGGCGATCGGCGAGCGGCCGTCGCGCGGCGGGGAAGATGCGTTCGAGCTCGCGGCGCGCTTCGCGGATTCCCTCGCCGCGTTCGGCCGGCGCGGTGGACAGGAGCCGCAGCACCAGCTGGCGGAAGGCGGGAGGAAGAACCGTATCCTCGAGCGCCGCGGCCGAAGGAGGCCCCGACTGCTGCCGGCGGAGCACGGCGGAAACGCTTCCGCCCTCGAACGGCTCTCGTCCGCTGGCGAGCGCGAACAGCGTCGCTCCGAACCCGTAGAGATCCGAGGCCGGGGTCGGTGCGTCGCCGCGCGCCACCTCGGGAGCGGCGAAGCCTGGCGTGCCTCGGCGGCCCGGCGACGCGTCGCGCTCGAAGCGCGCGAAGCCGAAGTCCAGCAGCCGGATTCCCTCCGGCAGCGCGCCCGGACGCGGCCCGGGAACGACGAGCACGTTGGAAGGTTTGAGATCGCCGTGGACCACGCCGGCGTCGTGAAGCGCCTCGAGGCCGAGCGCGAGCTGGACCAGCGCGAAACCGAGCGCGGCGTGATCGCCCCGGGCGAGCGCGCGGTCGGCGCGGACGCCCGGCACGTATTCCATGGTGAAGAACGGTTGGCCGTCGGCGGCGAAGCCGAGCTCGAACACGCGCACCACCGCCGGATGCCGCACGCCCGCCAGCACGCGGAACTCGGCTTCGAGCATCCCCGCGATCTCGCGCCCCTGGGCCAGGCGCAGCCGCTTGAGCGCGCACTCGGCTCCGGTCGTGAGATCGCGGGCGAGATAGACGTCGCCCATGCCTCCGCGTCCGAGATGCTGGAGCAGCGCGTAGCGTCCGGCGAAGCGCTCGATCACGTCAGGGTTCCTCGATGCGGACGGTCCGTCCCGCGAGCGTGTGGAGCACGCCGGCCCTCACGATGGGAAGCGGCGCCGAGCCCTGCGCCAGCAGCGCATCGTGAAACGCGCGCGCCGAGTATCGGTCACCGAGCGCGGCCCGCACCTCGTCGCGCAGCTCCAGAATGCGCCACTTGCCCAGCGTGTACACGAGATAAGTGGGATCGATCGCCCCGCGGCGGGCCTCGCGGGCCGCGGTGATCGGGCTCATCCAGCACTGCTGCTCGAAGAACGCGGTGGCCTCGGCTTCGGTCATGCCCCCGGTGTGGAGCGACAGTCCGACGATCAGCCGGCCGAGACGCTGCAGCGCCAGCCACTGCTGGGCCAGCTCGGTCCGCGCATCACCGGCGGCGAACCCCTGCTCCAGCATCATCTGCTCGCAATAATGCGCCCAGCCTTCGATGTTGCTGCGGCAACCGAGCGCCGCCCGCACCCGCGAGCGCACGCGCTTGAGAGCGAGGAACTGATAGTAGTGGCCGGGCAGCCCCTCGTGAATGGTCACGATCGCGGTGTTCCAGCGGTTGAAGAACTCGAGATGATCGCGCTGCTGGGACTCGCTCCAGTGCGGGTCGACCGGCGTGACGTTGAAGAACGCTTCGTCGGCGCCGTTCTCCCAGACTCCCGGTGGATCGAGCGAGGCGAACGAGGTGCTGCGGGCGAAGAGAGGAGTCTCGCGGACGATCAGGTGCTCGCTGGCCGGCCGCGTCACGATGTCATGCGTCTTCAGGAACGCGCGAACGGTGTCGATTTCCGCGGTGACGAACGCGATCTGATTCTCAGGCGACGGATGGACGCTGTCGATCGAATCGAGCGCGGCCTGCACGCCTCCCGAAGGCGCGATGCGCGCCGCGAGCTCGGCCATGCGCGCCCGCGTGCGCGCCAGCTCGGCGCGGCCGCGCGCCAGCAATGAATCGATCGGGGTCCGGTCCATCTCGTCGGCCCACAGCTTGCGCTGATAGACATCCCGTCCGAGCGCCAGCACTCCGTCCGACCGGGGCCGCAGGTCTTCGTCGAGGAAGCGCACGAAATCCTCGGTGGCGCGGACCGCGGCGGTGTCGGCTTCGGCGAGGTCGGCTTCGGTGATCGCGTCATGGCAGCGCGCCGACAGTGCCGGCACCGTCTCGCGATAGAAACGCAGAGCGCCCCGCGCCTGATCGAGCGCGATCTCGGTCAGGCGGAGCGGCGGATGACGGAGGTTGATCTTCGCCGCCCGCAGGATCTCGGGAACCATCCGCAGCCGGCGGGCCGCCGAACGCACGCGTGCGCAATCCGGAGCGAACTCGCGCTGCAGCAGCGACTGAACCGGCGAGGTCACGAGCCCGACGTAGGTATTCGGATTCCGCTCCCAGGAGCGCACGACCTCGAGATCGAAGCACTGCCGCTCGATCCAGCCGTCGAGGGTGGCGCGGTCGAGAAGCTGCGGAAAGCTGAGCGAGGTTGGGGAGAGCGAGCGCAGACGCGTCTGGAAGCCGCGCAGCCAGGTCGACTCCGCCTGCACGCTGGCCTGGGTCAGCGGCGGCAGCTGATCGTCCCAGCGGTGGAGTCCGAGCCGCGTCGCGGCATCGGGATGGAACGCGAACCAGCGCTCGAAGAATTCGTCCACGAGGGCGTCGAACCGTGGCGCGCCGGCGGGCGCCCGCGACTTCGCGGCCTGCTTCGAGGGCGCCGAGGCGGCGCCCGCCGGAGCGGCGGCGAGAATGGCCGCGAGCAACGCGGCGAGAACGACGGCACGGGTGCGCCGGAGCGACGCGGGTGTCCCGGGCGCCGATCGTTCGGGGCTGCGGCTCATCGGGGATTCATCGTTTCGGGGTCGGCGAGCCGGGGCTCAGGGGCGCGGGACGACTTCCTTCACCAGCATCATCGGATCTCCGACGCGGAGCGGGCCGGTCGCCAGGTAGGCCTGCGCGTGCTTCACGCCGATCTGCCAGCCCCAGTTGCGCGCGAACGCGTCGAACACCTCGCGGACCTGAGGCATGGTCTGCGGGCGCGGGCGATCGGGATGATGGAACTGGCTCTGATGGCTGTCGAGCGCGCGGAACCAGTCCTCGACGAAATCACTGATGTCGACGATGAAGGTCGGCACCGCGCCGGGCGGCAGGAAGTAGAAGTAGATCGCGCGCGCCTGGTACGGCGCGCCTTCCACCGGCGCCTTGGCGAGGTGCGCGAGGTTGAACGCGTTGGCCACGATCTGGCCGGTCTTGTAGTGGTCGTTGTGCCCGAGGCCGCGCCCGATCGGAAGGTTGTAGTACGGCGCGAACACGATCTGCGGGCGATGCTTGCGGATCACGCCGGCGACGCGGCAGCGGTTCTCGAACGTGTCCTCGATGCGGCAGTCGCCGAGGTCGAGGTTCTCGCGAACGTCGAGCTTCAGGATCTTCGCCGCCTCGGCGCACTCCGCCAGGCGGATCTCCGGCGTGCCCCAGCCCATGTCGCCGGTCGTCATGTCGATGATGCCGGTCGAGTAGCCGAGCGACTTCATCCGCAGCAGCATTCCGCCGCAACCGATTTCCGCATCGTCGGGGTGCGGACCAAACGCGAGCACGTCGATGGACATGGGACTCTCCGGGCGTCACGTCGACCGAGGAAGCGGCATCATAGCCAGCGCATTCCGCCGAGACAACCGCGGGCGGCCGCGATTTCAGCGGCGGCGAAGCGAGCGCAACCTTCGCTCCATGGCCGTCCGCACTTCGTTCCACGCGCGAGCGACTTCCTCGACGTTGGCGCGACAGTATGCCTCGGCGATGCGCGGATCGCTCTTCGCGAGACGCGTCATGTCGCGGTAGCCGGGACCGGACAGCCCCTGGTCCGAGTAGCGCGCGCCGCGCTCGCGCAGCGCGCGCGCGAGCAGATAGGGCACATGGCTGGTGCGCGCGAGTGCGCGGTCGTGAAGCGTGGCGCTCACCACGCGGGGCCTCGCGCCGAGATCCTCGACCATGCTCGTGACGATCGCCGGCACCCGCCCGCGCACCGGCAGCAGCGCGAACGAGGCATCGCGAAAGAGATCGGCCCGCGCCGCCGCGAATCCGTGGCCCTCGGTGCCGGCGATCGGATGTCCGCCGACCACGCGAAGCCCCCGCGCCGCGGCGCGCTCGAGCACCGCGCCGAGGCCGTGCCGGGCGCTGCCGGTATCGAGCAGCGCCGCCCCGCGGGGCAGCGCGCGCGAGACGCGGCCGATGAGCTCGGGCAGGGAGTCGACCGGCGTCGCCAGCACGGCGAGATCGGCCGATCGGCAGGCCGAAGCGAGGGATCGCGCGGCCTCGTCCACCGCCCCCGCCGTCCGGGCGCCGGCGAGAGTCTTCGCGTCGGTGTCCCAGCCGACGCGATGCCACCCGGGACGCGAGGCGAGCGCGAGCCCGAGCGAGCCGCCGATCTGACCGAGGCCGATCAGCGCGATGCGCCGCGCCCGCGATCCGTGGGCGGTGCTTCCCCGCCCCGGCGCGCGCTCCGCGGCGGCGGATCGAGAATCGCGCTTCCCTCGGGCGGCGAGGTCGGGCCTCAGGTTCGCGGCCTCGTCGAGATAGACGGGCTGGAGGCGCGCTCCGGCCGGAACGTCGCGCACGGTGAGCAGAACGCGCACCACGCGCGGCATCGATCCCGGCACCGGAATCTCCCGGGCGTGCAGCATCGGCACGTCGCCCCATCCCAGGCGCCGGGCGGCGTGCGCCGGGAACTCGGCGTCGAGATCGGCGGTGGTGGTGAAGAGCGCGCTGACGATGCGCCCGGGCGTCAGACCGTTGTCGCGCACGAGCTCGGTCAGGAGCCGTGCCGTGGCCGAGAGAATCGCGTCGGCGGTGTTGGCGCGCACCGGTACCGCGCCGCGCACCGCGGCGATGCCGGCGGCGGCGCGCTTCGATTTCCGCGGGCGACGCGCGCTCGAGCCGGTGCGGAGGGGTCTTCGGGCCATCTCGAGTCCTCCTCGGGAGCGTCCTACGCCGTCGGTACGGGGGCGGGCTCGTAGAGCCGGTCGAAATACTCGCGCACCATGCGGTCGGACGAGAAGCGCTGAACCGCCATCCGCACGCTCGCCGACATCATCGTGGTCCAGCGTCCCCGGTCGTTCCAGGCCGGCAGCACGTCGCGCTCGATCCGATCGAAGATCATCGCGGCGTCGCGCTCGTCGTCGCTCGGCGAGCCGTCGCCGATCGCCCAGCCGTTGACGCCATCCTCGCACGCCTCGGCCCACCAGCCGTCGAGAATGCTGAGGTTCAGCGCGCCGTTCATGGCCGCCTTCATGCCGGACGTGCCGCTGGCCTCGAGCGGCCGCACCGGATTGTTGAGCCAGACGTCGCAGCCGCGGGTCAGCCGGCGCGCGAGCGCGAGGTCGTAGTTGTCGAGAAACGTCACGTGGCGGGGGTGGGCGCGCGCGGCCCGGACGATCTCGCGCACGATCTCCTTGCCGTGGGCGTCGTCGGGATGCGCCTTGCCGGAGAAGACGAACGCGACGCGGCCGGTCTCGACCAGGTGCGCAAGGCGCTCCGGGTCGCGCAGCACGAGATCGTTGCGCTTGTAGCCGGCGGCCCGGCGGGCGAATCCGATCACCAGCGCGTCGTCGGCGGGGGCGATGCCGCCGCGCGCCGCGATCTCCTCGCGCAGCGCGCGGCGCCCCGCGGCATGCGCGGCCCACAGCGCGGCGGTGTCGTCGCCGGCATCCCGCACCGCGGGATCCTGCCAGGTCGGAGCGTGGACGCCGTTGGTGATCGCGATGATGGGCGGGATCTCGCCGACATGGGACCACATCGCGCGGGCGGTCTCGCCGTGGAGCTGCGCGACCGCGTTGGCGGCGCGCGCCAGCCTGAGGCCCGCGACCGTCATGTTGAAAGGGTCTCCGCCGATCGCGCGCATCTCGGCCCCGGAGAGCTCGAGGCACGCGCCCATCCGTCGCAGATCCTTGAGCGAGTGCTCCTCGTTACCCGCCTTCACCGGCGTATGCGTCGTGAACACGATCTGTTTCCGCGCCTCGTTCCACGCATCGGGAAAAGGGAGCGCGTTCTCCATCGCCTCGGCGATCAACTCGACGCCGGCGAACACCGCGTGTCCCTCGTTGAAGTGATACGCGGCAACCGGGATCCCGAGCCAGCGCAGGGCGCGCACGCCGCCGATCCCGAGCAGCATCTCCTGCGCGATCCGCACGTCGGTGCCGGCCTCGTACAGACGGTGAGTGATCCAGCGATGCTCGGGCCGGTAGGGCTCGAGCAGATAGAGCGGCACGTGGCCGAATCGATCCGTGGCCCAGACGCTGCAGGGCACTTCTTCGCCGCGCACGCGGACGCGGACGCGGATGCCGGTGTCGCGCAGGAAGTCGTGTTCGTAAGATGGAAACGTGTCGACCGGCGTCCCCTCGGGACCGATGCGCTGCACGCAATATCCGCGCTCCCAGCGCAGGCCCACGGCGACCACCGGGAGCTTGAGATCGTGCGCGGACTTGATGAAATCTCCGGCCAGCACGCCGAGACCGCCGGAATAGATGGGAAACGATTCGTCGAGCCCGAACTCCATGCAGAAGTAGGCGACGTGCGGCGTGCGAAGCATCGGTGGGGATGCGCTCCAGGTGGATCGTGTTGCGGCGAAGGGGCTGCTTCCGCTCAGCTCCCGTTCCCGGAGGCCGCCCGCGGGCTCGCTCCGGGAGGCGCCGCCGCGCCCTGCGCCGCGGGCTCTTCCATCACCCACCGCACCGCGCGGGAGCACGGGCAGTTGCCGCCGACACGCTTGAGCTTCGGCATCTTCATGATCGCCTCGGGGACCGTGAGCGAGCCGCCCGCGACCTGCCGCAGCACGTCGCAGTAGCTCTTGAGGTCACGGCTCGCGAGGTAGGGCTCCGGCAGGTGCCTGGCGATGTGGCGGATGTATTCGTCCGCGTCGCTGAAGGTCTCGCCCTCGAAGCCGATCATCGAGAACGCCGGCTCGCCCTTGCGCCGGAAGAAGCGGCGGTCGGGAAGGCGCAGCAGCTCGTCGAAATCGACGCCGCGATGGGAGCCGCGCGAGCGATCGAGCTCGCTCAGCACCTGCTCGACGCGATCCGGGCCGTAATCCGGGAAGCGGGCGCGCAGGAAGCGGGCGTTGATGTCGCGGATCATGCGCCGGACCTCTTCGATGTAGAGATCCTGGGCCTCGCGATTCTTCATGTCCTTGAAGCCCATGCGAACGTTGCTCTCGCCGCCGCGCTCGTCGCCGAACATCTCGAGCCCGCGCGGGAACCACTTGTTCAGCGATTTCTGGATCGCGCCCATGGTGATCAGCGGGCTGCCTTCCGCGGCGCGCCGCGCCCAGCGGCGCATCGGGATCACCCCGGCGGCGAGATGAAACGCCTCCTCGCGCAGCATCGGCGGCATGCTGTCCGCCATCGGCTTGTACGCGCAGGCGCGCTGCATCGTGAGCTGGTACTTGCCGACGCGATCGATCAGCGCGGCGAACACGATGTTGTCGACGAACGAGTCGTACTCCAGATTGAACGCGTCCAGCACGTGCGATCCCGTCTGCATCGACAGGATCTCCTCCACCATCTCCTCGCCCTTGAGCCCGCCGGAAACGTGGCTCCAGTCCTGGGACAGCAGCAGATGGAACATCTGGTACCCGTGCCGGAGCTCCTCGGCCATCACCCGCAGCACCCAGAATCGATCTTCGTCGTCCTGCGCGCGCTCGAGCGTGCCGGAATGCTGCTGGATCGATCCGAACTCGGTCGAGGCCTGGGCGCGGATGATGGCGAGCAGATGCTTGGCCTCTTCCTCGGTCAGCTGGTCGGGTCGCAGCCGTTTCGGTTCGCCGGCGTGCTCGCCGACCGGAACCGTGTCGGGCGTGCCGAGCTCGAGCTTGGCGCACAGACAGAACGCGTCGTCCTCGGGGAAATACTTCTCCCAGTTCTCGAGCAGGGAGTCGTAGTCCTTCAGATGGTGGCGGCGCCAGTGCTCGACCGCGTCGTGATATTTCTTCTCGAGCGTGATCTTCTCGAACTTCACCGGCGCTCCTCCGATCCGGGAACGGCCATCTCGAGAGCCACGAGCGGCGCCTTCTGGAATCCGAGTCGCGTGAGGAATCCGAGCACGGCGTCGGAGGGATCGGCGAGCGTGCGGATCCGCCGCGTGCCGAGCGCGCGGAAGTGCTCCGCGATCGCGTCGAACAGGGCGCGGCCGAGATCCTTGCCACGAAAATCGGGATCGACGCCGAAACGCTCGATCCAGCCGCTCGGCTCCTCGAGGCCGAACTCGCCCGAGCGAACGTCGGCAAGCATGAAGCCCACCAGGCGCCCGCCGGATTCCGCGACCTGCGAGGACTGGGGATCACGCCGCAGGTAGTACATCACGCGGCTCTCCCAGAAATCGGGACGATGAATGCCGCTGATGCGCTCGTCGACCCGGACGATGCCCCCGATATCGAGCTCGTCGAGCGGACGGACGCGGATCGAGGTGCTGACTTCGGGCATGGCGCTCCCATGGGGCCAAGGTTGGAAATCGAAGCGGAGCTTATCAGGTTTGCTGGCGCGCCGTCAGCGCGTGAAACGAAGAAGGGCGCCGCGTTGGCGGCGCCCTTCGTGTGCTGCGGGCCAGCCCCTAACGATAGTGCGCCTTGAGCGCGCCCCACGTGGTCGCATGCGCCGGCGTGCTGCCGCAATGCCCCGGGCCCGTCAAACCATTGTTGTAGTCGTCCAGCGCGTCCGTATCCGAATTGGTGCTCGACGGAGCCAGGTATCCGGCTCCCACCGGCGGAATCACCAGGCCGCCGATCAGGGCGTCCGCGTTGGCGATGGTCACCGCGATCGACGTGCCGTCCGCGCCGTTGCAGATGTTGAGCTTCGCCGCGATCAGCTGGTGCGCCAGGATCACGAGACCGTTGCCGGCAGGCGCCTGGTTCAGGATCGACAGCAACTGCGCCTTGGTATAGCTCACCGTGCCGAGCGTCATCGGCGTGCACCCGGCCGGCCAGGCAGCCGCGTGATTCTTCCAGTAGCCGACCGTGAACGTGCAGTTGTCGCTGGCGGTCGTGGCACTGACCAGGTCCGATGTGAACGAGCTCTGGCTGTGCGATGCGTCACCCTCGGCGTACCCGTGCACCACGACGCCCTGGCTCGAGCCGAGCTCGCTGGTGTAATCGGTCGTCACGCCGCTCTCGTCGAACAGCTCGCCGAGCACGACGTCGATGGATTCGCCGGGACCGAGCTTGTATCCGTTCACGCCACCGACGTGCCACGCCGGGATGCCGTCGAAGATGCAGTAGTAGAGCGACGGATCGTACGGATCACCGGGCCAGCCACCCAGCGCGTCGAACACCGACTTGTACATCCACTCGACGTAGAAGCCGTTCGGTGCGCCGCTCGCGCCCGCCGTGACGTGAAGCGCCACGTATGAGGGCGACACGCGCGACACGCTGATCGTCGGCGGATCGTAGGAGGGCTGCGCATACGTCGTGGTCGTAATCGCGAACGTCACCGCAGCGGCCAGCAGTGCGGATACCAATAAATGGGAAAGCGGTCGTTTCATGGGGCGGCTCCTTCCGGGCTCATGGTGTCGTGCTCGTTGTCGAGCTCGAGCGGAGAAGCCCTTTCGTGCCGGAATGAAAGGGCGGGGGGTTCCACCCGGCTGAACGTGTTTCAATGCGAAAAAGATACTGACACGACGCATGATAGCCGGTCAAGGAATTGTTCCGAAAAGCCGCCGCGATCGCGGGGACGACAGGCCGAATGATATTCGGCGGCGAGCCCAATGCGAATCGAGTCGCAATCGAACCCGAACGGGATTCAGGCGGGCCCGATTTCGGGATACGGGAAATCGGCCGTCGCGGCCGCCGGCGCCGCGCGATCAGACCGGGAGCGCAGCCCCCGAACCAACCCGATGGACGACTTCGATGTCGCCGGGCGTCCGGGGCGGACGCCACAGCCAGTTCCATCGTGCCGGCTCGCCGGTCATCGCCATCGAGCTCCACTGCACGCGCGTGCTCTCGCCCCTCAGCGCCGCGGCGAAGTCGGGATCCACGGCCTCGGCGGCCGCGAAACCGTCCCACGACGGCTCGGACACGATCGCGCCGGCCCGCCGCGCGGGATGATGCTTCTCGAGCTGCCGGGCCAGCCACGTCACCATGCGTGGCCTCAGGTCCGAGAGCACGTTGAAGCAGTCGTGCGCGCCGCGCGGATAGAACACCAGCTCGCGCTCGCATCGCGCGCCCTCGAAGATCCGCCACGCTTCACTGCCGGGCGTGATGTGATCGTGGCCGCCGCCCGAGATCATCAGCGGGCAGCTCAAGCCGGGGAGCACGTCGGCGAGCGTGATCTTCTCGATCACCGAGGACATCTCGCGCTCCTCGAGCTGATAGAGCGCGGCGAGCTCGCGCCGCATGCCCGCGAGCGTAACCTTCCAGTAGATGTCGGCGGAGTACGGCGGGCTCACCGCCGCCACCGCGCGGATGCGGCCGTCGTGCGAGGCCATGCGGATCGCCATGTAGCCGCCGAGGCTCATGCCGAGGAACACCACCGCGCCGGGATCGAGCTCGGGATGCGTCTCGATCGCGTTCATCACCGCGGTTCCAATCGGTCGAGGCTCGGCGACCCACGAGAGCTTGTGGAACGTGCGGCCGAGACCCGGACCATCGAAGAGAACGGTGGCGATGCCGCGCTGGACGAAGCTCTCGCTCCACCAGTGCAGCTCTTCCTTGACCGCGTTCGTGCCGTTGAAGATCACGACCACGGGAGCCGGGCCGCGTCCGGGGGGAACGCGCAGGTAGCCTTCGAGCACGCGGCGTCGATAGCGCACCTCGAAGGGACGTGCCGGAACCTCGAACAGCGGAGCGGCGCTGGAGTACGCGCGGACGCAGGCTTCGTGCAGCCGCTGCTTGCGATCGGTGTCGAGAAACACGACATACTGGCTGAAGTTGTAAGCCGCCGATGCCGCGAGAAAGCGCTCCGCGGCCACGCTCTCGCGGCCGAGCGCGAGCGCGTCCCGACCGCCCTGCTCGTGCGAGCGGCCGAGGCTCTCCCATTCATCGACCCACGAGGTGAGGCTGGTCACGCGGCCAAGCACGCGGTCGAGGTCTTCGGCGGAGACGCCGGCGTTCAGGAATTGCAGCTTCGCCCAGCCCGGCATCTGCTGCGCCGCGCCGAGCCTCAAGCTCATGCGCACGAATCCAGGACGCAACAGCTGGCCGCGCAGGAAATGAGGCACCAGGAACTCGAGCCGTCCACCCCGGACCGCCATGTTGCGATCTCTCCACAGCCGGAACCGTCCCGGCTCCACTCGCTCCGCGGCGGCGCCGGCGAATCCGGCCCGCCCGTTCGCACCCGCCCCGCGAACCCTGGGAATTCCGGTCCGCCCGGAGAGGCTACGACCGGGTCACGATTGCCCGGCCGGCCTCACCCCATGGAGATTGCATCGTACGTGCCACTCATGCGAAACGCCGCCGGCGCGGGTCCCGTGGGTGGCGTGGCGCGCCGGGAGTGCCGGGCGCATTGAATTGCATCGCGACTCGCCCACCGGTCCCGAAGGCCCGAGTCTCGCTGGAACCGTCATTCGATCGCGTCCGGACCCGAGCGCAGGGTGCGGGCCGGCGGCGGGTGGGAAATCGCGCGCAGTGCCCGGCGGCCGGAGCTCGCGGCGGTGTCGCCTCCCGACGACGCCCGGCGGACGTCAGCGCGTGCCGGTGAGCGAGCGGTCTTCAGGCTCGAGCGAGCGCTCGCGAAACGCGCGCTTCAGCCGCGAGCCGAGATCGATGCCCGGGATCGCGCGCGATCCGATCTTCACCACCGGGACCACCTGCTGAATCGAGTTGGTGAGGAACACCTCCTCGGCGCGATCGAAGTCGCTGGCGGCGATCCCCGCCTCGCGCGCTTCGAGTCCGAGACGGCCTGCGAGCTCGAGCACGACGGCGCGTGCGATGCCGGGAAGGATGCCGCGCGAAAGGGGCGGCGTGACCAGGACGCCGCCGAGCACCAGAAAGACATTGCTGACCGAGCCCTCGAGGACTTCGCCCTCCGGCGAGATCAGCAGCGCTTCGTCGGCGCGGGCGATGCGCGCCTCGTCGCGCGCGAGGTGATAGGCGATGCGCGACGTCGTCTTGTGGCGGCCGAGCGGCCCGGGCTGAAACGGCATGCGCGAGATCACCGCGCTCGCGCCGCCGCTCCTGGTTCCGCGCCACAGGCGTCCTTCCAGAGGCTCGGCCTCGATCCACGTGCAGGCGCGCACCGGTCGGCCGCGCGGGATGCCGCGGGTCACGGTGATGCGCGCCGCGGCGTCGGAGAGGCCGTCCCCGGCGAGCAGCTGATCGAGTCCCTCCTCCAATTGGGCGGGAGAGGCGGGCACCGGAAAGCCGAGCTCGGCCGCGGACAACACCAGACGCTCGAGATGGCGTTCCCAGTCGAGCGGACGGCGGGACTCGACCCGAATCGTCTCGAACAGACCTTCGCCGTCGCGCGCCCCGCGATCAAAGACCGACAGGGTCGCGGCGATGCCCCGGCGAAGCTGTCCGTCGATCCAGACCGAGCGCTCCGGAACCACCGAAGGCACGCCGGCCCGGCTCATCCGGCCGCCGCGGTCGCCGCCAGCGAGACCTCGCCGATCCGTGCCGAGAGGGCGAGCCTCATGCCCTCAGCTTTGTGAAGGGTCTCCTCGTACTCGGCGTCGGGATCGCTCTCCGACGTGATGCCTCCTCCGGCGGCGAAACGGATCGCGGCGCCGGTCACGATGGCGGTGCGGATCGCGATGTTCCAGTCCGCGTCGCCCTGCCATCCGAGGTAGCCGATCGCCCCGGTATAGAGGTGGCGCCGATGCGGCTCGAGCTGATCGAGGATCTCCATCGCGCGAAGTTTCGGCGCGCCGGTGATCGAGCCGCCGGGAAAGCAGGCATGGAGCAGGTCGATGGCGTCGCGACCCGCGGCGAGCGTGCCGGTCACGGTCGAGGTGAGGTGAAAGACGTGCGGGAAGACCTCGAGCCGGCAGAGCTCGGGAACCTCGACGCTCCCGATCTCGCAGACGCGGCCGAGATCGTTGCGGAGCACGTCGACGATCATCACGTTCTCGGCGCGATCCTTCGCGCTCGACTGGAGCTCGGCGCCGAGGCGCTGATCTTCGGCGGGATCCGGATGCCGCGGTCGCGTTCCCTTGATCGGCCGCGATTCGACCCGGCTCCCGCGCCGCTCCAGGAATCGCTCGGGGCTCGCCGAGGCGATGGCGTGATCGCCGCAGCCGAGATAGGCGGCGTGCGGCGCGGGCGAGAGACGAACCAGCGATTCGAACAGCGCGCGCGCGGTGCGCTCGGGCTCACGCGAGGCGTACGGCACGGTCCAGCGCTGCGAGAGATTCGCCTGGTAGAGATCGCCCCGCCGGATGTGATCGCGCACGCGCTCGATCGCTCGCCGGTAGCCGTCCGGATCGAAGTTCGACGCGGCGCGGACCGGCCCCGCGGGCAGCTCATCGTCGATCGGCCGCGAGCGCGTGATGCGCGACGAGGTGTAGACCGCGTTCCGCAGCAGCAGGGACTCGAAACGCTCGAGACGCGCCGCGGCGCGCTGGGCGCGCTCCGCGCCCTCGAGCGGCAGGCCGCTCGAGAACAGCCAGGTCTCGCGCGTGCGGTGATCGAAGACGCCGACCACATCGTAGAAGCCGAGCACGAAATCCGGCAGGCCGGCATCGTCGATCGGACCCGCGGCCGCGTCCGCGCGCCGCGGCTCGAGGCGGCGCCCGTAGTCATAGGCCCAGTAGCCGACGGCCCCACCGGTGAACGGAACCAGCGAGGCGTGCGGCTCGCCTTCGCCGACGCAGGCTGCGAGCGCGCGGTATTCCCGGATCGCCTCGGTGTGATCCCCGCCGCGATGCACCGCGAACGGGTCCGCGCCGAAGAACGACCAGCGCGCGCGATCGTCCTCGAGCGCGGAGTGCAGCAGGAACGGATACGGCAGTCCCTCGAGCGCGCCGAGCGCGTCGAGCGGGTCGCTGATGGGAATCGCGCAGGCAAGCGGAAGCGCCTGGACCGGGCACATGCCGCGAGCCTAGAAGGCCGGTCATTCAGGGTCAATGGCTTGACCCCGCTACCTTCCGCGCACATTCTCTCGGCGAAATCACGCCCGGCACGGAAGCCGGGGGTCGCCGGCGTCGTCCGCGTGCGCGGGAGCGGCGTCGCGATCGTCCGCCACGGAGGCGCGGCTCGATGCACACCATCCTCGTCCATTCCGGCACGCTGATCCCGATGGACGCCGGCTTCTCGGTGACGCGCGGCGACGTTCGCATCGAGGATGGCGTGATCGCGGCGGTCGGAACGGGCGCGTCGTCCGGCGCGGACACGCGGGACGGCGCCGAGCGGATCGACGCCTCGGGTTGCTTCGTTCTGCCCGGCCTCGTGCACGGCCACGTGCACCTCTGCCAGACCCTGTTCCGCGGCGGCGCGGAGCAATCCGATCTCCTGCGCTGGCTTCGCGAATCGATCTGGCCGCTCGAGGCGGCGCACGATCCCAGCTCGATCATGGCCTCGGCGCGGCTCGGACTCCTCGAGCTGATCGCCGGCGGGGTCACGTGCGTCAACGACATGGGAACGGTGCGCCACACCGACGCGATCGGGGAGGCGCTGGCCGGGTCCGGCATCCGCGCGATCTTCGGCAAGGCACTGATGGACCAGGGCGCGCACGTGCCGAAGGCGCTGATCGAGCGGCCCGCCGACGCGATCGAGGACGCGCTCGGCCTCGCGAAGCGACACCATGGCGCCGCGGGCGGCCGCCTTCGCGTATCGCTCGCGCCGCGCTTCATCCTCTCCTGCAGTGAACGGCTGTGGCGCGACGTGCGCGACGCCTCGCGCGAGCGCGGGCTCACCGTGCACACACACCTCAGCGAGAGTCCCGGCGAGGGCCGCGAGGTCGAAGCCGCGGTGAAGCGCAGCGCGGCGCGTTACTTCGCCGCCGAGGACGTGCTCTCGCCGCGCTTCGTCGGCGCGCATGGCGTCTGGCTCGACGCCGAGGAGCTCACGCTGATCCGCCGCGCCGGCGCCGCCCTGGTCCATTGCCCGGGCTCGAACCTGAAGCTCGGCTCAGGCTTCGCGCGCGTCGCGGAATGGCGGCGTGCCGGCGTGCGCGCGGGAATCGGCTCCGACGGCGCGGCGTGCAACAACCGCCTCGACACCTTCCACGAGATGAGTCTCGCCGCCGGTCTTTCGCGGACGCTCGATCCGAACGCGCCGCTCGGCGCGCGTGACGTCCTCGCGCTCGCGACCCGCGACGGCGCGGAGGCGCTCGGTCTGGGCGACGTGACGGGATCGCTCGAGCCCGGCAAGCAGGCCGATCTCATTCTGGTCGACGCGCGCGCACCGCATCTCGCGCCCCGCGCCGAGGTCGATCCCTACGCCGCGCTCGTCCATGCCGCGCGCCCCGGCGACGTGCGGCTGACCATGGTGGCGGGCCGCGTGCTCTATCGCGACGGAGCGTGGAGCACGCTCGATCCGGATCGCGTGCCGGCGGAGGCCGAAGCCGAAGCGCGCGGCCTCTTCGCGCGCGCGAGGCTCGCGTCATGAACACGGAGCGCCCGGCCCCATGATCATCGGCCCCTGCACCATCGTGACCGGAGGCCCGGAGCCGCACGTGCTCGAGGAAGGGGCGGTGCGGATCGAGGGCGCCCACATCGCGCAGGTCGGTCCGGCCGGTCAGTTCGCCCGTGCGTTCCCGGATCAGACGCTGTGGCCGGCGCGCGGCCGCGTGCTGATGCCGGGGCTCGTCAACACCCACGTGCACCTCGCGCGTCACCTCGCGCGCGGGCTCGGCCTGCGCACTCCGATCGAATGGCGCCGCTACGAGCGCGCGCTGTCGGCCGAGGACGTGAGCTGGGCGGTGACGGCGGCGCTGGTCGAGGGTGTTCGCCACGGCGTGACCACGGTGTGCGATTTCCATCGCTCGGGATCGATCATCGATCTCTCGCTCTCCGAGGTCGTGGGGGCGGCGAAGCGGGTGGGCGCGCGGGTCGCGACCTGCTACGGCGCGTCCGAGATCGACACGCCGCTCGAGCGCCGCGCCGCGTTCGACGAGAGCCTGTCGTTCGCGCACCAGCTGTCGCGCCAGCGGCCGGGCCGTCTGCGCGGCGTGCTCGGCGTTCAGGCCAGCACGCTCGAAGGCGTCGGCACGCTGCTCGAGGAAGCCGAGGAGACCGCGGCAGACCGTCTCGCGATCCATCTCGATCTCGCGCTCGACCTCACTCCCGCCGAGCGTTGGCGCGCGCCGCGCGACTGGCCGCCGGCGCCGCTGCCGGCGTTGTGGGCGCATGCCGAGGTGGCCCCGCGCGATCTCGTCGCCGCAGTGCGCGAGCGGGGCGATGCGCTCAGCGCGATCGGATCGGGCTCGGCCGCGACGCTCTCACGCGACGCCGGCGTCGGCTGGGGCAGCGATTCCGGGCTCAACGCGCCGCCGCTGCCCGACCTCGCCCACACCTACGTGCACGGCGCCCGGGCCGAGCTCCATTATCAGCGGCTGTTCGTCCACGGCGCGCGCTGGGCGTCCCGCCACTTCGGCGAGGGCCTGGGCGAGATCGCGCCCGGCGCGCCGGCCGATCTCCTCCTCGTCGACTACCGGGCCGCCACCGAGTTCTCGGCGCGAACGCTGATCGATCACCTCACCGCCGGCCTGTTGCGCGCGCCGATCTCGGGCGTGATGATCGCGGGCGAGGTGGTGATGGACAACGGCACGCTGATCACGCTCGACGAGCGCGAGGTCGCGACGCGCGCGCGCGAGTGCGCGAGGCGCCTGTGGGCGAGACTCTAGCCGCGGTTCGGGGGTGATCCCTTCGGTGAAGACTCCTTATTACGTGGTTCACGCGTTCACGCGCCGCCGCTTCGGCGGCAACCCCGCGGGCGTCTGCCCGCTCGATCGCTGGCTCGACGAAGCCACCATGCAGGCGCTGGCGCACGAGAACGATCTCGCCGAGACCGCGTTCTTCGTGCCGCGGGACGGCGCCTTCGACCTGCGCTGGTTCACTCCCGAGAACGAGATGGACCTGTGCGGCCACGCGACGCTGGCGTCGGCGTGGGTGCTGTTCGAGCGGCGCGGGTACGTCGGTCACGAGATCACGTTCCATACCAAGAGCGGTCCGCTGCTCGTGCGGCGCGACGGCGACCGCCTGGCGATGGATTTCCCCGCGCGCCCGCCCGAGCCGATCGAGACCCCCGCGGCGCTCATCGCCGCGCTCGGCGCCCGGCCGGTCGAGACGCTGCGCTCGCGGGATCTTCTATGTCTCTTCGAGCGCGAGGCCGACGTGCGCGCGCTCGAGCCGGACATGGCGGCGCTGCTCGCGCTCGGGGTCCACGCCGTGATCGTGAGCGCGCCCGGAAACGACTCCGACTTCGTCTCGCGCTTCTTCGCGCCCAGCGTGGGCGTGCCGGAGGATCCCGTCACCGGCTCCGCCCACTGCACGCTGGTCCCGTGGTGGTCGAAGCGACTCGGGAAGAAGAAGCTGTTCGCCCGCCAGGTCTCGGCGCGCGGGGGCGAGCTGTGGTGCGAGGACCGCGGCGACCGTGTCGAGATCGCCGGGCATGCCACGCTGTACCTCGAAGGCTCGATCGAGAGCTGAAGCTGGACGCCGCGGGTCAGCGCGGCGGCGCCGAGTGTTCGTCCGCGTTCAGTCGCGCCGTCTCCATCGGCGCGATTCCGACCTCAAGCTCTTGCACCGCCGAGCGATCGCGGATGCGGCCCGCCGCGGCACGGCGCCTGCTCTACCTCTGCTTCGGAAGCACCGAGTCCGAAGCTCCCCCGGAACGTCGAGTACGGCCGTGAGGCCAGAGGAGATCATGAAGCGCATCGGTGGAAGTCTGGTCGCGTTGCTGATGGCGATGTCGCTCGCGAGCGTCGCGAACGCCAGCATCGCCACGCCCGGAGTCGAACGTCGTGAATGGAGGCAGGACCGTCGCATCGAGCAGGGAATTCGAAGCGGCGAGCTCACCCGCCGTGAAGCGTGGCGGCTCGGTCGCGGTGAGGCGCGCATCGAGCGGGCCGAGTGGCGCGCCAAGGCCGACGGCCGCGTGACGGCGTGCGAGCGTGCGCATCTTCATCGCGCGCTGAATCGCGAGAGCCGCCGGATCTACCGGCTCAAGCACAACCGCTTCGAGCGCTGAGCAGGGCGTCTCACAGCGCGTCGCGTCCGCTCGATGGTGCCAGGGCAAGGGGAAGAGCGCCGCGACCGCGAGCCCCCGGCGGAGTGATCCGCCGGGGGTTTCGCCGTTCCGGTGACTCGAGCGCGCGCGGAGGGCGCGCGCCCGCTCAGTCGTCGACCGTGTTCAAGAGGAAGAGCGGCCGCGAGAACGACAGCCTCAGGCCGGGACGTTTCGGCCGGCCATCCAGCGGCCACGCGATCGACGCACGCACCATGCTCGAAGGCGCCGGGAGCCCCGGCTGCCAGACCAGAGCGAAGCCGCCTTCCGAGCTCCACCCTCGTGCGCCGGGGAAAAATCCGCCCGCGCGACGTGGTCCTCCGTAGGGATCGACTCCCCAGACCGCGCCCGCATCGGTGAAGAGATTGCCCTGGATCGGGAACATCGCCGGATGCGGAAGGCCGGCCAGGAGGTCGCGCGTGCCGATCCAGTCGAGCCGGCCGACCGCGATGCGCGAGCCGGCGATGCGATCGCCGTCGCGGGTCACGAGCACTCCGGCGCCGTCGAGATCGAACGACTCCTGAGGCAGGAGCTCACCGCTCAGGCGCCCGATCATCGCCTGCGGAACCAGAGACGACCAGCGTCCGACCCCGATGTCGGCGCCCGCCGCGACGCGCAGCGAGCGGTACTCGAAATCGCTGCCGAGGATGCGGTGCGCGGTGCGGTAGTCGATCGCGCTCCGGATCGGCGTGCGCGGCACGCGCAGGGCAAGGCTGAAGAGCGCCTCGCGCGCGCGGCCGCGAACCGCCGCGAGATTGCCGGGATCGCGATCGTCGGTGCCGGAGAGATTCCAGGTCGCGGTGGTGCGGAGCGGCGTCTCGATCTCATCGCGGACGCCGGCGATCGCCCTCCAGCCCGGCGCGGCGCGCGCGAGCACGAGACCGTATCCCGCCCGCCCGTAATACTGGCGCGTGTCGGTGCCCCGGACCCACGCGCTCGCCGACGCGAAAGGGTCCCCGACGGAGACCGGGCGCGAGCGATCCATCACCGCGGTCTCGCGGCCTCCGCGTACGCTCACGATCCAGCGTGATTCCCCGTGCCACCAGGCCCGCGTCCACTCGGCGCCGCCCTGCCCGCGACGCGGACCGGAATCATACTCGCCTCGAATCTCGAGGCGCCCGAGCGGTCGACCGAGCCCCAGCATCGACGTCACCCCATAAACCGCTCCGTCGACACGATTGAACCGGAGCGCGGGAGAGAAACTGGAGCGAAAACGCCGGCTCGGGCGTTGCGGCGCCAGCGTCAGGCCGGCGCCGCGCGCGCTGTCGAGTCCGGCGGTGTCGAGCGGGGCCGCGGTGGATCCGAAGTAGCGGTCGGTCGAATCGGAGAGGCCGCCGAAGAAGCGATCGAGCGTGCTGTCCGAGGCGGCGAACGCCCGCGCCTCACGAGCGGGCGCGGCGATCGAGCCCGACGCGGCCGTCGCGCCGGCGAAAGCCGTGAGCCCCACCAGAGCCGCGACGGCGAGAGGCGCGCGCGCGAGTCTCGGTCGCATCAGGGCTCCGTCCCGGCCGCGGCCCGCGGGCGGCTCACGAACAGGCTGTCCGGCAGACCGCCATTGATGACGTAGTCGTCGTAGAGCATCGCGAGGTCGAACGCCTTGCCGAAGCGCGGAATCGTGAACGACATCTCGGCCCGGAGCAGCACGCGGCTCAGCACCCAGAGATCTCCGGCGCGTCGGCGCTCGATCACCATGCGATCGATGCCGCGGAAGAAGAGCGGCATCGGCGATCGATCGAAGCTCACTTCCTGGCGGACGATGACGAAGTCGTTGGTGTCGATCCACACCACGCCGCTCGGCATCTCGGGATCGAGCTCCGAGCGTGGCCGGAACGCGATCCGGTAGACCAGGTGATTCCCGACCAGATCACGCCCGGCGATCGAGTAGCGGAAATCGCGGCGCGACGATGGCTGGAACGCGAAGTTGACGATCGACTCGTCGAAGTCGTCGCCGAATTGCACGCTCGCCTTCTTGCCCTTCTCGGGGTGCTCGCGACGCTCGCGCAGGGTGACGACGCGCACGCGTCCGCCCCGCTTCCGATACACGTGATCGACCGTCTCCTGCACGAGGACGGGGGGCTTGTCTCCGCCGGGCTGCCGCACGATGCGCAGGGTGACGCGAAACGACTCGTCGCGGATCAGCGAGTCGCGATGCGCTTCGCCGCGTGCGACTCGATCGAGGATCTCGTCCAGCGTGACGCGCGGGGCGCGGACGAGGACGGGGTTGACCTCGGTCGACATCGTGTCTTCGCGGGCCACGGTCGGGCTCGACGTCGCGGAGGGCGCGGCCGACGTGGCCATCAGCGCGGAACCCGCCATCAGGATTGAAAGGATTGCGGCCTTCACGGAGGCCCTCGCGGGAAAAGGGAAGATCGGACGCTAACAGACCCGCCCTCGAGGGTCACCCGCCGGCGCATGCTGTCCGGTTCGGTTCATCGACATGCGGCACTTCCGCCACACCGGTTCACGAATCCGCGACGCCGGGTCCGCTGGAATGCGCGTTTTGAAACAGTTGCGTGATGCGGTGGACCTGGCCCGCAAAGAATTGGCTCCGGCACGACCTGTGCGAATCTGAACCGCCATTCGCCCGTACCGTCACCTCAACCCACGCAGGGAGGACGTCCATGAAACGCATGTTGATCCTGATCGGGATCCTGGTCGCGGCGCTGACGACGGCCCGAACGGGCCTTGCCGATGTTTCGAGCGCTACGCAGGAATCCGGCCATTCGGCTCTGGAATCCCTCGCGCTCGGCATGCCGGCCGACGCGGCCGAGGGCCACGCGCTCGCCCCCGAGGTCGACGCGATGGCGGAGTTCGGTGCCACGCCGGTGACGCTCGGCGCGGTGATGTACCGCCCGCGTTCGCGCTATTACCGGCGGAGCGAGCCGTCGATGGGCAGCCAGGCCCAGGTTCACGCCGGCTTCTTCGATCCCGAAGGCGACCAGAACGGCACCGGCTTCGTGCTCGGCATGCGCGGCGGTCCGATGGTGGACCCGCACATCCAGCTCGGACTGGGCGTCGACTGGGAGCACCGCTCCAGTGAGCAGAGTGAAGTGGTCGGAACCTCGCCGGGACCCGGCGGCACCGTGATCACCACGCGGCGCCAGCTGTCGAGCTCGTCCGAGAACACGTTTCCGATCCTCGGTTTCGTGCAGGTGACGGGCGATCCCTCGATGCCGGTGGTTCCCTACGGCGGCATCGGCGGCGGCTATGAAATCGTCACCCTGTCCGCCACCGACTTCCAGAGCGGCTCGTCGTTCGACGCCACCTACGGCGGCTGGGGATGGCAGGCGTGGGGCGGCGCCAAGATTCCGCTGTCGGGGCAGGCCTCGGTACTGGGCGAGGTCTACCTCAATCAGTCCGAGCCGCATCGTGACGTCGACGACCCGACCACGGGGCAGACGTTCCGCGAAGTGGTCAAGGTCAATGGATTCGGCATGCGCTTCGGCCTGAGCTGGGGCATGTAGAGCTTCTTCCAGAGGCAACGCCGGGGCGGCGCGCGATCCACTCGCGCGCCGCCTTTCTTTGACGCCCGGGAGCGCGTAGGCTCGCCGCCCTATGTCACGCCGATCCCCGCGATCGCGGCAGAAGCCGGCGCGCACGGCCCGCGTTCCGGGAGGCGGCAGGCCGAGGACGACGCCCGGCAACCGTCGCGTGAAGTCGCGTCCGGCCACGCGTGCCGCCGGCACTCCACGCGGCGCGGGCGCGGATCATGGACTCGCGAGCCGCGCCTCGCGCGAATCGCTCGGCCGCCGCACCGCGGCGGGAATCGGGGCGAGGAAGAGCGCCGGGCCGAAGCGTGCGACGCGCCGATCCGCCGCCGATCCCGAGCGCGTCGCCGCGATCCTCGGCATTCTCGAACGCCTCTATCCCGACGCGCGCAGCGCCCTCAACTTTCAGAATCCACTCCAGCTCCTGATCGCCACGATTCTCTCCGCGCAGTGCACGGACCAGCGCGTGAATCAGGTGACGCCCGCGCTGTTCGAGCGCTACCCCGACGCCGCGGCCTTCGCCGCCGCGCCGCAGGAAGAGCTCGAAGCGATGATCCGCTCGACCGGCTTCTTCCGGAACAAGGCGCGCGCGATCCGCGAGTGCTGCGCCGACCTCGTGGCCCATCATCACGGCCAGGTCCCGCGCACGCTCGAAGCGCTCACCGCGCTCAAGGGCGTGGGCCGGAAGACCGCGAACGTCGTGCTCGGGAACGCCTTCGGGATCGCGGGCCTGGTGGTCGACACCCACGTGACGCGGGTCTCGCGCCGTCTCGGCCTCACGCGCGAAGGCGACGCGGTCAAGATCGAATTCGATCTCATGCGACAGGTGCCCGAAGAAAAGTGGTCGCTGTTCTCGCACTGGCTGATCCTGCACGGCCGCCAGGTCTGCATCGCGCGCAAGCCCCGCTGTTCCGTGTGCGCGCTGCTGCCCCATTGCCCGCGCGTCGGCGTGAGCGTCTCGGAGTGAAGCGGGACGCCCCGCATCGCGCCGCCTTCTCCGGCGCGCTGATCGCGCTCGCGATGCTGGGGCCCGCCCGCGCGCGCGCGGTGGCGCCGACGCCGGCGCCGCCCGAGCTCATCACCGGCAGCGAGAGCGTCGCCACCACCGACGGCGCGGCGGCCGCGTTCTTCAATCCGGCCGGACTCGGGGTGCGCTACCCCGGCGAAGCGTTCTTCTCGTGGACGCGCTTCGAAGGACACGCCGAGATCAATCACGGCGTGCTGGCGGGCGGAGGACTCGGCGTCCTCTTCACGCGCATCAAGGACCGCAGCCAGTTCTTTGGCGGCGCGCTGGCGGTCGGAAGTCCGCGGCTGCGCCTCGGCCTGGTTCAGGGGGTGCTGAAGACCGATCGGTCGAGCGTCGGCGACGAGCGGCTCGGCCTTCTCTTCCGCCCGGGCCCCGCGCTCTCGCTGGGCGCCGCGGTCGCCCACCTGACCCAGCCGAAGCTCGACGGCGTGATCCAGTCACGGCACTACGACGCCGGCATCGGCCTTCGCCCGGCGGCGCGCCTCCTGCCCGGACGCCCCGATCTCGCCGACCGCGTGACGCTGTCCGCCGACCTCGTGATCCCCGATGACGGTGAATGGTCGCAGAGTCGCGCGCGGTTCGGCGCCGAGCTCGAGCCGGTGCGCGGCTTCGTCCTTCGCGGCGCGGTCGAGGATCACGGCGGCTGGCACCTGGGTCTCACGCTGCGTGCGCCGAACCTCGCGATCAGCGCGCACTCGGCCCGCGACGGCGCGGGGTTCCAGGACTATCGAACCGGATCGGTCTCGCTCCACGGCGGCGAGGATCTCTCGGTGTTCGCGCCGCGCACCGCGCGCAGGATCGCCGAGATTCGAGTCGCCGGGAATCTCGCCGATGAGAACATCGCCGGATTCTCGTTGCTCGGAGGCGGAGGCAGCTCGACGCGCGCCGTCGCGCCGCTCGAAGCCGAGCTCGATCGCGCGCGCGAGGATCCACTCACGCGCGGCGTTCTGCTCCGGATCGACGGCGTCTCGGGCATGGCGAATCTCGAGGAGCTGCGTCCGCGGCTCGCCGCCATTCGCGCGGCGGGGAAGCCGATCGTCGCGTTCCTGCCCTACGGCGCCGGTCGCGGCGATCTCTACCTGGCCAGCGCCTGCGACCGGATCGTCTCGACGCCCGAGGCCGACTTCCAGCAGCTCGGCCTGCGCTCGGAGCGTCGCTACTACCGGCGGCTCCTCGAGTCGCTGGGTGTCCGGCTCGATCGCGTCTCGATCGGGCAGTACAAGTCGGCGTATCGAAACTTGAGCGTCGACTCCACCACCGTCGCCGATCGCGAGGTG
>DATJEP010000086.1:0-48770 GCA_035496475.1 Candidatus Udaeobacter sp.
CAGCGCGGCGCCGAGCAGCGTGAAGCCGAAGGACCAGTAGTACGTGCTGGGGTCGTGCGGATCCGCCCCGAGCAGGAACGCCACGCTCTGTCCCAGCGCCGCGATCTGCGCCAGCGCGAGGTCGACGAAGATCACCCCGCGCGCGAGGACATGCCGCCCCAGCGCGGGAAGGATCAGCACGAGGAGCAGGCAGGCGAGCAGCGGCAGCGCCATCACCGAGAGGAAGTTCATCGCGCTCCTGCCTTGCCCGAGAGCGCCCCGACCATCGACGACACCAGCGTGTCGAACTTGGAGAAGACGTCGTCGGTTCCAGGAACTCCGCCGGCCTCGGTCGCGATCTCGATCGCGACGCCGCCGGCGCGCTTGGCGACCTGATTGCACGCATCGGCGTTGTAGTACGGCTGATACGCCACCACTTTGACGCCGGCCTTCTTCATGTTCTCCGCGAGCTCGCTGATGTAGTGAGGACTGGGCGGGATGCCGGGCTTGGGCTCGACCGTGCCGAAGAGCTTGAGGCCGAAGCGATCGGCGAAATACACGAAGTTCTTGTGATAGGTCACGACGGGAGTGCCCTTGTAGGGCGCCATCTCCTTTTCCCATCGTGCCAGGGAAGCTTCCATCTTCTCGTCGAATGCCTTCGCGTTCGCCGCGTAGTCCGCCGCGTTGGGGGGATCGAGCTGAGAGAAGACCTCGGCGAGATGGTCGGCCACGACTTCGAGCGCCTTGGGGTCCGCGTAGTAATGCGGATTGCCGAACGGATGGATGTCCCCTTCGGCGCGGCTGACGGTGCCGGTCGGCTTTTCCAGGACGTCGACCCCCTGCGAGGCATCGACGAAGCCTTTCGCGCCCGGCTGAATCTTCGGGTTGCGGCTCCCGGGCAGCACCAGCGGCAGCCAGCCGGCATCGAGCTCGAGACCGGTCGAGATGAAGACGTCGGCGTGCTGAATCGCCTTCATCAGGCTGGGCTTGGCGGGAACGAAGTGCGGATCCTCATAACCGCGGCAGAGGCTCTGGGCCGCGACGTGCTTTCCGCCGACCAGCTGGGCGACGGAGGCGAGATCGGTCAGTGACGTGGCGACTTTCAGGTCCGCGCACGCCGGCGTGGCCGCCAGCAGGACGGGGACGAATGTGAAGATCGATCGAATCAGGCGCTTCATGGAATCCCCCTGAGTTTCAATGCTTCGAGACTCGAGCATTTCGCAGCGTCCCGCCGTTTCAATACGCGTGCGCCGGGTGGTACCCGATGGTGTAGCTCAGCTGGAGCAACAGCCGGTCGTCGGTCGGATGAATGCCGGCGTTGGCCTTCGCGTGGCTGTACTCGAGCCTCACGAACGAGAACTCCGACGGCGTCCAGGCGATGTTGACGGAGCCTCGATTCACCCTGGCGGGAAGCGCGGCGCCGGCGTCGTCCACCACGAAGTCGGTGAAGCTCTGCCGGGCCTCTTCTCCGCGAACGCCCATCCACCAGACCTGGGACAGGCGATATTGGAACGAGGCGTATCCGCCGTCCTGCTGGCGGATGTAGTTCCCATCGACGCGGGAGCCCTTCTGCAGATATTCGCCCTGCAGGATCCAGCCGCGCCGGTTCGAGTTCTTCGCCGGCACGTTGCGGAACGTCACGTCGGCGCCGTACGCGGAATGGATGAGGCCGTCGCTGCCGCGACCCTGCAGAACCGACTGGCCGAGCTCGAGCGTGGTGGCGTCGCTCAAGTCGAGCTGATTCTTGAAATGGCCGAGGAGCGGAACGTTGTCGTGCCGCGTCGATCCGAAATCGAGCGGATGATCGGCATCCGGACCGATCGCCTGATACGCGCCGGCGGTCAGCTCGGAGAACCACGGCAACGGGGTCAGCCAGGCGGCCTCGGCGCCGACGTCCTTGAATCCTTCTTCGCCGATGCTGTTCGTCATGATGATCGGCGCCTGGATGAACGGAAACGCATGGGTGTGAAGCAATCCATGCTTTCCGAACGTGCCGCGGATCTTCCCGAGCTTGAGCTGAATGCCGGGAATGTTGGTGCTGCGTGCCCACACCTCTTCCGGGTCGACGGTCCCGTCGCCGGTGAAGACGATGTTGCCAGTGAACGTCCAATACGGGTCGACGACGGAGATCAGGCTGATCTCCGCCTCGTCGAAATGAAGCCCATAGGCTCCATCGATATTGGGTGCGGCCTGTCCGGTGAACAGGGCGTTGGCCCCGATCGCCGGGTTGGCCAGGTTCGAGAACATCGACGACGTCTGTGCCATCGCGAGCGCTGGAACGCACAGCGACACCGCGAAAAGGCATGCCCACAGTCGAGGTCTCATGCGCACTCAACCTCCTGGATGGGGCGGGAGTGAAGCGATTCCCACCTTCCTGCCGCGCGCTACGTGGCGCGCCGGAGGACCGGGATGAATGAAGAGACGGTTGGGAATCCGCGCGCTCGATGGCGCGCGGGGAAGCCTCAGGCGGAGGGCGGTGCCCGGGAGGCGATGCCGCGAATCGCGGCGTGAGCGCGGGGCTCGAGACTGGGCGTCGCGACGGTGTGTGCGAGCGCGGCGCCATGGCTGAGCGTCGGCGCGGCGCCGGCGGCGACCGCGGGCGCGTGCGCCGCGTTACAGACGGCGCAGGGGTGATGTCCGTCGAGCTGGCCGTGATGGTGCGTGCTGCCCACCACCACGACGCCGAGCAGCAACGCCACGAGGAGTGGCGCGAGCAGTGGGGCGGCCTGACGGAATCGGCTCAGCGATCGTTTCATGGTCTCTCGTTCGAGGCGAGACGCGACGGCCGGAAACGTTACCACATTCCCCGCGTCACCCACGGCAGGGCGATCGCAAGTCGTCTGCGCCAGAAGAGCCAATCGTGCCAGCCCCAGTACTCGCGATAGACGTGCGGAACGCCGAGCGCGGTCAATTTACGGTCCAGCGCCCGATCATCGAGGAACGCGAAGTCGAGGAGCCCGGAGTCGAAGTAGATGCCGAGGCCGCGCAGCCGCGGTGCCACGCCGTCCACGTAGCGGACCGGACTGTTCTCGGCCAGCAGGCGGGAGGCGCCCGGCTCGGGGCCGAGCATCGGCGGGACGCGTGGCTCCTTCGACCAGAGATACTCGCCGCTCAGTCCTGCGCAGGCGCGGAATTCTTCGGGATGCTTGAAGGCCAGATTGATCGCCGCGTTCGCGCCATCGGAAACACCGACCAGCGCGCGCTGAGAGGCGGCGCGCCGCGTGCGCAGGTGCGCGTCGGCCCATTCGACCAGGTCGCGCACGATGAAATCCTCCATGCGCAGCCGGCCGTCCCAGCTGTTGAGGTAGAGCGAGCGCCCGCCGGGTCCCGGACCGTCGGCGTCCGGCATCAGCGCGATGACTTCCGGAATCGCCCGCCGCGCGATCAGCCGATCGAGCAGCTCGCCGATGCGTGCGCGGTCGCGCCAGTCCGCATTCGAGCCCGGCTCACCATGCAGCAGGAACAGCACGGGATATCGACGGTTCGCGGAGGCGGCCGGTGCGTAGCTCGGCGGGAGATAGACAAGAACGTCGCGCCGCGCCAGATGAAGCGAAGGCGCCGGAATGTCGACGCGGACGATCGAGCCGCCGGCCGTCGCGCCACTCTTCGCGCGCGCGATGGGCACGGCGTCGAGGGAGGCCGCGGCGCCGAGGAGCAGGGCCGCCGCGGCGATGCGCCAGGTCACGCGCTCGCGGTTCACTTCACCGCGCGCACCTTGATCGACGCCACCGCGTCGTAGGCGTCGTGCTCGAGCGTGTCCGGAGCGAAGGCGCCGGACCCCGGTGCGTAGCGGCCTTCATGAACCACCTCGATGTCGCGGAATCCCGCCTCGCGGATCAGCGCGAGATAGTCCTGCTTGAGCGACGCTCCGGCGACACAGCCGACCAGCAGATCGACGCTGCGGCGCACCGCGTCGGGCAGCGGACGCAGCCACACGAGATCGCTGACCAGCAGTCGTCCGCCCGGACGCAGCGCACGCCGCGCCTCGCGGAACACCTGCGCCTTGTCCGGTGAGAGATTGATCACGCAGTTCGACACGATCACGTCGACGCTGGCATCGGCGACCGGCAGATGCTCGATCTCGCCGAGCCGGAACTCGACCTGCGCGTAGTCGCCGCGCGCGGCGTTGGCGCGGGCGCGGTCGATCATGGCGGGCGTCATGTCGACGCCGATGACGCGACCGCGGGGTCCGATCTCGCGGGCCGCGAGGAAGCAATCGATGCCCGCGCCCGAGCCGAGATCGAGCACCGCCTCGCCGGGCTGAAGGCCGGCCCACGCCAGCGGATTGCCGCAGCCGAGTCCGAGGTTCGCGCCTTCGGGGATCGCGGCCGCCTGATCGGCGGTGTACCCGACGTCGACCAGCACCTGGTCGGCGCCGCATCCCGACCCGCCGCAGCATCCCGAGACTTCACCCTCCGCGATACGCGCGTAGCGATCTCGGACGATGGTGCGAACGTCGGCGCCTTCGCCCAGCCTGGCCTTTTCGTCCGCGGTGGCGCCGCCGCAGCAGGTGGGATCGGGACAGTTTTCGATCGCGGTGGACAGCGGCTTCTCGCTCATGGCTCTTCTCCCGTTGCCGGCGTGAACGACGCGCCGGTCATAGTTTCCCGATCAGGCTGCCGAGACGCTGCAGCGCGCCGGGCGCGAGGCAGTAACACACCCGTGGGCCTTCGACTTGCCCGGTGATGATGCCGGCCTCCTTCAGGACACGCAGGTGCTGCGACACCGTGGCCTGTGCCAGCGGCAGCTGGTCGACGATGCCGCCGCAGACGCAATCGCCGCGGCGCGCGAGCAGCCGCACGATGGCGACGCGCGCGGGATGGCCGAGCGCGCGCGCCAGCGCCGCCAGCTCTTCGTCGGCGGCGGGGAACGCCTCGCGCGAGCGCATGCGACGGGCGGGAGGCCTGTGGGCGGTTCGCTCTTTCATCGTTAATCGTAAATATACGATAAATGCGCCGGCGGGTCAAGGGCCCGAAACGCGGAGGTTCTCAGCGCATGCCGGAAAGGCAGGCGATCAGCGATTCCCTGAGATGCACGCGCCAGTAGCCCCAGCTGTGGTGCCCGGGGAATTCGCGGTAGGTGTGCGCCACGCCGAGCGATTCGAGCTTCTTGTGCAGCGCGCGGTTGTCCTCGAGCTCGCCGTCGTCCGTGCCGCAGTCGAAATAGATCGCCTGCTTCTTGAGCGTGGCGACGATGCGGTCGACGTAGAGCGTCGGGCTGTTCTCCGCGCGCAGGCGCGAGGCGCCCGGCTCGGGGCCGAACACCGCCGACATGCCGACGTCGTGCCCGAGCGCATACTGGCCGCTGTGCCCGCCGCACGCGCTGAACACGTCGGGGTGCCTGAACGCGATGTTGAGCGCTCCGGTCGCGCCCTCGGAAAGCCCGATCAGCGCGCGGTGCGCCGAGTCGGCCCGGGTGCGGAACGAGGCGTCGATCCAGTGGACGAGATCGCGCGTGACAAAGTCTTCCATGCGCGATTTGCCGTCATACGAATTGAGATAGAGCGAGCGGCCCCACAGGCCGGCGCCGGCGCCGTTCGGCATCACCGCGATGACCTCGGGAATCTTCCCGGCCGCCGCGAGTGAATCGATCGTATCCAGCGCGTGTCCCTGTCCCGCCCAGTTGCCGTCGCCGCCCGGCCACCCGTGCAGCAGGTAGACGACGGGATAGCGCCGCGTTCGCTGCGCGGAATAGTCCCGCGGCACGTAGACGCGGACGCTGTGTCCGCTCTCGCCGAGCGAGGGCGCGGAGATCCGGTAGTGCAGGACACGATCGTGATTGTTGGTCTCGTACGGAACCGGGGGATCGGCCGGGCCCGCGGGATCGGCGGCGCGCGCGCCCGCCGCGCCCGCCGCGGCGGTCAGAACGATGAACGTGAAGACAACCATGACCGATCCGCGGACGTGGGCGCACACCATGACATCATGTATACTCGCCCGGCTTTTCACACGCAAAGCCTCGCGGCCTTCCGCGTCGCGAATCCCCTTCCCGCGACTTTTCAGGAGACCTTCATCATGGAAGCGACCAAGACCAAGCTCGTCGACTACCGGGTCAAGAACGGGGTCGCGTGGCTCGAGCTGACCGATCCGCCCGCCAACACCTATACGCACGAGATGATGCGCGACCTCGACGACGCCATCCTGCAGGCGCGATTCGACGAGAACGTGCACGTGATCGTGCTGCGCGGCGCGGGTGAGAAGTTCTTCTGCGCGGGCGCGAATATCAACATGCTCAAGGCCGTCAATCCCACGTTCAAGTACTACTTCTGCCTGCACGCGAACGAGACGCTGAACCGCCTGGAGCAGACCCCGAAGCTGGTGATCGCGGCGCTCAACGGGCACACCGTGGGCGGCGGCCTCGAGATCGCGATGGCGGCCGACATCCGCATCGCCCGCAAGGGCGCGGGCAAGACCGGCCTGCCCGAAGTTTCGCTCGGCGTGCTGCCCGGCACCGGCGGAACGCAGCGGCTGAGCCGGCTCATCAACAAGGCGACCGCGATCGAGCTGATGGTGAGCGGCGAGACCTTCGACTTCGAGAGGGCACAGCAGCTCGGCATCATCAATCAGATCTGGGACGTCGCCACCACCGACGAGTTCATGGAGAAGATCCAGAAGTACGCCGAGAGCTTCTGCCCGCCGAATCGCGCGTCGAAGGCGGTGGGACGGATCAAGCGCTCGGTGCAGAGCGGCGTCGAAGTGCCGTTCGAGAGCGCGCTTGCGATCGAGCGCGAGCTGCAGCAGCAGCTGTTCCAGAGCGAGGACGCGAAGGAAGGGCTCGCCGCGTACGTCGAGAAGCGAAAGGCGAACTTCGGCGGGAAGTAGCGCCTCAGGCTGCGCGCCTCAGGTAGGAGAGGATCCCCGCCGGTGTCTGCGCCTTCAGCAGCGCGCGCGCCACGCGTGGCAGCGCCATCGGATCGGGATAGACGAGATACCGGTCCTCGAACGCCGGATTGAACTTCTTCTTCCAGCGGAACAGCCCGCGGAAATCGTAATAGCGCGCCAGGGTTTCCATCAGGAACTCGCGCGCCCGGTCGTCGCCCGCCGGACTGAGCGGCGTGACGTTGGGCGCGACCTCGTCCGAATGCTTCGCGTTCGCCGGCTCGGCGTCGTCCGGAACCTTCGCGAGTCCGGCCAGCGAGAGTGACATCAGGCAGTCGCCGCGGGTCTTCGCCTTCTCGACGCACTTGACCACCAGGAATTCCGTCGCGCCGGTCGGCGAATCGGCGCGGCGCCGCATCATGTCGATCGCCCAGCCGCGCCGCGCCGGAATCGACACCCAGTTGCAGAACGCCTCGGCGCGGTTGCGGGCCGGATTCCACGCCACCGCGAGCCACTGGTCGGCGAACGCGTGGGGCTCGAATCGCCCCATGCAGAATCCCTTCTCGCCGCCGTGCCGCGACGCCATCCATTCGTTCGAGATCTCGCGCAGCTGCTCGAGCAATTCGCTGTCGCGGTCGGGATCGAAGGGATTCTCGCCAGCGATGAACATGCGCGCCTCGAGCCCCTGGCGATCGAGCTTGCGCACCATGCGGCGCAGCTCGCCCACCGCCGATCCTTCCAGCGTGAAGCGGTCGGTCCAGAGCAGCGGGTCCTCGCCGATGTGAATGGCGCGCCATCCCAGCCGCCGGTATTCAGGCAGCCGCTCGGGGCGCGCCTGAAAGAACGCGAATTGCCAGTCGCGCTCGCGGCAGTGCTCGGAGAAATCGCGCAGCAGCGGCTGGATCTCCTCCGGCGGTCCGATCGGATCGCCGATGACGAGCAGCGTGTCGGATTCGAAGTGGTAGGCGATGACGGCGCGGCGGTTGTGGCTGAAGAAGTAATCGGAGTCGGGAGCCAGCGCGAACGCCGACACCGAGCTGTCGCCGTACTGCCGCACCAGCTCGGCGACGCGCTCGACCTCGTGACGATGGCGCCCGCGATGCGCGACCGGACGCAGCGCGGCGAGCGCCAGCGTGATGAGCAGCGTGAAGCCGATCAGGTTGACGGAATCCGAGTACCACTCGACGACGTGGCGCTCGAGCCCGGTGAGGCCGGGCTTCAGCGTGATCGCCGGGTCGCCGACGCCGATGAGGAGGTAGCCGGCCTCACGGACGGCGACGCCGAGCGAGACGTGGGTGCCGAACTCGAGGGCGATGATCCAGCAGCCGGCGAACGCGTAGACGAGGAATCCCAGCAGCGCCACCAGGGCGCCCGAGCGCAACGCGCGCAGCGACAGCTCGCGACTCTTGACCCGGAATGCGTCGGCGCTCACGGCGAGGAAGAACATCAGCACCGCGGCCACCGTCGCTTCCTCGAAATCGAAGGCCTTGAGCAGATTGACCGGCACCGAGAGCGCGCAGAGAAACAGCGCGGTGACGAACGCCCGCCGTTTGCCACGGCGGAGTCCCCAGGCGGTCACGAGCAGCAGCGCGCCGGCCAGCAGCGTGAACGTGCGGCTCGTGTCGAGCACGTCGGTCGGCACCATGTGCCGGATCGCGCGAACGCGCTCGGGAACGCGCGAGAGCAGCGCGGACCAGAGGTCGATCACGCCCATCGCGGCGACAGCGAGTGCGAGGGCGACGCGGGTCAACGTGCGATTCATGCGGGCAGAGAAGATAGCACGGCCGGGATCGGCGGGGCCGCATCCTCCCGGGCCGGGCGACTGCGATATAGTTTGCTCGTGCGAATTCACGGGATGCGCCGGAGCCTGGCTGCGCTCATGGCGCTCGGACTGCCGCTCGCGCTCCTCACCGCCGCACCGCGCCCGGCGCGCGCTCAGGTCCCCGACTCCACCACCGAATGGCAACCCCGTCGCATCACGATTCCGAATCCGTTCGGGAGGCCGGACCTGCCGCCCGAAGAGCGCCGGAAGCTGGCGCGCCAGAAGATGACGCTCGGGCTCGAGCTGGAGCGGGCCCACGAGCCCGCCGGGGCGATCACCGCGTACCGCACCGCGGTCGCGCTCGATTCGCTGATTCCCGAAGCGAATTATCGAATGGGCATGCTGTTCCTCACCGTCAATCAGCTCCGACCCGCCGCGCAGTGCTTCGTTCAGGAAGTGATCCACCATCCCGGGCACGTTCGCGCCGGCCGGCAGCTCGGAATCACGTTCGCGCGTCTCGGGCGGTCACGCCTGGCCGTGCTGCAGCTCGAGTCCCTGACCCGGCGCAATCCGCGCGACGCCGAGACCTGGGCGGCGCTGGGATTCGCGTATCAATCCGCCGGGCGTTCCGGCGCGGCCGACACCGCGCTTCGCCGCGCCATCGCGTTCCGGCCGGCGACGTCCGCGTGGCACCGCGATCTCGGTGTCGTGCTGGCGGCGGAGAATCGCGAGGACGAGGCGCGTCGCGAGTACCGCCGCGCGATCCGTCTCGACCCCAGGGACGCCACGGCATGGGTCGACCTCGGGAACCTGGAACGTCGCGGCCGCCACTTCGACGCCGCGATCGACGCCTATCGCGCCGCCGAGAAGCGCGACACGCTTTCGGTGCTGGCGATCGACGGGCAGGCGCAGACGCTGCGCGATCTCCATCGCGACATGGACGCGGCGGCCGTCTACCGGCGCTGGCTGGCGCGAAAGCCCGACGACCACAACGCGCGGCTCGATCTGGTGCGCCTGTTCGATGATCTCGGCCGGGACGATGCCGCGCTCGAGGTCGCGCGCGAGGGCGTTCGCGCGGAACCCGGTTCACCCGACGCGCACCTCGTGCTCGGCATGGCGCTGCAATCCGCCGGCGACTGGCGCGGCGGCGTCGCCGAGATGCGTGAGGCCGAGCGCGACTTCAAAGCCGCCGACGATCGCGCCCGGGTGCGCGCGCTGATCGCCGCGATGCGATCGCAGGCGCCGGATTCCCTGCGCGCGTTCTTCGCCGCCGACAGCGTGGCGCACCCGCTGACCGCCGCGGCGCCGGCGCCGAAGAAGCGGCCGATGCCATGAGCGCTCCGCTCAGGATCGAGCGCGCCGGCCGGGTGGCGCGCGTCATCCTCGATCGCCCGCCGCTCAACGTGCTCGACCGCGCGCTGAGCCGCGCGCTGGCCGCTGCGGTGACCGGCCTCGCCGGCGACCGCGAGATCGCGGCGATCGTGGTTTCGGGCGGCGGCTCGCGCGGCTTCTCGGCGGGAGTCGAAGTCGCGGACCACGTCCCGGAGACCGTCGCGTCGATGCTGGAGGACTTCCACGGCGCGATTCGCGCCCTGCTCCAGGCCGAGGCGGTGACGGTCGCCGCGATTCACGGCCTCGCCCTCGGGGGCGGATTCGAGCTCGCGCTGGCGTGTGATCTCGTGATCGCCGAGGACAGCGCGAAGCTCGGCCTGCCCGAAATCGGGCTCGGATGCTATCCGCCGGTCGCCGCCGCGCTGCTGCCGGCGCGGATCGGATGGGCGGCCGCGGCCGAGCTGGTACTGCTCGGCGATCCGATCACGCCGGCCCGGGCCCAGGCGCTCGGGCTCGTGAATCGCGTGTGCGCCGAAGGCGCTCTCGGCGCGACGACCGACGAGCTCCTGAAGGCGCTCAACCGCCTGAGCCCGGCGGTGCTGCGCGAAGCGAAGCGCGCGTTGCGCACCGGCGCGGAACATCCTCCGGCCGGCGCGCTGAGAGCGATCGAGCGCTCCTATCTCGCCGATCTCATCGCGCTCGACGATGCGGCCGAGGGAATCCGCGCGTTCCTCGAGAAGCGCGCGGCCGAGTGGCGCAATCGCTGAGCGTTCGGTAACGTCACTGGCCGCCCGCGAGAAGCATCCGTTCCGCGCCGAATCGCGGGCACCTGGCCGGGAGAGCTCGAGCGCGTGACCGCAAACCCGAACACCTTGTTTCTCGCCGCGCCGCGCGGATTCTGCGCCGGAGTGGACCGGGCCATCGACATCGTCGACATGGCGCTGCAGGTCTATGGCGCTCCGGTCTACGTGCGCCACGAGATCGTGCACAACCGCCACGTGGTCGAGGACCTGCGCCGGCGCGGCGCGGTCTTCACCGACGATCTCGCCGAGGTTCCGTCCGGCTCGGTGGTGATCTTCTCCGCGCACGGCGTCTCGCCGGCCGTCCGCGCCGATGCCGCGGCGCGGGGGCTGCGCGCGCTCGACGCCACCTGCCCGCTGGTGACCAAGGTGCATCTCGAGGCGCTGCGCTACGCGAAGGACGGCTACAGCATCGTGCTGATCGGACATCGCCACCACGTCGAGGTCCAGGGCACGCTCGGCGAGGCCCCGGACGCGATCACGGTGTGCGAGACCGTGGCCGACATCGATGCGCTCGATCTGCCGGATCCCGGCAAGGTCGCGTACATCACCCAGACCACGCTGTCGATGGACGACTGTCGCGCCATGGTCGAGGCGCTGCGCCGCCGTTATCCCGCGGTGCGCGAGCCGGCCAAGGACGACATCTGCTACGCCACGCAGAACCGGCAGAACGCGGTGAAGGAGCTGGCCCGGCGCTGCCGCGTCGTGCTGGTGGTCGGCGCTCCGGCGAGCAGCAACGCGAATCGCCTGGTCGAGGTCGCGGAGCAGCATGGCGCGCGCGCGTTCCTGATCGAATCGGCGGAGGACATCCGGCCGGAGTGGATCGAGGGCCATGTCGGAATCACCGCCGGCGCCTCGACGCCCGAAGCGATCGTGCAGGCCTGCGTGTCGCGAGTCTCATCGCTCGGGAACTACCAGGTCGAGGAATTCCGCCTGGTCGAAGAGCGGGTGATGTTCCCGCTCCCCGGCGAGCTGCTGTCGGAGGCGCAGCGCAGCGGCGTCGCGGTGGGTGCGGGCAACGAGCGCGCCGCCGCCCGCGCCGCGGCGGAATTCCGCATCAAGCACCATTGAGCCCGCGGTCCCTGATGCACGGCCTCGCGGCCCGGTCCCATCCCGTCCAGCACGGCCCCACCGCCCGGCCTCGACCGGCCCGCGTCCCGACGCCATGCTGATCCCGCGCGTTCTCCTCGTCCCCAACCGGCCCACGCTGGTGCTCGATCAGCACCGCGGCCATCGCACGCCGATGCTCGAAGCGCTGGCGCGCCTGGCCGCCGACCTCGATGCCCTGGCCCCGCAGGCGGTGGTCGCGCTCAGCGCGCGCTGGGGGGCGAGCGGACCGTTCCGCGTCGACGTCGGGCGCCGGCACCGCACGCTCACCGATTACACCGGGCTCGGCGTCGAGCTGCGCTACGACTGCGATGGTGATCCCGCGCTCGCGCGCACGCTGGTCGAGGCGGGGCAGAGGGCGGGCCTGCGCGTGGCGCCGGCGACGCGCGGCGTCGACAGCGGCGTCACCGTGCCGCTCCATTTTCTCCTGCCCACGCGACGGATTCCGGTGGTGCCGCTCTCGCTCCCTCCGCAGGACGTCGCCGCGTGCCGTGCGTGGGGCACCGCGCTGCGCGGGGCGATCGAGCGACGACCCGAGAAGATCGTGTTCATCGCGAGCGGGCTGCTGTCGTTCAACGAGCACGCGTGGAATCTGCGGCGCGAGGTGCCGGAGTCCCCGGCGTTCGACCAGGCCGCGATTGACGCGCTCGGGCGCGGCGACTGGAATGATCTCGGCACCGGCAGCCGCTCCGCGCTCGAGAAAGCGCGACCGGATGCCGGACTTCGCCACCTGCAGGTGCTGCGGGGATTGATCGGCGAGGATGCGCGCGGAACGCTGCTCGCCTACGAATCGGGGAACGGAATCGGCGCGGCGCTGATGGAGTTTCCGGCGCCCGTCAGCGTGCCAGCCGAACCACCCGCCGCATGACCATGCCCGCGGCGGTTTCGCCGCGCACGAGGTAGACGCCCGCCGGGACCGCGCGCCCGTACTGATCGTCGCCGTTCCAGATCAGCGAAGCGGAGATCGGTCCCGGGAACGAGCGCACGCGCCGTCCGCTGACGTCGAGCACGTCGATCCGCCTCAGCTCCACCCCGCCCCGCGCCGCGAGCGCGACGCGATTCGTGAAGGGCGAGGGCCCAGGCATCCATGAAGCCGCGATCGGACCGTGATCGTCGACTCCGACCGGCGGAGGACCGATGCGCCAGATCTGGGACGCGTTCGAGACCCACAGGAATTGATCGGGCCCTTCGGTGACGTCGAGCAGGTTGACGCCGAAGTTGAACAGCAGGTTGACCGAATTCGCGCTGTCGGGGTGCCCGGGCTGCAGAATGACGCGACGCAGGTCGCCATCGTTGTATCCGCAGAAGAAGACGTTTCCGTCGTAGGGTTTGAGCAGGTCGCCGCGATACACGCAGACGCCGGTCGGCGCGATGGTGGGAGTGATCGTCCACATCGGCAGCTTGGTACCCGGAGGCTGGCTGCCGCACGGATCGTTGGGACCCCAGCCGTAGTTCGCGGCGAACTGGAAGTAGTTCAGCTCGTCGTCGCAGGTCGGACCATTGTCGGTGAAATAGCCCTGTCCGGTGAGCGGGTCGAAGCAGAGTCCGTAGGAATTGCGGAGTCCGTAGACCACCACCGGATTGTTGGGCCCGAACGGATTCCCCGGCGCCGCTTTCCCCGTCGTGGTCAATCTCAGGATCTTGCCGTAGGGCACGGTCACGTCCTGCGACTGATAGGGGAGACCCTGGTCGCCGCAGGTCGCGTAGAGAAAATGGTCGGGGCCGAACGCGAGGCGTCCCCCTTCGTGGCTCTCCGACAGGGTCGAGAGGCTGTCGAGCAGCACGATGTAGTTGGTGCCGACGCCCGCCGAATCCCGCATGCGGACGATTCGATTGAAGTAGGGATCGGGATTGGTGTGGTAGAGGTACACGAACGGCGAGTCGGGAAACTGCGGGTGGAACGCCAGACCGAGCAGGCCGTGCTCGCTGGTATTGATCACCGGGATCGTCGCCCACACCGTCGGGGTCACCGCGGCGGTGTCGGCGTAGACGATGACCCGTCCACTGAAGGTCTCGAGCACGAACAGCCGGCCATCCGGGGCGAAGCGGATCGTGCCCGGGAAATTCACGTTGTCGTGGACGAGGGTGGCGGTCGACCCCTGGCCAAGGGCTGTCCCGGCGCTGAAGAGCAGGGCAAGGGCGAGCATCGCCGCGCGGGGGAGGGAGCAAGGATGCATGGCGGCCTACGATGGTATCGCTTGGCCGGCGCCGTGCGCAATGGGGGGTGAGCCGGGTTGCCGTAACGCCCGGATCAGGAGCGGCGGGTCTTCTCCTGAGAGGCCCGGGAGACCGTGTCCCAGATCCGGTCCACCCAGGCGCGGTGCTCCGGCTTCATCAGCACGGATCGCAGGCAGGTGAGGCTCGGCTGATCGGCCTCCATCTGCGGCGCGGCGTCACGGAAGAAGACGACCGGAAGCTCGGCGAGCGCGAGATGGAGTCCGAGCCGCGCCGACTCCTCGAAGATCCACCGCGACGCGGCCGAGGCTTCGCTGGCGCGCGAAGCCCGCGGTGCCCAGACCACGATGTCGAGCTCGGGCGCGAATGGGGCGACGAAGCGCGAGTCCGCGGCGACGCACTGGTGCAGCGCCCGCGCCGCGGCCCTGCAGTCGCCGAGCATGCGCGCGAACTCGCCGCCGCGATCGAGCGGCAGGAGCTGCTGCGTGGCCCACAGACCGACCGCCGCCGCGCCCGGCCGCGAGCATTCGAGGCTGATCTCGCCGAGATGGAGATCGCCCGAGCTGAAGTAGGTGTAGGGCGAGTCGTGCCGGTAGTAGCGGCCGACGGTGGGATCGCGGAACAGCACGCAGCCGCAACCGTAGGGCTGAAGGCCATGCTTGTGCGGATCGATCACGATCGAGTCGGCGCCGCGGATCGCGTCGAACGCGCGCCGCGTCTCGGGCTCGAGATCGTCGATCAGCGTGAAGTATCCGCCGTACGCCGCGTCGGCATGCAGGCGGAAGCCGTGCCTCTCGCGCAGCTCGATCAGCTCCGGCAGCGGATCGACCGAGCCGACCGCGGTCGTTCCCATCGTCGCGACCACGGTTCCGACGTCGCCGCGCTCGAGACGTTTCCTCAGCGCGACCAGGTCCATGCGCCCGCGTTGATCGCACGGGATCGATTCGAACGGAAGCCCGAGCACGCCGCTGATGCGGTCATGGGTGTAGTGCGCCTGCTGCGACGCCAGAATCGTGCGGCCCGGATGGATCTGGCCCGCCACCCACAGCGCCTCGAGGTTCGCCATGGTGCGGCCGCCGCAGAGGTGGCCGAGATGCGTTTCCCAGCCGAACATGCGCGCGATCGCCGCGACCGATTCCTTTTCCATCCGCGAGCTGGCCCGACCGCCATCCAGCGCGTGGTTGTTGGGGTTGATCCACATCGCCAGCGCGTACGCCAGCCGCGCCACCGCATGCGGCGGCTTCAGCATCTGGCCGGCGTAGAGAGGATGGAAGTACGGGTAATTGTCGTGCAGACGCTCGGCGACCCGCATCAGCACGCGCTCGAGGTCGGACGTGGAAGTCGTGGCGTCGCCGTCCGCGGCGGGAAGCGAGGCGAAGCCCTGATCCATCCGGTCGAGCGCGGCGGCGAGGACACGCAGCGAATCGCGGTCGAGAGCGTGCGGCGGACTCTGCACCGGCATCAGCCCGCGTGCAGAACGAAGTTGAAACGCGCGTCCCTGCGTTCGCCGGCTTCGCGCAACCACATCACGAGGTCGGAGCGGAACAGCGGATCGGTGAGATTGCGCGGCTCGCCGGGGAAGTAGAGCTGCGACGTCAGAATGCGACCATGCGGCGCCTGCACCCTGACGTGAATGTGTCGCGTGCGACCGGTGTAGATACCCGGAACGATGGTCTCGAGCTGATACTCGCCGCGGGCGTTGGTGAACTGATGCCCGCGCAGCTTGAAGCCGTCGTTGTCGTATTCACCGTCGGCATCGGCGTGCCAGAAGTCGAGCAGAGCGCCGGCGAGCGGGCGGCAGGAGCGCGAGAACACGCGGCCGCGCACCATGAGCCTCGTGCCCGAGGTGCCGGATTCGATCAGCGAGCTGCGGAGCGGCGAGCGCGGCTTGAAGAACGGGCCCGCGGTCTCTTCGGGCGTCGGCTCGTCGTCATCGCCGCAGTCCGGCGTCGGCGCCAGCGTGGCGCTCGATTCGGCGGCACGCGCCCAGCGCGAGCCGGCGATCAGCATCGGCGTGAGCGCGAGCAGGCGGAGCAGCCGGCGCCGCGTTGGATCGAGTCGATGATCGTTCACGGACCGGTACGGTACCACGACGCTGACGCGCCAAACGCCATGCTACTGTGAAGCGATGCGGGTTCTGCTGGTCAACGCGTTCCATTACTTGAAGGGCGGCGTCGAGCGCACCTATCTCGATGAGTCGCGCTGGCTCGGCCTGGCCGGGCATGACGTCACGCACCTCGCGATCCGCGACCCCCGCAATTTTCCGAGCCCTTCCGCCGCCCACTTCGCGCCGCCCGCGGACTTCGGTGAAGGCGCTCCGCTGTGGCGGCAGGTCGGACAGATTCCGCGCGTGATCTGGTCCGATGCCGCCGAGCAGTCGATGGCCGCGATCGTGCGCGAATTCCAGCCCGAGATCGCCCACCTTCACGCCCCGAGCCGCTACCTCACGCCCTCGATCCTGCGTCCGCTCGAGAGCGCGCGGATCCCCACGGTGATGACGCTCCATGATTTCAAGCCGTGGTGCACGAATCGGATCCTGTTCGCTCATGGCGCGCCGTGCGAACGCTGCAGGGGCGGCGGGCACTGGCACGCGCTGGCCACCGGATGCGTGCAGGAATCGCGCGCGAAGAGCGCGATCGGAACGATCGAGGCCTACACCCATCAGGCCATGCACGCGTACCGTCACGTGAAGCTGTGGATCGCGCCGTCGCGGTTCGTGCACGAAAAGGCGATCGAATTTGGCGTTCAGCCCGGGCGATTGCGCGTGCTTCCACATGGAGTCGAGGCGCCGGCCCTCGCCGATCGCGGAGGAGAGGTGGGGTCCGATGACGAGCCGATGCCGGGCGCAATCGCGAGCGAGCGGTCCGGCGCGGGTGCGATGGCCGAGATGGCGGCGATGCCCCCGGCATCGCGCTACGCACTGTTCTCCGGCCGGCTGTCGGTCGAGAAGGGCGTCGCGCTGTTGCCCGGGATCGCGCGCGCGATCGCGCCCACGCCTCTCATCGTCGCCGGCGAAGGGCCGCTGGCCTCGATGCTCGCCCGCGCCGCGGCGACCGACGCGCCGAACCTCCGCATCGTCGGGCATCTCGAAGACGCGGCACTGGCCGCTTACCGCCGGCATGCCGCGGCGGTGATCGTGCCGTCGCTCTTCTACGAGCATTTCTGTTATGCGGCGGCTGAAGCGCTGCTGGACGAGCGGCCGGTGGTCGCGGCGAGCATCGGCGCGATTCCGGAGCTGATCGAGCACGAGGTGACGGGCCAGCTCGCGAGCCCGGGCGACGCGCCCGCGCTGGCCCAGGCCCTGCGGCGCGCGCTCGATGACGCGGCGGCGTTACGCTGGGCCAAGGCCGGGGCGGAGCGCGTGCGCCGGCACGCCGATCCGGCGCGGCATCTCGAGGGCCTGATGAACATCTATCGCGAGGCTCTGAGCACGAACTGAAGGAGGCTCTCTGATGGCGTCGCTCGAGGGCAGGGTCGTCGTGATCGCGGGCGGCAGCTCCGGCATCGGAGCCGCCGCGGCCCGCCTGTTCGCGCGGCACGGCGCCCGGGTGGTGCTGGCCGCGCGCGGGGCCGAGCGCGGCGAGGCTCTGGCCGCGGCGATTCGAGACGCTGGCGGCGACGCCCGATTCGTCCGCGCCGATCTCTCCCGTGATGCCGACGTCGCCGCGCTGATGGCCGAGACCGTGCGCGTTCACGGGCGGGTCGATGCCGCGTTCAACAATGCCGCCACCACCGACGGCGTTTACTCACAGACCGCCGAATTCACCGAGGAGCAATACGACCGCGCGATGGCGATGAACCTCAAGAGCGTCTGGCTGTGCATGAAGCACGAGATTCTCCAGATGCTGAAGCAGGATCCGCCGGGCGGCGCGATCGTGAACACGTCGTCGCTGAACGGACTCGGCGGCGCGCCGGGCGGAGCGCTCTATTCGGCAGCGAAGGCCGGCGTGCTCGGCCTCACCAAATCGGCGGCACGCGAATACGGCTCGCGTGGCATTCGAATCAACGCGCTGGTGGCCGGCGCGTTCCGGACTCCGATGCTCGAAGAGGCGATCGCGCGGGCCGGAGGGGCACCGAGGAAGGCATTCGCGCGATCGAGGCACGCTACCAGCAGCTCTCGCCGATGGCGCGGATCGGCCGGCCGGAAGAAGCGGCCGAGGTCGCGCTGTGGCTCTGCTCGGACGAGGCTTCCTTCGTCACCGGACACTCGATGATCGTCGACGGCGGCGCGTCGGCCAGCGTCCGATAGGAGAACGCATGAAGGTCGCGGCGATGAACTGGATGCAGATCGAGAAGTATCTCGAGCGCGACGACCGCGCCGTCGTGCCGGTCGGCAGCACCGAGCAGCACGCCTACCTCAGCATGGCCACCGACAACCTGCTGGCCGAGCGCGTCGCGGTCGAGGCCGCCGAGCCGCTCGGCATTCCGGTGTTCCCGGTCATGCCGTATGGAATCGCGCCGGTCTTCCGCGCGTATCCGGGCAGCATCTCGCTGCGGGTCGAGACGCTGATCGCGGTGATGCGCGACGTGCTCGACAGTCTCGAGCGTCATGGCTTCAAGCGCGTGCTGATCGTGAACGGGCATGGGGGGAATTCGCCGCTGCGGCAGATGATGAACGAATGGATCGCCGACCATCCGCACGTTCAGGTACGGCTCCATGATTGGTGGAACGCGCCGAAGGTTTCGAAGAAGGTGGACGAAGTCGATCCGGTCGCGAGTCACGCGTCGTGGATGGAGAACTTCCCGTGGACGCGGCTCGAGGGCGTCGCGATGCCGGATGAGCGGAAGCCGCTGGTCGATTTTGGGAAGCTCGCCGCCGGCAATCCCGAGAGCGGGCGCGTGCTGCTCGGCGACGGGAATTTCGGCGGGCGCTACTTCAGAAGTGACGACGAGCTGTTCGCGATCTGGCGCGTGGCGGTCGAGGAGGCGCGCGATCTGATGGAGAACGGCTGGGGGCGCTGATCGCTATCGTTGCGCGCCGAATGGCCACGGCGCGAGGCCGTCTTCCAGCTCCACGCCGAGCGCGCTGACGATGCGGTTGACGAGGTTGTAGAACGCCGCGATCTCGGTGGCCTTGAGGATCGCGAGATCGTCGAAGCCGTACTCGCGCAGTCGCTCGACGTCTTCCTGCTTGCGCTCGCCCGGCTCGCAGGTCAGCGCCACCGCGCAATCGAGCAGCACGCGATCGCGGGCCGGCAGATTCGCCTCGCGATAATCGAGCGCGACCGCTCGCGCCAGCGACTCGTCGCCGCAGGCGCGGGCGTATCGTGGCCCGTGGTGCGCGACGCAATACCCGCAGCCGTTGGTCGCCGACACCACGATGGCGATCGCCTCGGCTTGCGCCGGCGAGAGCGGAGCCGGATCGGTCATCAATGTGTCGTAATGCGTGAACAGCGCGCCGAGGCCGCGGGGATCGAGCCCGACGCTTTGCCACACGTTCGACACCGCGCCGCGCGAGGACCTGGCGCGGATGCGCTCGTAGAGAGCCTTCAGCTCGCCGGCGGCGCTTTCGGTCGGGACTGCCTGGATCCAGCTCAAGAGATTCCTCAATTCAGTCTGTCAGCGGTCACGTTTCTTGCGAGCCGTACGCGTGCGAACCCGGAGACCCCCTGATGCTCTTCGGGGACGGCGGAGTCTAACGCAGGAACGCGCGAGCCATTCCGCGAACCCGCTCTCATCCAGCCGGCGAGTCGAGAGCGCGAGGATGGCGCCGACCGCATCCGGTTCGGCGGCCTCGAACCTGAATCCGTTGAGCTCCAAGAAGACACCGCAAGCCGTCAGGGCAACTCGCTTGTTTCCGTCCTTGAAGGGATGGTCTCGGGTCAGAGCGTTTGTCAGAACCGCGGCCAGCCTGAACAGATTCGATTCGCCATGCGCGAAGTGGTTGATCGGGCTTGCGAGCGCCGCCTCGAGCCGGCCGTCCTCGTGCTGACCGCGGGCACCACCGTGCTCGGCGAGCAGGCTGCCATGGATCGCAAGCACTGCGGACTTGGAAAGCCATTTCGGTGTCCGGGTCACCTGGCGAGTTCGCGAAGGGCATTCTTGTAACGCCGCATGAAATCCTCGGCGACGCGGATCGTCTCCTCGAAACTCGGGTCATAGGGAGTGAGTCGGTAACCATCCGGAGCCTGCGTGAGGTAGAGCGGATCTCCCTCTTTGACGCGCAGCGTCTGCGCGGCCTCAGAGGGGAGCGTCACGCCCAACGAGTTTCCGACCTTGCGAACCGTCAAACGAACCATCGAGCACCTCCTCGTATACACCGATGTTATAACATTGTCGACCCCCCGCTGCAACACCCTTGAACACCGCACGGGCCTCCCGAGTTAACCTCATCTCATGAAGCCATTTCGTCTGAACGCTTCGGGCCGTGTCTCGCCGATCGCGCTGATCGTGATTGCCGCGTTCATCGTCGGCCTCGCCGCATGGGCCGCGTCGTGGCATCGCCTGCCGCTCCAGACCGCGGCCAGCGCTCCGCGAAAGATCCTGGCGCCGGAAGACACGGCCGTCACCGATCGCGCGATCGATCGGGCGCTGGCGGTGACCCAGCTCGACTCGGTCGCGTACAAGAGCCGCTGGCTCGACCAGGTGCGAGGATTCGATCTCTCGTCGCTCGATGCGAAGAAGCGCGAGGTCTTTCTTCGCTTCGCCAATGCCGAGCGCTGCACCTGTGGCTGCGGTTACACGCTGGCCGGCTGCAAGGCTTCCGACATGACGTGCGAGGTGAGCGGCGCGAGCCTTCAGGCCCTGCTGGATTCGGTGCGCGCGGGGCGCGTCACGAGCGCGCGCGGAGTGCGTTCACGGCCGCGATCCTGACCGGACGCGGGGCACGTTCACGGCCGCGATCCTGAGCGTGCGACACGCTTCCTCACCGCTCTTGCCGCCCTCGCCCAGCGGTTGACACCCGCCAAAGGCGGGGGCTAACGTCGAGCCGTTCCCGACCCGATCATCTTCCGGGCGATCGCCCTTCCGCCCGCCTCGAATCGAAGGAGGAGCAGCATGCCGTTCCCCAAACTCGAAGCCCGCAAATTCGCGTCGATCCGTGAGCTCAACGGAATCAGCGCGCGCACCATGGAAGAGCACTACGAGCTCTACAAGGGCTACGTCGGCAAGACCAACGAGATCCAGGAGAGGCTCGGCACTGTCGATCGCGCCGCGGCGAATCAGATCTTCAGCGACCTGCGCGCGCTCCGCGTCGATCTTTCGTTCGCGCTCGGCGGCGTCAAGAATCACGAGATCTACTTCGGCCATCTCGGCGGCAAGGGTGGAGCGCCGAGCGGCAAGACCGCCGATCTGATCAAGCGCGACTTCCCGTCGGTCGACGCGTGGCTCACCGATTTCAAGGCCTCCGGTCTCGCCGCTCGCGGCTGGGTCTGGCTGGCCTACGATCACGACTGGAACACGCTCACCACGGTGGTGGGCGATGCCCAGAACACCTTCCCGCTGTGGAACGCGACGCCGGTCCTGGCGCTCGACGTCTACGAGCACGCGTACTGGATCGACTACGGTCGCGCCCGCGCCAAGTACATCGAGGCGTTCTTCAACAACCTCGACTGGGCGGTGGTCGAGCAGAATCTCGAGCGCGCGCTGTCGATGTCGGCGGTTCACAGCAAATAGCTTCCCGCGACGCGGGGCGCAAACGCCCATGGGCGCCGGGCTCCTTCGGGAGCCCGGCAGTGCTTTCGGAGGATGGATGACCACCGCGATGTTGCCGGTGATCGGTCGGACCGCACCGGATTTCACGCTGCCCTCGACCACGGGCGAGAACATTTCGCTCAAGCAGTTCAAGGGCAAGAAGACCGTAATCCTCTACTTCTATCCGAAGGACGAGACCCCGGGCTGCACCCGCGAAGCCTGTGACTTCCGCGATCATTCGGCCGAGTTCGAGAAGCACAACGCCGTGATCCTCGGCGTGTCGACCGACGGCATGGAGTCGCACCAGCACTTCAGGGAAAAGCAGAAGCTGCCGTTCCCGCTGCTTTCCGACGAGGACGCCACGGTGTCCAAGATGTACGGCGTCTACAAGCAGAAGAATCTCTACGGCAAGAAATACATGGGTATCGAGCGCACCACGTTCGTGATCGATCGCACCGGGCGGGTCGCGCAGATCTATCCCAAGGTCAAAGTCGACGGGCACATTCAGGATCTGCTGGAGTTCGTGAGCGAAGACTAGCCGGGCTCTCAGACTGCGTCCGGCCGCGGTCGCGCGGGAGGCCGAGCTTGCAGTTCGCGCCGAAAGAACCGGTCCCGGTCTTCCCGCTGCCGAACCTCGTGCTCTTTCCCCACACCTCGATTCCGCTGCACATCTTCGAGCTTCGCTACCGGACCATGGTGCGCGAGGCGCTGTCGGGTGAGCGCCTGCTCACGCTCGCGCTGCTGAAGCCCGGCTGGGAAGAAGACTACCGCGGCAATCCGCCGTTTCATTCGCTCGCCTGCCTGGCGCGGATCGACGACATCGAGTGGCTGCCGAACGACTGCTACGACCTGCGCGTGCTCGGGCTCTCCCGCGTCAAGATCGGCCGCCTGGCCCGCGAATATCCCTACCGCGCCGCGTGCGTCGAGCTGTGTCCGCACGCGCCGCTCACCGAAACCGATCCGCTGGTCGAGCTCGAGAGGCGCGCGCTGATCGACGCCTGCGCGCGGTGGTCGAAGGTGCCGCCGCTGCCGGGGGAGACGCCGCCGTCGGCCGGGCTCGGTGAAGGGCTGCCCTACGAGGCGCTGGTGAATGCCGCGTGCATGGGCATTCCCGCCACGCCGAACGAGCGACTCGAGCTGCTGGCGCTCGACAGCCTGATCGATCGCGGCCAGCGCGTGCGCGAGAAGATCGAGCGCCGGCTCCAGTTCCGGATGCCCGAGTCACCGCCGCCGGATGGAGGGCACAACTGATGGAGGCGAGGGGAGCACGTCGCGCCGCCTGGCTCGCCGGCGGGATCGCGTTCGCGATCTATCTCGCCACCAATCAGCCCTACGTTCATGCTGGTGATCCCGGAGAATTCCAGACTCTGGCGAGCGTGGGCGGGATCGCACACGCCGGCTACGTGCCGGTCGTTCTCCTGCTCCAGCTGTTCGGTCACCTCCCGATCTCGACCATGGCATTCCGCGCCAACCTTCTCTCATGCGTGGCGGGCGCGACCGCCGTCGGCTTCGCCGCGTTCGTTGCCACACGGCTCTGTGGCAACTGGCTCGCCGCCCTGGCCGCCGCCCTCGCGTTCGCGCTCGGCCGCACCCCATGGAAGGAGTCGACCGAAGCCAGCGTTCATGCACCCGCGCTGGCGCTCGATGCGATCCTGCTGTTCCTCACGCTTCGATTTGCGAATCGACCCGATCGTCGCGGCGCGTTCTTCATCGGGCTGGTCGGAGGTCTGGCGGCGCTGAGCCATCTCTCCGCTTCCTCGCTCGCGCCGGTCATTCTTGCCGTCGGAATCGTGGCCGCGCGCCAGCGCCGGCTGCGGATGAGTCAGGTGGTGGCGGCGGCCGGCGGCCTCGCGCTGGGGCTCAGCGCGATCGGCTACATGCTGGTGGTGGATCAGCCGAACCGCCCGATGAACTACATCGAAGATGTCCTTCGACTCGAGCCGGCCGAGTTCATTCCCCATGGCCCGGTCCCGCAGACGCGCATCGCGAGAACCGCCTGGCTGCTCTCGGGGCGACAATATTTCGGATACGCACATCCGCCCGGATGGAAGCCGGACAGCCGGCTGCGTCGCGGCGTGGAGCTGGCGACCGAGGTCGGTTTGAATCAATGCCCGCTGTGGGGATTCCCGCTGGCGCTGCTCGGCGCGTGGGCGCTGTGGAAGCGGCGCGCTCGGGGAGCCTGGATCATCGGCGCGTGGTTCGCGTCCGATCTCCTGCTCACCAACTCCGCTGCCTCGGGCTGGATCGCGAGCTACTTCTTCCTGCCCGGCCTCTGGACGCTTTCGATCGCGATCGCGGCGGGCCTGGATGAGGTCGGGCGTCGATGGAAACGTCCGGCGTTCGCGCTGGCCGCCGTCCTGGTCGTCACCGCTCCGATCGTGCGCCTGTCGATTCCGAGGCCGCCCGGGCCGCTGGGTCGGTACACACTGACGTCGGTGACCTGGTCGCTGTGGCCGAAGGAGTGGAGTCCGCTGCGGATCGATCGGAGCTGGGACGACTACGGGCGGCAGGTGATGCGGACTCTGCCGCAACGCGCGGCGGTGATGACGTGGTGGGCGGAGGGCAATGTGCTCCGCTACTTCTGCTATGGAGAGCCGTTACGCAGCGATGTTCGCGTCGTTCTGACCGGAACGCATCCGGTACGCGTGGGGCGCGCCGTCGCGCTCGAGGAAGCCGAAGGCCGGCCGGTGTTCGCGACCTTCCCGCCCGATGCGCGAACCCCGCGCGACCTCGAATTCATACCGGTCGCCCGGTTGCCCCTGACCGGGCTCTGGCGCGTGGTCAGCGATTCGACGAAACGAAACCCTGCGCGTTCCGCCGCGCCATCGCCATGACCGTCCCCTGCGGATTCACGCCCGGTGAATCCGGCAGGATGCTGGCGTCATTCAGGTACAGATTCTCGAAGTCATAGACGCGCCCGAATGAATCAGCGGCGCAGCGATCGCGGCGCTCGCCGCTCGGACACGACGAGAATGCGTGAACCGTGACCAGGCTGAGGGCGGCTCGCGGAAGCCGCTCGTCCATCCAGCGCGCCGCCGAAACCTCGCTCGTGATCTCGGGCAGTCCGTGCACCGAGGGATACACCGCGGTGGCCCCGCCGGCGAGCAGGAGCGCCGATAACCGCGCCAGCCCGACGCCCAGGTTGTAGATGTCGATCTCCGAGATCTCATAACGGATGATGGTGTTGTCGGGGCTCAAGACGCTCGGCCGCACCGCGCCGCGGCCGCTGCCCCGCACGCCGACGTAATACTGCGCGATCGACGCATACTCATCGAGATGCCGCCGATTGGCAGGCCAGTTCTCGCTCAGCGTCATCGCCAGGTGGCCGACGGTGAAGAACGCGCCGCCGAGCGAGAGCTCGGGACCGAACTCCTTGACCTGCAGCAGCGGCAGCACCGTGCGCTCGGCATCTATCGGCTCGGTGAATCGCGCCGCGACCTTGAGATACGGGTGCACGCGGAGCGTGTTGCCGACGTGATAGCGAATCCCGCTGCGCTGGAGCAGCGCCGGCGTCTCGGTCGGACCGGCGCACACGAACACGGCGCCCGCGTCGATTCGCACCAGGTGCGCCTCGCCATCCTCGCCCTCGAGCCGCGCCACCACCCCCGAGATCCGGCCGCGCTCGCGGAGGATCAGCAGCACGCGCGCTCCGGTGATGACTCGCGCCCCGGCGGCGACCGCCATCGGCAGGACGCGGCGGCTCATTCCCTGCTTCGCCCCCGTCGGACAGCCGCTGGCGCATGCGTTCGTATTGCGGCATCCGGGAGCCGCGCGCGGGACCTCCTCATAGGACCACCCCATGGCTTCGATTCCGCGGGCGAACACGCGCGTGCTCGGGGGCCAGGGCGGCGCGGCGGGGCCGACGCCGAGCAATGCTTCGGCCCATTCATAGTGCGGTGCGAGATCCGATTCCTGCGCGTCTTCGAGGCCGTACTGCGCCTTCCATCGGAGGAGGATGTCGCGCGGCGCGCGGTGCCAGAAGCCACTGTTGATCTCGGTGCTGCCACCGAGACAATTCCCCTCCACGTATCCGATCGGCACGCGCCCGAGAATCGGAGTCATGCCTCGCCGCCGGTAGAGCTTGCGCATCGCCAGCGTGGGCGGCCCGCCATAGTCCGGCAGATCGTGCGCGTGTCCCTCTTCGAGCACGATCACCTCGCGACCGGCGCGGGCGAGCTCGAGAGCCGTCACCGCCCCTCCGGCGCCCGAGCCGATGACGAGAACCTGAGCTCCGGTGCGCGCGATCATCGTGCGCGGCCGCGCGCATCGAGGGCGCGCCTCACGGCCGGGTGCTCGTAGTAGGAAAGGAGCGCCGTGCTCCGCACACCGCGAAACAGCTGGCGGGCAGGCCCGAAGCGTCCATAGGCCCAGCGCTCGAGCCACGCGCGGCGCCGCGCGCTCTCGAGCGAGCAGAAGTCGCGCCACAGGATTCCGCGGGTGGCGAGACGGAATCCCGACATGCCCACCATGAACAGGAAACGCAGCCGGAACGGAAGCTCGGCGAGCTGCCCGGTCACGAATTCCGCGACCTGATGGATCACCTCGGTGCGGTCGGGCTCGCTCAATCCGTCCGCCTCGACCGGGATCGCCGCCTCGGAGAGCGCCATCATGAAGCGCGATGGCGCCTGCGGGCGGTCGATCCGGCGCGCGGTCGAGATCCGCGTGCCGAGCCCCGCCAGCGCCCGCGGCAGAGAGGGAATCGGCTGGGCCATGCGGCTGAGCGCGAGCGTCCGGCCCACCGAAAGCCCCTGAGTGAGGATCACGGCGAGGCCCCAGATGGTGATTGGCACATAGAACGCGAGGTGAACGAGCACCGCGTAGCTGAACGCTACGCTCGATGCCACGCCGGTCGAACGCACCGCCTGCATGCAGAAGAAGTGAAAGGGGCCGATGTATCCGGGAGTCGATGGCACGAGGATGCCGAGGTTGGTGGTCGTCATCGCCAGAAGCGCCGTCGTCGGCCGGGCCGGAATCGCGAATGCCGGCAGCAGCGACCAGTACATTCCCGCTTCACAGATCCAGACCAGCGCTCCCAGAGCCGAAACTCGCAGGACGCCGAATGGATTGCGCAGATAGGCCACGCCATTGACGACGGCGCCGGCCTGGCCTACGACGGCATCGTGGGCGCGCGGCCACACGCGTTGCGTCACGCGGCTGAGCGTGGTCACGAGCAGGCCCGGAGCCAGAACCGTCACCAGCACGAAACCTCCGGCGAGCGCGAGAACGATCGCGGCGACGAGGAACGGCGTCGCCGACTCCACGCGCTGCGGGAGCACGAGCAGCGTCAGCCCGAACAGCGCAAGCAGCACCAGGCCGTCGAGCACGCGCTCGAGCACCGTGACCGTGAAGCTCTGAATGATCGAGAGGCCGCTGCGCTCGGTGAGCATCCAGGCGCGCGCGATCTCGCCGAGGCGCACCGGCAGCAGGTTGTTGACCGCGTATCCGACCACCACGACGTTGGTCGCGGTCGTGGTCGTCAGCGAGGCCTCCGGGCTGACCAGCCAGCGCAATCGCCGGCCACGCAGGAAGTGGCCGGCGATGTAGCACGTCACCGCCAGCGGCAGCCAGGGCCAGAGCCGAGCCGCCGCGAGCGAGCGTCCTACCTGCGGCAGATCGAGCCTGGCCACAGCCAGCGCCAGGAAGACGAGACCCAGCAGCAGTCCGAGCAGCGCCGTGATCCGAGTCGGCCAGCTCCGCATCGATCGCTCCTCAGAGCAGACGGCGCACGAGTTCGAGCACGCCCTGTTTCACCGGGGATCGATGATGGCTTGCGCCACTCGAGGCGAGAACCCGCTCTCGATTCGCCAGGTACCAGTCATAGCTCTCGATGAACATCTCTTCGTTCGACCACCTCGGCCGCCATCCGAGGTCGCGCTCGATCGCCGAGAGATCGAAGTACATCGAGCGGCCGTACATCAGCGCGTGGTAGTCGCCCAGCGGCGAGAGGCCCAGCGCGCTGGTGACCTTCATGCCCCATACGGTGGCGGACATCGACACGCTTCGGACCTTCGATCCGGTGCCCGCGTGCCGGCACAGCGCTTCGAGTGTTTCGCGCATGGTGCCGTATCGATCCGTGCCGCAATTGTAGACGGCCGCTCCCGCCCGCTCTCCGGCCCGAATGCAGGCGTCGGCGAGATCGTCGGCATGAACGAACTGGTAGACATTGTCCCCGTCGCCGAGGACCGGAATGTTGCTCCCGGTGCGGATCCACTCGAACAGGATCTGAAAGATGCCGAGCCTCCCGTGACCGAGGATGGTGCGCGGCCGGATGATGGTGATGTCGGCGCCCTCGCGCACGTAGGCCTCGCAGCGCCGTTCCGCCTCGTATTTCGCCCGCCCATACGCCTCGGCCGGGTGGGGAAGCGTCCGCTCGGTGACCGGATTGCTCGCGGGGACGCCAAATACCGCGCTCGACGAGGTGTAGACGAGCTTTTTCACGCCCGCGGACCGCGCGGCCGCCAGCATGACTTCGGTCCCCTCGATGTTCACGGAATCGAACAGCGCGCGACTCTTCGCCAGCGGAACCTGCGCGACGTTGTGATGCACGACGTCGATGCCTTCGCACGCGCGTGAGACCGAACCGGCGTCGCGGATGTCGCCCTGAACGAACTCGTCCTGGGCGTCATCGGCATCGGGCTGAACCAGATCGAAGTTGCGAACGGAATGCCCCTGCGCGCGCAGGCGGTCGCGGAGCGTCGTGCCGAAATAGCCGGATCCCCCGGTGACCAGCACGCGCATGATCAGGCGCGGGGTCGCGACGCCATCACAGCTGGCGGTTCTCGATGCACCAGCGGATGCTGCGACGCATGCCCTCTTCGAGCGCCACGGTCGGAGCATAGCCGAGCGCGGCGCGCGCCCCGTCGATCGAGCAGGCGATGTTCTTGTTCATCTCGGAGAGGACGTGGATCTTCTGGTGGTAGGCGCCCAGCGACTGGATGCCCGCGTCGACGAGTTGGGCGACGTCGCTGGCGATTCCCGGCAGTCGGAGCCGCTTGTGGGCCACCTTCTGGTCGAATTCGGTCTCCAGCAGCCGCTCCACGGTATCGACCACCTCGTTCATCGTGTAGGGGCGCTCGTCGGCGATCCAGTAGACGTTGCGATCGGCCCCGGGGCGAAGCGCGGCGAGCATCAGCCCCTGGCACAGATTGTCGAGATAGGCCATCGAGCGGACGTTGTTGCCGTCGCCGACAATGGGCGCCTTCCCATCGCGAATCATTTTCAGGAACAGAGTCTGCCGGGGCGGTTGGTAGGGACCATAGAACCACGGCCCGCGGATCAGAACGGTCTCGACCGAGCCCGAACGGCGCAGCTCCCGCACCGCGATCTCCATGAGCATCTTCGAGCGCCCATAGTTCATATAGGGGTGGTAGGGGGAGTTCTCGTCGAAACGATCCGTTCGATTCGGATTGGTGCCGCAGGGCGAATTGCTGGACATCACGACGGCGCGTCTTGCGCCGGCCGCATTGGCGGCCTCGAGGACGCGGCGGGTTCCGTCGACGTTGATCTCGTAGAACTCGTCCACGCGTCGCGGGTGAATGATGCCGGCGATGTGGAACAGAACGGACCCGTGCGTGCCCTCGAAGAGTCGGGCGCAGGCCGCTGGATCGCGCACATCGCCTTCGACGATGTCGATCCGGTCCGAGAGCCGGCGGAGCGCGGAGGGGTCGTCCCCCGGCAGCACCAGGCAGCGAACCCGCGCATCCGGGGGCGGCGAGGCCAGCTCGGGGACATCGGGGAGACCATGGATCAGCGTGTCGACGAAGCGGACACCGAGCCATCCGGCCGCTCCGGTGACGATCAAGTCGCGGGTCTGGAAATCCAGCGCAAGCTCCTTCGGCATGGGGGTATTGAGCGCGCGCGGACACCCGGCGCAGGGCGCTGAGCCGATCAGTCTATCAGATGACGCTCCGCGGTCGGCAACGCTCAATCCGCTCGCGCGGGTGACCGATAAACCGGGGGTGAGATCGATCAGGGTGCCCCGGCCCGTGTGCGCCATCCTCGCACTCGCGCTCGCCGGCTGCGCGCGTCTCGATCCGTCACGCGAGGCGTCGCGCACCTGGTCGCCCGATTCCATCCCCGAGGCCTACCGGCATTCGGTGGCGGCGCTGATGTGGCCCGGCGCGACGCGATCGTTTCAGGTCACGCCGGACGGCAATCTTTTCAACGGCGTATGGGAGATCCGCTGCGAGGCCGCGTCGGGAGCGGATACCGCGTCGGCACCCGGCCGCATCGCGTATGAAGAGCGCTGGTGTCCGGTGGTGCGATGGACCCGTCGCTCCGGCGCCATCGAATGGGACTTCGAAGCCGTGGCTGCCCCGGCGCCGGAATCCTGGTGGACGAGCGCCGGCAACGCGGTGGCCCGCCCGATCGCGCGCCGGGACCAGGATGCCGACCGCGAACGCATCCAGCAGGCCTTCACGCATTATCCCGAATCGCGTCTCGACTCCCTGCTGGTTCGCGTGAGGCGGCCGCTCGAGCGCTCGCCGCTCGACCAGTCGAATCTTCTCGTCTCGCTCGAGATTCGCGCGCGCAACACGTCTTCGCATCCCGGGCACGCGGCGCTTCGACTGACGTGCCGACCGCTCGCCGACCCGCCGTTCATCGCCCCCGATTCCGATCTCGCGGTTCCCTGGAGCACGTGCTGGGCGAAGAGCGGCGGCCGGGATTCTGCGCTGGGCTGGTGCGACGGGCAGCTCGATTCCCGCACGGCATCGATGAGCGCCGATCTCGAGGCCGGAGGAGATCACCGCTGGCATGTGCTGCTGCCGGCGTATCCGGTCGCGCGAAACGACCTCGAGCGCTGGGCGGCGCGGACTCACGCGGACTACGTCGGGCGCGTGCGCTCCTACTGGATCGCCGAGACGAATCGTGGTGCTCGCTTCGATCTTGGGGACCGGGAGGTGGAGAACGCGATCCGCTCTTCGCGCGTGCTCCTGCTCGCGATGCGCGAGCGCCGCACCACGCGCTGGGTGCCGCTCGGCGGCCCGTTCCATTACCGCGACGTCTGGCTGCGCGATGGCGCCCGCGCCATGCATGCGCTCGCGATCTCCGGCTACACGCGGGAATCACGCGAGCTGGCCTCGTCGTTCCTCGATTTCCAATGGCCGCACGGTCCGTTCGTCAGCCAGGCCGGTCAGCTCGATGGGACCGGTCAGGCGCTGTGGGCGTTCGAGCAGGTGCTGCTTCGCCCGGCGCCGGCCGGCGACGTCAGCCGCTACGCGGATGCCGCGCTTCGTGCGTGTCGCGCGGTCGAGCGCCAGCGCGCGATGGGCCACACCGCGGCCGGGGACAATTCCGTGGCCGCCGACTTCTCCCGGATGCTGCCCGCCACCGATCCCCACGACGCCGAGATGGTGCGGGCGCAGCTGGTAGGCAACGACGCGTGGGCGATCGCCGGCTATCGCGCGGCCGCGCGTCTGCTGAGGGCGGCGAAGCGCGAGCGCGAGGCGGATTCGATCGCCGCGCTCGAGACCCGTTATCGCGCGGCGTTCGAGCGATCGCTCGAGCTCACCGGTCGCGACGACGTTCCGGCGTCGTGGCAGAACACCGGAACCGACTGGGGGAATCTCGCCGTCGGCTATCCCTGCATGACGCTGCCGGCGTCCGATCCGCATCTGCTCGCGCTGGCGAAGCGTTACTGGGCGCCGGTCGGCGGCCCCGGGCCCGGCTGGTACCGCGATCCCGATTCGCTCCACAGCTACGTCGCGGTGGATCTCGGCACCTGGGCGTTGCTGGCCGGCGAGCGCGGCATCGCCGATCGCGTGCTGGACGCGGCGCTGGCGTGGCGCTCGGCCAGCGGGGGCGCGGCGGAGATCTTCTCGCGCTCGACGCGCGACTTCGGAAGGAACTTCCCGCCGCACGTGACCGCGGCCGCGGCGCTCGTCACGCTGATCCGGAACTCGCTGATCTTCGACGATTCCGACACGCTTCAGCTCACGCTCGGCGCTCGCGAGCGGTGGTGGCATGGATCGAAGGTGCGGCGCGCGCCGACGCGCTGGGGGCTGATCGATCTGTCCTTTGACCACGCCGGAGACACCACCGAGTGGCGCTGGACGCCGGTGCCGGTCTGGACCGCGCTTACGCTGCCGCCGGATTGTGAAGCCGGCGAGGCGCTGCCGGCCGGGATCGAGCGCGGCGCCCGGCAGGATGTCATGCTCGTTCCCCCCGGAGTCTCTCGCGTTCGTCTGAAAGTCCGCCCTCGCGCTCTCGCCGTGACGCGATCGCCCGCGATACATTGATCGCGAGCAATCGACGCGGGAATCGCCCGGAGCGCCGGGCGCCGAGCGAGGGAGGAAAGATGCCGGCCTATGTCATCGTCGATATCGATGTGAAGGACCCCGCCGCCTACGAGGAATATCGAAGGCTCGCCCCGCCCACCATCACCGCCTATGGGGGCCGTTATCTGGCGCGGGCCGGACGCACCGAGGTGCTGGAGGGCCAGTGGGTGCCGAAGCGCCTGGTCGTTCTCGAGTTTCCGAGCACCGAGCGCACGCGGGAGTGGCTCGATTCGCCCGAGTACGGCGCGATCAAGCACCTGCGCCACAAGTACGCGACCTCGAACATGGTGGTGATCGAGGGCGTCTAGTGACGATCGGTCGCGGCGCTCACGCAAGAAGGGGCCGGTCTGTCGACCGACCCCTTCGGTATTCCGGGTCTCTCGCCGGTACGCCTGACGAGGTGCGAGTCACCGCTCGCCGCAGCTTCGGACGCGATCACAGGTCGCGCCGTCACCGACCCCCATGCCGCCCCAGTGCGGCTATTTCTGCGCTGCTTCTCGATCCGGGCGTTGGAGTCCCCCGATCCCACAGACGCCCAACCAATCCACAGCGCATTTCCTCACGCCGTCGTGACGCTCGAAGACACCTTCCGTGGCATTCCGCCTAGGACTCGATGATGCGTACGGCCCGTCCGCTGATGCGGTGCGCCGATGGGGGTTACTGGGCGCGGTGCGGGCCCCCTGCTGCTTTGTGCGGGGGGACGAACTCGGGGACGCCTTCAACTGTAGGAAGCACCCGGAAACAATGCAACACCTAAATTGCTCGCGCCTTGGGTGGCGTGTCGCTAAACTCGCCGTCCCATGCGATTTCCCGCCGAGCCGTTCCGCATCAAGGTGGTCGAGCCGCTGCGGCGGGTCTCCGCCGAGGAACGCGCGCGCCTGATCCTCGAGGCCGGTCTCAACATCTTCGCGGTGCCGGCGGACAGCATCTACGTCGACCTCCTGACCGACAGCGGAACTTCAGCCATGAGCGACCGTCAGTGGGCCGGCCTGATGGTGGGCGACGAATCCTATGCCGGCAGCCGCAACTTCTTTCATTTCCAGCAGACGGTCCGCGACATCTTCGGCTACCAGCACATCATTCCCACTCATCAGGGCCGGGTGGCCGAGAACCTGCTGTTCTCGACCGTGCTGAAGGCCGGCGACACGGTGCCGAACAACATTCATTTCGATACCACGCGGGCGAACGTCGAGCACCAGGGCGCCGAGGCTCTCGATCTCGTGATCGACGAGGGGCTCGACCTCGACTCGCGCCATCCCTTCAAGGGCAACCTCGACCCGAAGAAGCTCGATCGCGTGCTGAGCGAGCGCGGGCGCGAGCGCGTGCCGCTGGTGATGATCACCATCACCAACAATTCCGGCGGGGGCCAGCCGGTCTCGATCGCGAACATCCGCGAGGTTCGGCAGGTCTGCCAGCGCCACCAGGTTCCCCTCTTCTTCGACGCCTGCCGGTTCGCCGAGAACAGCTGGTTCATCCAGCAGCGCGAGCCCGGCTATCGCCACAGGACGGTGGCCGAGATCGCGCGCGAGACGTTCGCGCTGGGTGACGGCTGCACCATGAGCGCGAAGAAGGACGGCCTGGTCAACATCGGCGGCTTCGTCGCGCTCAACGACAGCGAATGGTCGGAGCGCATCACCAATCTTCTGATTCTGGTCGAGGGATTTCCGACCTATGGTGGTCTGGCCGGACGCGACCTCGAGGCGATGGCGATCGGACTGCGCGAGGTGCTGAACGAAGACTACCTGGCGTTCCGGATCGGCCAGGTCGCGGAGCTCGGCGAGCAGCTCGAGCGCGCCGGCGTTCCGATCGTGAAACCGGTCGGCGGCCACGCGGTCTATCTCGACGCGCGACGCTTCCTGCCTCACATTCCGCAATCTGAATACCCCGGGCAGTCCCTGGTCGTCGCGCTCTATCGGGATCACGGGATTCGCGCGGTCGAGGTCGGCAGCCTGATGTTCGGCCATCGCGACGCCGCGGGAGAGATGAAGTATCCGGCGCTCGAGCTGGTTCGGCTCGCGATTCCGCGCCGCGTCTACACCACGCAGCACATTCGTTTCGTCGGCGACGCGGTGATCGACGTCTATCAGCGCCGCGAGAGCCTGAAGGGGCTGCGCATCACCTACGAAGCACCGGTTCTGAGACATTTCACGGCGCGGCTCGAAGAGCTGGGTGGCGCCGAAGCGACGCAGGCGCATCCGGCCGGCGTCGCACGCTAGAGCATCGCGGCGCGCCGATCGCGCGCCGCACAGGTCAGCACCCGCCGCGGCGAGAGCCGCGCCCCTTCGGAGGAGATGGAATGCCCGCGCTGAATCGCGGATTCGGGCTCACGTGGCTCGGTCACTCGACGTTCAAGCTGATCACCCGCGGCGCGAAGACGCTGCTGATCGACCCCTGGGTCGAGAACAATCCCGCCTGCCCGAAGGAGCTCAAGACCTTCGACAAGATCGACATCATGGCGATCACTCATGGCCATGGCGATCACATGGGCGACGCGGTGACGCTCGGCAAGAAGTTCAAGCCCACCGTGGTCTGCAATTATGAAATCCACGCCTACCTTCAGAAGAAGGGCGTCTCGAACACCGCGCCGATGAACAAGGGCGGCACTCAGGAAGTCGCCGGCCTGCGCTTCACCATGGTCCACGCGGTGCACTCGAGCGGGATCGAGGACGGGACGCAGATGATCTACGGCGGCGAGCCGTGCGGATTCGTGATCACGCTGGAGGACGGCACCAAGCTCTATCACACCGGCGACACCGGCCTGACCGCCGACTTCGCGCTGGTCCAGGAGCTCTACGCGCCCGAAATCGTGCTGTTGCCGATTGGAGATCTCTACACCCTGGGACCGCGCGAGGCCGCGGTTGCCGCGCGCATGCTGAAGCCGAAGCGCATCGTGCCGATGCACTACGGCACGTTCCCCGCGCTGACGGGGAACGTCGACGCGCTGCGCGCCGAGCTGAAAAAGCAGGGCGTCACCGCCGAAGTCGTGCCGTTGAGACCGGGAGACACGCTGAGCTGATCGGGCCCCGCTCCGGACGCGCCGCGCCCGATTGGGCTCCGTGGAGGATTCGCATGACGCGCCGCCGGCTCTATGCCGCGATCTGCCTCGTGACCTCGATCTTCACGATCGACCTCACCGCCTGCACGCCCGGCCCCGCCAGCACCCGGGACCTGACCGACCCCGCGCGCCACGATCCGTTCGCGGAACAGCATTGGAAGCTCGGCCGGGTCTCGATCGGAACTCCGCTCACCGTGACGACTCGTGACAGCGGCAAGGTGGTGGGCCGCTATGCCGGCTTCCGCCATCTCGATGACGACGAATACGCCTCGCGCTACGCCGCCTCGGCGGCCGACTCGGCGTCGCCGCTACACGGCTTCACGATCGGAAGCCCGGTGCGCATGATTCAGCGCGACGCTCGTCGCGACAGCGGAATGTTCGCGGGCTTCGACTATGGCGTGGTTCGCTATCGGCGGGCGGGGGACAAGGAGCCGCGCGTCGCGCCGATCCAGCGGCTTGGGAGCCTCGAGGGCGCGGGCACGAGTCTCGGCGCTGATTCGCTGGCCGCCTGGCAGGACGCGGGCCGCCTGCCGATGGCCACCGTGCTGGTGCTGAGATCCTCGACGTCCGGACATACATTGCTGAGTGAAAAGGAGCACGTCCGCGAGATCCCGCTCGAGAGCATCCGTGCGCTCCACGCCAAGGGCGTGCCGGCGACAATCGCGATCCTGGTCGCGGCCGGATTCATCGCGGGCATGATCGTCGCCTACGCGAATCGCCCACATCCCAAACCGCAGTCGCAGAGCTGCGGCGGGAATCCGGGCGTTTACACCGTGGTGACTGGTGCCAGGTAGCGTCCCGCGTATCCGAGGACAGCGATCATTCGCCCGTCAGCTCGTCGTGAACACGGCGAGGACGTCGTAGAGCGCGTGCACGGCCATCGCGACCGTGGTTCCAGCGCGAGCGCGAAGCAGCCCCAGCACCATTCCGATCAAGAGGATCGCGAGCATTCCGAACCACGAGTATTGAACGTGGAGTGCCGCGAACATCGCCGAGGTCAGGAACAACCCCAGCCGCGGCTGCAGCGCGCCGCGGAGCGTGATCTCTTCGCCGATCCCGGCTGTCGCGCCGAGCAGCATTCCAACCGGCGCGGTGATCCCGTGCGCGAGTTGCTCGTTGATCGCGTGATCGTGTCGCCAGGTGCCGGGGAAGATCTGGTGCTGCATCCATTCCAGCGCGAAGTTCAGCGCGAAGAGCCCGCCGGTGCCGGCGGCGATCCGTCCGAGGTCGGACCAGCGCGGCCGCCTGAGACCGAGTCGCTCGAGCGTCCCGGCCAGCGGACGACGGATCAGGAACCCGACGCCGGCCAGCGCGATCGCGATGTAGCCGATCAGCTCGGCGCCGAGCGAGGACGATTGAAAGAAGCCGCCCGGGCGCTCGCTCGCGGATTGGAGCAGATCTCCGACCACCAGCATGGTGGGGAAGGTCTGCAGAAACGTCAGGCTGACGACGCGCGCGGCGAGATGCAGAGCATGCGAATCGTCGGCTGATCGGAACAGCAGCCGCGTCAGACGTCGAATGACGGCGGGATTCAGCGTGAACAGCGAGAACGCGCCGGATGCGATCGAGAACACCACGCCGGCGATTCTGAGGGCGGGCGGCGCGTCGCCGTGGAGGATGCCGTTGGCGAGGAACCCGAACACCGCGGCGCCGCCGAGCGGAACCACCGCGCCGAGCACGGCATAGGGTGCGAACCAGCGCGGATCGACGTCGGCGGCCTGTGCGGCGACGAAGACGCCGGCGAACGCGATCATGGCCGACAGCTCCTGGACCCCGGAGAGAAGACCTCCGATGCCGAGCGCGGCCAGCACCGCGAGCCAGACCATGAGCCCGCGACGCACCTCGGCGGCGCGCGTGGGAGCGACGCCTTCCGGCGGCCGATCGAGGCTTCTCAGCGCCCAGAACACCTGCGCGGGATCGATCGGACCCCGCGCCGCGCCCGGTGGAGTCTCGGCCGCTTGATTCACATCGTCCATCCGGCCAGCATAGCAACATGACGGTGAAGGTGCTGTTCTTCGCGCAGGCGCGTGATCATGCCGGCGCCGCGGATGAAACGCTCGAGCTCGGCGAGGGTGCGCGCGTCGCCGACGCGGTGGCGTTGCTTCGCGAACGGCACCCGGGCCTCAGCGCGCTGTGGCCGCATCTCGCGATCGCGGTCGATGGCGAGATGGCGGGGCCGGAGACGACACTTCGCGCTCACGCGGAAATCGCGCTGCTCCCGCCGGTGAGTGGAGGCTGAGGGTGTTTCGGACCTGGGGCAGTCGTCGTGGCTGAGCTGACGCGGGAGGCGATCGCGTTCGAGCGGCTGACGCGCGAGGCGGCGCGGCCCGACTGCGGCGCCGTCACGCTCTTCCTTGGCACCACCCGCGATCATCACGACGGCCGCCGCGTGACCCGCCTTGCCTATGAAGCGTATGTGCCGATGGCGATGAGCGCGCTCGGGCGGATCGAGCGCGAGGCCTGCGCGAAGTTCGAGATCCGGACCTGCCGCATCGTCCACCGGCTGGGCGAGGTGCCGCTGGCCGAAGCCAGTGTCGCGGTGGTGGTGGCGGCCGCGCATCGTGCCGCCGCGTTCGACGCCTGCCGCTGGGCGATGGACGAGCTCAAGCGCAGCGCGCCGATCTGGAAGAAGGAGTTCTTCGAGGGCGGCGGAGACGCCTGGGTGGAAGGAACGAGCCTGCGCACGACCTGACGCTCGCGATGTCCGCGGCGCCCGCTACTCGGTGGCCTGCTGGTCGAGATTCATCAGAAAATCGCAGTAGGTCTCGTTGAAGAGCGCGCCCGGTCGCCGCTCGCGCAGGCGCTCGACCGCGGCCGGTCCGCTCCAGCCCAGGCGGCTCAGTGCCATCCCGGCGAGCAGCGGCGAGCGGTTGAGCCCGAGCCCGCAGTGGATCAGCACGCGATAGCCCGACCGCAACAGTCTCGCGATGAGATCGGCCGACGCGCCGAGCACGGCAAGGTCGGGAAGCTCGGAATCGCTGATGGGAAGATAGACGTAGAGGATCCCGCCGGGGCGAGTCGGAATGCCCTCGTCCACCGCGCCCTCGAGATCGATCACCACCGAGATCGCGAGCTCTTGAAGCACGCCCCAGTCGTCGATGGTGGAGGAAACGTAGAGCAGCGAATCGTCATCGATCGGCGTGATGTTCATCCGCGGAGCCTACAACAGCCGGGCCGCGGCCCTCGCCTCGCCCTGAACCTCGGGATCGGCATCGCCGGCCACGGCGCGCTCGAGACACGCGCGAATCTCCGTCACGCTGCAGGAGGCGCTCTCCGCCGCGATCCGGCGGGCGATCTCGCCCAGCGCCCACGCCGCGTGCGCGCGCACCAGCGGCGCCGGATCGCGCTCGAGAACGTTCACCAGCGCCGGCACCGCCGAGGCTTCGCCGCGATTGCCGAGGGCGATGCAGACGTTGCGCACGAAGCCGGCACGGCCCACCCGGCGCACCGGGCTCTTGTCGAAGAGCCGGTCGAACTCCGAATCATCGAGGCCGAGGAATCGCTCGAGCGTCCAGCCTTCGAGCTCGCGGGCGTGGAGCCGGCTCTCGCGTGCCTCCGGCGCGAAACGATTCCAGGGGCAGGCCTCCTGGCAGAGGTCGCAGCCGAAGATCCAGTCGCCGATCAGCGGGCGCAGCTCGGGCGCGATCGTGCCGCGATGCTCGATGGTGAGGTAGGAGATGCAGCGGCGCGCGTCGACCTGGTAGGGCGCCGTGATCGCCCGCGTCGGACAGACGTCGATGCATCGTACGCAGGTGCCGCAATGCTCGCGCGGCGCCTCGCCGGCGGCAAGATCGGGATCGAGCTCGCGATCGACCAGGACTTCGCCGAGCAGGAACCACGAGCCGACGTCGCGCGACAGCAGACCCGAGTGCTTGCCGATCCATCCCAATCCGGCGCGTGCCGCCCACGCGCGCTCGAAGATCGCGCCGGTGTCGGAATACCAGAGCGCGCGCGACCCCGGCACGATCGACATGATGTCGCGCTGCAGCATGCGCAGGCGATCGCGCATGACGCGGTGGTAGTCCTCGCCCGCGGCATAGCGCGCGATCCGGCCGATCCGGGCGTCGCGCCGCGGATCACGCCCCGGCGAGTGGCAGAGCGCGACCGAGACGATGGAGCGCACGTCGCGCAGAATGCGCGCGGGATCGGCGCGGCGGGTGCGATGCGCGGGGCTCGCCAGCCACCGCATCTCGCCGTGGCGCCCGGCGGCGAGCCAGGCTTCGTAGCGCTCCGCCGCCTCGATCGGCGTTACCGCGGCGATGCCGACCGCGTCGAAGCCCAGCTCGAGCGCCCGCGCCTTGATGCGCTGGCTGGCCTCAGTTCGTGGAGTCGCTGGCAGCGGGCTTTTCGGGCGCCGGCTTTGCAGGCTCGGGCTTCTCGTCGCGGCGGGCACGTCCCCGACGCTGATCCGGCAACTGGTCGCGCAGTTGCCTCGGCGTCAATGGATGCACGATCGACACCTTCGGAGGCGCGGGGGTCTTCGCGTTGGAGATGTCGCGCGCCTCGCGCGAAGCTTCCTCGGCCGCGCGTTTCGTCGCCGCGCCGGTGTCGTCCGCCGCCGGTCGCCCGCCCGGCGCCGGCTTCGCACGGCCCACCGGCGATCCGATCAGAGGATTCCGTTCCTCGATCTCGACGCGGCGGAGCGGACCGCCGATCGATCGCTCGATGTCCTCGAACTGCGGGCCGCGGTTGAATCGAACGCCGGCGTGCTCGGCCGGATTCTGGACCGGGTTGAGATGGCCGATCTGACCACGCACCTGCTCGGCCTTCAGGACATGCGACGAAAGATCGGTGGCCGCGAGCTGCGTGTTCGGAATGAAGAGGTAGGGGCCGCCCGGAACGGAATCCCAGTTGCTCTGGTCCGGCATCAGCGGCGCCCAGCCGACGTAGCCGTTGCCCTGTTCCCACGCCACCCATGACGGTCCCCAGTCGAGTCCCGGAACCCAGACCCAGCCCTGGAAGCGGTCGTACATCCACCGGCCGTAGTGATACGTCGCCCAACCGAACGGCTCGGTCGAGATCCACGTCCATCCGAACACGTCGCTCGGCGCCCAGAAGCCGTACTGGTACGGGCGCCACGCGACGAAATTGACGCGCGGTTGGAACACCCAGCCGTAGGGCTCGATCAGGATCCAGTCACCGTAGTCGGCGAGCGCGTCGTAGAAGAATCGATACTCGGGCGGCAGTCCCGCGCGCGCCGCCGGCATCGACGTTTCCGTCGGCGTCAATCCGGCGGTGGCACACGAGAGCGCCGAAACAGCGAGCATCGCGGCAGTGATCGTGATCAACAGGCGGCGGAGCATGAGGATCTCCGGTCGATGTGCCCGCACGGGATGCGTGGGGCGTTGCGCCTTGGAGAGCGAAAGCGACGACTCCCAATCTATCAATTCCGTGCGATCGGCGCTCACCGCGAGTCGGCGCGGCACTACAAATTCTTGTAGTCCGGCCCGCCGCCGCCCTCGGGCGTGACCCAGGTGATGATCTGGTAGGGGTCGGCGATGTCGCAGGTCTTGCAGTGGACGCAGTTCGACGCGTTGATCTGCAGCTTGAGCGCGCCCTCGCCCTTGGCCGGATCGGGCACCATCTCGTACACACTGGCCGGGCAGAACTGCTGGCAGGGGTTGCCGTACTCGGCGCGGCAGCGCGTCGCGCACACGCTGGTGTCGGCGACGACGAGATGCACCGGCTGATCCTCGTCGTGCCGCGTACCGGAGAGATAGACGTCGGCGAGCTTGTCGAACGTGAGCTTGCCGTCGTATTTCGGCGCCGGTGGCTTGCCCTCGGGATGCGCCGCCGCCAGCTTCTTCATGCGCGTGTGCCCGGCGTGCCCCGGCACGCGATTGCGCAGCAGAAGGTCGCGGCCGCCGGTCACCATGCCGACGCCGACGTTCAGCATGCCCATCCATGCGCCACCATCGAAGCCCTGATGGAAATTGCGGACGCCGAAGAGCTCGTCGCGCGCCCATGAGGCTTCGAAGCGCTGGTCGTATCCGGCCAGGCGCTGCTTCGAGAAGTCGCCGGCCAGCAGGCACTCGAACAATGTTTCCGCCGCCAGCATTCCCGACTTGATCGCGAGGTGAATCCCCTTCAGGCGCGCGCCGTTGAGGAAGCACGCGCTGTCGCCGCACAGCAGCACGCCTTCGGCCGAGAGCTTCGGCATCGCCCAGTAGCCACCCTCGGGTATCGCCTTCGCGCCATAGGACGTCGGCTTGCCGCCCTCGAGCAGCGCGCGAACCAGAGGATGCGTCTTGAAGCGCTGGAAGTTCGCGTGGGGATCGCTCATCGGATCGGGCGAGTCGAGCCCGGTGACGAATCCCACCGACCACGTCGTGTCGCTCATGCCGTAGATGAACCCGCCGCCGAAGGTGTCGTTCGCGAGCGGCCACATCATGGTGTGGATCACTCGACCCTTCTGCGCGCGGCCGGCCGGCACTTCCCAGACTTCCTTGACGCCGGTGGCGTAGACCTGCGGATTGCGGCCGACGCTCAGGCCCAGCGGAATATCGAGCGCCTTGGCGAGCGTGCCGCGCGGCCCTTCGCACAACACCGTCGCCTTGGCGCGGCACTCGGCGCCGGGCTGGTAGTTCGGCTTCTTCTCGCCGGCCTTGTTCACGCCCTTGTCGCCGGTCACGACTCCGGCCACGCGGCCGTTCTCGACGATCGGCCGCGCCGCCGGCATCTCGGTCGCGACCAGCACGCCCTTCTCCTCGGCGATCCCCGCCATCCACGCGACCAGGTTGCCGAGCGAGAGGATGTGGTTCCCGTGGTTCGCCAGCATCGGCGGCGTGATCGGCGCGCGGAGCTGTCCGCCCGCGCCCATGAAGTAGAGATCGTCGTGGCTGACGTCGCTCGCGATCGGACATCCGCGCTCGCGGTAGTCGGGCATCAGCTCCCGCATCGCGCGCGGATCCATCACCGCGCCGGAGATGCCGTGGGCGCCGACCCGCGCCGCTTTCTCCAGCACCGCGATCGTGACCTCGCCGAGCGCCTTGCCCGGCGCGCCGGCGGCGACCGCCTGATCGTGGCTGGTGATGAGGTTGGAGAGATGGATCGCCCCGGCAAGCCCGGCGGGGCCGGCGCCGATGAACTGGACGTCGAATTCGAGAACTTCGCGATCCATCGTTTCCTCGGTCGCGCCGCGAACGCCGGCGGCTCAGCTCCGCGGATTCACGGCCGGCTGCGCCTGCTCATGACGCGCGTCGGCGTGAGCTTCGGCTTCGAGCCAGCGCTCGGCATCGATCGCGGCCATGCAGCCCGTCCCCGCCGCGGTCACGGCCTGGCGGTAGATCGAATCGGCGACGTCGCCGGCGGCGAACACGCCGGGAATCCTGGTGCGGGCCGTCCCGGGCTCGACGGTGAGATAGCCACGCGGATCCATCGGCAGCTGTCCACGGAGGAATTCGGTGTTGGGCTGGTGACCGATGGCGATGAAAAGACCGTCGATCGCGCGCTCGCTGACCTGGCCGGTGACGAGATCACGCAGCTTGACCCCGCGGACCTTCTGCTGTTCGACGCCCAGCACCTCCACCACTTCGGTGTTCCACAGGAAATGAATCTTCGGATTCTTGAGCGCCCGCTCCTGCATGATCTTCGAGGCCCGCAGCGAATCGCGCCGGTGCACCACCGTGACCTCGTTGCAGAAGCGCGTGAGGTAGGTCGCCTCTTCCATCGCCGTGTCGCCGCCGCCCACCACGATCACCTTCTTGTCGCGGAAGAAGAAGCCGTCGCAGGTCGCGCAGGCCGAGACGCCGAAGCCCATCAGCTTGCTCTCGCTCTCGATCCCGAGCAACTTCGCCGCCGCACCGGTCGCGATGATCAGCGCCTTGGCGCGATACACGATCCCGTCGGCGGTGACCATGAACGGGCGCTTGCTGAGATCGACCTGATCGGCCGCCGCGGCCACGATCTCGGCGCCGAAGCGCAGCACCTGATCGCGCATGCGTTCCATCAGCTCGGGGCCGAGGATCGCCTCGCGAAAGCCGGGATAGTTCTCGACGTCGGTGGTGATGGTGAGCTGGCCGCCCGGCTGATAGCCGGACAGCATGAGCGGCTTGAGATTGGCCCGCGCGGCATACAGCGCGGCGGTATAGCCGGCCGGGCCGCTGCCGAGCACGAGCACGTCGTAAACGCGTGACAAGGGGTCTCCTCGAAATAGGGGTCGAACGCGAAGAATACCGCGCGCGTCGCCCGAGGAAAAGCCACGGCGGCGGAGCCGGAGCCGCTCCGCCGCCGCGCATGAATCCGCCGCAGGTTACTTCTCGATCGGCACTCCGACGAGATTGCCGTACTCGGTCCAGCTCCCGTCATAGTTCGTGACCTTGTCGAACCCGAGCAGGTACTTGAGCACGAACCAGGTGTGACTCGAGCGCTCGCCGATCCGGCAGTAGGCGATGGTCGGCTTCTTCGCATCGACCCCGGCCTTGCTCACGTAGATCTCGCGCAGCTCCTCGACCGATTTGAAGCTTCCATCTGGACGCACCGCCGTGCTCCACGGCACGCTCGCCGCCCCGGGAATGTGGCCGGCGCGCTGCGCGGTCTCCGGCAGTCCCGGAGGCGCGATGATCTTGCCGGTGAATTCATCCGGGCTCCGAACGTCGACGAGATTCGTCGAGCCGCTCTTCGATGCCTCGAGCACGGTGGGGAGGAACGTCCTCAGGCTGAGATCAGGATCACTCGCCGCGTACGACACCGTCGTGGTCTTGGTCGGGTCGGTGGTGAGCGGCTTGTCGGATTCGTTCAGCCACTTCACGCGGCCGCCGTTCATCAGCCGCACGTCGGGGTGACCGTAGATCTTGAACAGCCAGAATCCGTAGGCGGCGAACCAGTTGTTGCTGTCACCGTAGAGAATCACGGTGTCGGTGCGCGAGATCCCCGCGCCGCCGACCAGCTGCTCGAACGCCTGCTTGCTGATGATGTCGCGCCGCAGCGAATCCTGAAGCTGCGTCTGCCAGTTGAAGCCGACCGAGCCCGGCAGATGCCCGGCCTCGTACTGCTTGGTGTCGACGTCGACTTCGACCAGCTTGATGTTGCTCTTGCCGAGGTTCTCCTTGACCCAGTCGGTGTCGACCAGCGCCTCGGGATGTGCGTAGGCGCGGATGTCGGGCCCTGCAGCGGTGCTCATGATGCCTCCTCAGAGTTGTGTCCCGTCCATGAGACTGGGAATGTGCTTGGCCATGTTCGCGGTGTACTTGAAGACATTGTCGGGGGCGACGATCACTCCCAGTCCCTCGCCGTCGCGCTCGATGATCCGCCGCGCCCCTTCGAGGATCAGCCCGGTGCTCGGTCCCGCGGGGATCGCCTCTTCCTGGCAGAGGTCGAGCGCGCGGGTGTAGGCCAGCTCGTAGTCGATCTCGAGCAGATCGTCGATCAGCGAGCGGTCGAACAGCTTCGAGACCCCGAGCTGACTGATGTTCCTTAGGCCCGGCACGTCGTGGCCCTCGGTCGGCTGGACCGCGATCACCTTGATCGCCGGCTGCTTCTCGCGCAGGAACCGCGCCGTGCCGGTGACCGTGCCGCAGGTGCCGAGCGAGACGAAGAGATGGGTGATCTTTCCTTCGGTCTGCCGCCAGATCTCGGGACCGGTCGTTTCGTAATGCGCGCGCACGTTCTGCTCGTTCTCGTACTGATTCGGCATCACGTACTTGTCGGGCTGCGCCTTGGCGTGCGTCTTCGCCAGATTGATCGAGCCCTCGCCGAGGCCGGGCGCGGGGCACAGCTCGTCCGAGACCACCTCGAGATCGGCGCCGGCGATGCGCAGCAGGATCTTCTTCTCGAGCGGCACCCGGTTCGGCACCACGGCGCGCAGGCGCGAACCGTGCGCGCGCGCCAGCGCTGCCAGACTGATGCCGGTGTTGCCCGAGGTCGCCTCGACCATTCCACGCCCCGGCTTGAGATCGCCGCGGCTCTCGAGCTCGCGCAGCAGGTACCAGGCGGCGCGGTCCTTCACCGAGCCCCATGGATTCTGCCATTCGAGCTTGGCGTAGAGCGTGAATCGCGACGAGGGGTTCAGGCGCGAGATGCGGACCAGCGGCGTCGGATTCGCCTCGCTCGGCATCATCTCGAACACGTTTTCGTAGACACGGGTCTCATGATTCACGTGTCGCTCCCGCACTTCAGAATGAGTCGCCGGTTTGCTCATCGGAATTCCCCATAAAATCGAAGCGCCCGCGGATGGTTTCCGCGGGCGCTGGAACGTTCGTCGTTGCTCGATCGCTCAGGAGCCCCCGCCGGAAACCCTACAGATGCACCGGGTGAATCGCGGAGTGCGCAAAGTCCGCGTACAGAAGGAGGCGGGAACGAGGGCGAGCGAATTCATGGCTGGCAGCATGGCAGGCCGGTTCGCGGTGGTCAAGGATTGCGCTGCTGCGGCAGCACCAGTACCGGGAGCCGCGACTGGCGCCGGATCGAGTCCGGGATCCGGGCGAGGTCGGCCGGGGTCCTGAGGTCGAGGCCGGACAGAGGATCGAATCCCATGGCCTGAATGAACGCCCGGCGCCGCGCAGGCCAGATCAGCATGTCGGGATTCTCGACGTAGAGCCGGGGACGCTGGCCCTCGAGAATCTGCAGCAGCTTGAAGCGCTGATAGTGATCGTCGGCCCACAGCACGATGCCGCGCGGGAACGGAATCTTCCGCAATGCGTCGCGGAACCCAGCGTCGACCTTGTCGAGGTTGGCGCGCTCCGACAGCGCCCGCGGCACGGACCACGCCGCGATGGCTCCGACCAGCGCGATTCCGGCGACCAGCGCGCCGGCCGCCGTGATCCGTCTCGACAGCCCGAGAAGGATCGGCACCGCGATCAGGACGCCCGGGAGGAGGGTCGGAAGGAAGTACATGGCGGGATCGGGCACACCGTAGCGGACGATGAACGCGACCTGGAGCGCCGCGGCGATCAGGATCGCCAGCACGCCGAGCCGGACGAACCGGGACTTCACCGCGAACGCGAGGATTGGCCCCAGCATGAGGCCCGGCAGGATCCACGGCAGCACCGCGCCACGAATCAGCGTCCACTCGTCCGCGCTGGGAGCGAAGCGGCCCACGTACTGCCGGTAGGCCGCGCCGGTCATGTGCAGCCACAGCGCGCGCAGGCTCGGGCCCGCCGGCCACTGGAACGCGGCCGGATGCGCGGCGCGCCACGGAATCCAGAGATAGCTCGCCATCGGGATCAGGGCGGCGCCGAGAGCGACGAGCGCGAGTGATGATTTCCAGCGTCGCGCCCGGACCCAGGCACCGATCAGCACGGCGCTGAAGGGGACGATGAACAGCGCGGACGTGGCGTGCAGCGTTCCCGAGATGCCGGAGATCAGCCCCCATGTAGCGGCGGCGCCGAAATCGCCGCGCCGTGTCGTCGCCGCGTCCGCTCCTTCGTCCAGATCGCGCAATCGGCCGAGCATGAACGCCGCGGCGATCGCGAGCATCGCGTTGTTCCAGCTGTAGACTTCGGCAATCGTCGCGGATTCGATCCAGACCGGATTGAAAAGGAGAAGCAGGAAGGGTATCGCGATCGCGATGCCGCGCGCGGCGCGGCGGGCGCGGCCATCGCCGCCCGAATGCTCGATTGCCGCGGCGACGTGCTGGAGCACGCGCACGCAGGCCCCCGCCGCCACGGCCGCGCCCAGTGCGCTCCACAGGTTCGCGGCCACGATCCACGAAGCGCCGGTCGCGTGGGCGAGTCGAACGAAGAAATGCCCGACAAGCGTGTAGAGCGGGTAGCCGGTCGGATGGGCGATACCGGCGAGCGCGAGCGCCAGCGTCAGCTCGGCCGAATCGCCCATGCCGGGCGAATGGGGAAGGAGAGCCAGCGACAGGGCGAACGATGCGACCGCCGCGGCGACGAGGGCCGAGCGTTCAGCGAATGAGCGGGGCACCGGGACTCAGGCTACGCAGCGTATCGAGAATGGCCTCGCTGATCAGCGGGTGAGGAATGCACATCCCGTATTCGCTCACGAGCGCATGGGACCTGCACTCGACATATGAATCTCGCACGATGGCACCGTCGCGAATCACGAACGCGCCAATGAGGTCGTCTTTGGCGACTTCTGGGTTCGAGTAGTTAGCGCGCCCATCGTGGAGATGCAGCCAGCCGTAGCCCATCCTTCTCGCCTCAGCCGCGAAGCCCGCATTGGCGGGTATGACGCGTTTATGGGTCGCGTGGAGGAGATCGACGAAGAGTCCGTGGGCGACGAAGTTCGAGGGAACGAGCCCGCCATGTACGTCGAGAAGCTTACCGGCCACGGCTTGCGGATGAAGACCCCCCGCACGATGAGCTTCGGCGGGAGAGAGTACCGTCAGGCAGTACTCGGGCGGCTCGTCACGCTTCGTGTGCACAAACAGATAGAGACGGAATGGGCGACGCTCCCATGTATCGTGCGCGATGCGATCGAGCGGTCCGCCGTCGCCACCCTGTGGAACGATGTGGCTCACGGCGTCCCCTGCGCGCGCTCCTGAGGCGCCCGCCGGTGACTCAGGATCGCGTCGCGCACTCCGGCCGGCCGCTCGAGATAGGCGAAGTGACCGCAATTCAGCACGACGAGCCGCGCGTCGGGAAGGGTGTCCGCGATGTGGCGCGCGAACTCGAGAGGAATCAGGTCACGCTCGCCGTGGATCACGAGCGTCGGCGCGTTCAGTTGCTGGAGCCGGGGCGACACGTCATATCCAGGCGCCTGCCAGGTTTGGGAGTAGAGCCGATCCTCGATGGCGCGCGCCTTGACGATGTCCGCGGGACTGAAGTGCCGGCGCAGCCGCCCGACGATGGTCTCGACATGCCTCGGATCACAGGAGGCGGCGTGAAAATGGAGCCGGTAATACTCGGCCTCGACCGCGATGTCGCCCTCCCCGTACTCGCGCGTGGCCGCGATCGCCGCCATCTTCTCCAGAGTCTCCCAATCCAGGTTCCTGCGCTCTTCGCGGAAGCGCATCATCTCGGCGCTCGATGCCGGTCCGGTATTCATGAGGATCAGACTCGAGACGTGATCGGCGTGGCGGGTCGCGTATTCCATGGCGAGGAGTCCGCCCCACGAGTGTCCGAGCACCGCGAATCGCGTCACGCCGAAGTGCTGCCGGAGGCGTTCGAGGTCGTCGATCTCGGACTCGAGGCTGACGTCTTCCGGTTCAACGCCCGCGGAAGACCTGCCGCGGCCGCGCTGATCGTAGTAGATCAGCCGAAACGCGCTCGAAAGCCGATCCATCTCCGGCAGCAGGTAGTCATGATTGAAGTCCGGACCGCCATGGAGAATGACGAGTGGATCCCCGGCGCCGATTTCCCGGGCATAGAGCCGCGCGCCCGGGACCTCGACGTACTCCTCGACCGCCGCGGATGGCTCACCGATTCGATCGGTGGACATGATGACCTTCGCGCTACAGCGCCCGCAGCGCGCGCGCCAGCGGCTGACGTGATGCGCGGAGCGCGGGCAGGAAGCACCCGACCAGCCCGAGCAGCGCGGCGAACACCAGCCCGGCGAGCATGCCGCTCTCATCGCGGGGGATGCGCAGGCTGGAAAGATCGGGCCTCGAGCTCATTCCATGCTCCGAAGGGGTGAAGAGGCGTGAAGCTACGGAGCGGCGGCGGGGCGGTCAAGGGCGCCGGAGCTCGATGCCGGTGGCTTCTCAGGTTCATGGCAAGGCGGGATTGCGACCCTGGGCGGCGCGATACAGATGGTACGCGTCCACGCTGCCCTCGTACCCATAGCCGGAACCGAACAGCGCCCGGATCGGATCGCTCGCGGCGCGCAGTTCGAGCGTGGCGGGGTCGTCGTTGAGGACGAGCAGCCGCGGCCTGAGGCTCGACAGCGTCTCCGCGAACGCGATCGCCTGCGGATCGCGGGCTTCGAACAACG
>DATJEP010000087.1:0-22423 GCA_035496475.1 Candidatus Udaeobacter sp.
AGGACGCGGCCCGGGTGGCGTCGCCGCTCGCGCTCGACCTGGCGCGTGAGATCGCATCCGAGCCGGCGCTCCGGAGCGACGCGGCGAGCGGGATCGCCGCGGTTCTCGAAGCCGCGATCCTCGCCATCGGTCAGGATCGCCCCGGCCAGGCGTGCGATGCGATCGTCGGCCTGCTCCAGCGCGAGGACCTGCGCCATTATCGGGTGCCGTGCCGGCACTGCTCGTACGGCTCGATCGGCGTCGAGGAGGTGCTCGAAACATCCGACGAGACCGCCGCCGAGGTCTCATGACGACCGGCATCGCCTCCGAGGTTCGCGATCCGGTCTGCAACATGAAGGTGGATCCCGGCCGCGCGCCGTCCCACGTCTATCGCGGCGCGACGTATTACTTCTGCAGCAATGGCTGCCTCGAGAAGTTCCGCGCGGACCCCGAGCGCTACCTGACCGGCGGTCCCGAGCCGATGGCGGCGCAAACGATCGTGCTCCAACCGATGCCCTCGACCCGGCCGCGGTCCGGCGCCCCGCGCCCCGAATACACCTGCCCGATGCATCCCGAGATCGTGAGCGACCGGCCCGGCGCCTGCCCCATCTGCGGCATGGGGCTCGAGCCCCGCGTCGTCTCGCTCGGCGAAGGCGAGAATCCCGAGCTCACCGACATGCGCCATCGTCTGGTGATCTCGGCGGGGCTGACCGCACCGCTCGTTGTGCTGATGGTCGGCGCGATGATCCCCGCGGTCGCCCGCGTGCTCTCGCCGGCGCTTCAGGGATGGCTCGAGCTGGCGCTCGCGACGCCGGTCGTTGTGTGGGGCGCGCGGCCGTTCTTCGAGCGCGGCTGGCAATCGATCACGAATCGCAGCCCGAACATGTTCACGCTGATCGCCCTCGGGGTCGGGGTCGCGTACCTCTACAGCGTGGTTGCAGTGCTCGCGCCCGGCCTCTTCCCGCCTTCCTTCCGCGAGGCCTCGGGGCGCGTCGGCACCTACTTCGAAGTCTCGGCGGTCATCGTCACGCTGGTGCTGCTCGGCCAGGTGCTCGAGCTGCGGGCGAGACAGTCCACCGGGGACGCCATCCGTGCGCTGCTCGGCCTAGCGCCCGCCACCGCGCGCCGGATCCGGAACGGTGCCGAGGAGGACGTTCCGCTCGCCGAGGTCGAGGTCGGCGATCGTCTGCGCGTTCGTCCCGGCGAGAAGATCCCGGTCGATGGCGTGGTTCTCGACGGCGCGAGCTCGGTGGACGAGGCCCTGGTCACGGGCGAGCCGATCCCGGTCGAGAAGAGCGCGGGCAGCGCCGTGGTCGGCGGCACGTTGAACGGCACCGGATCGCTGATCCTGCGCGCCGAGCGCGTGGGAGCGGAGACCTTGCTCGGCCGGATCGTCCAGATGGTGGCGGAGGCGCAGAGGAGTCGCGCGCCGATCCAGAGTCTCGCCGACCGCGTCTCCGCCGTATTCGTTCCGGCCGTGGTGCTGGTCGCCGTCGTCACGTTCATCGCGTGGGCGAGCCTCGGTCCAGAGCCGCGCTTCGCCCACGCCATCGTCAACGCGGTCGCCGTGCTCATCATCGCCTGCCCGTGCGCGCTCGGACTCGCCACGCCGATGTCGATCATGGTCGCCGCCGGCCGCGGCGCGACCCTGGGCGTTCTCTTCCGCAATGCCGAGGCGATCGAGCAGCTGCGTCGCATCGATACGCTGGTGATCGACAAGACCGGCACGCTGACCGAGGGGAAGCCGCGCGTCCTGGAGGTCGTTTCGATCGCGGAGGCGGGCGAAGACGACGTCCTTCGTCTGGCCGCGAGCCTCGAGCAGGGCAGCGAGCATCCCCTGGCCGGCTCCATCGTTTCGGAGGCGAAGCGGCGCGGGCTCACGCTGGAATCGGTCGCCGACTTCACCTCACGCACCGGCCTCGGCGTGATGGGCCAGGTCGCGGCACGGCGCTCCGCGCTCGGCAACGAAGCCCTGCTTCGGGAGCTCGGCATCGATGCGGCGTCGATACGGGAGCGAGCCGACGCGCTGCGACGCGAGGGCCGCACCGTGGTGTTCCTGGTCGCGGATGGCCGCCTGCTCGGGATGATCGGCATCGGGGATCCGATCAAGCCGACCACCGCGCGCGCGATCGAGGACCTGCATGCGGCGGGGCTCCGGCTGGTGATGCTGACCGGCGACGATCCAATCACCGCCGAGGCGGTGGCGCGAACGCTCGGGATCGATGAGGTGATCGCGGGCGTCCTGCCGGACGGGAAGGCCGAGGTGGTGAAGCGCCTTCAGTCGGAGGGCCGGGTGGTCGCGATGGCGGGGGACGGGGTCAACGACGCGCCGGCGCTGGCCCAGGCCGAGGTGGGGATCGCGATGGGCACGGGCACCGACGTCGCGATGCAGAGTGCCGGCGTCACTTTGGTTCGCGGCGACCTCGGCGGCATCGTGCGGGCGCGGCGACTGAGCGCGGCCACCCTGCGCAACATCCGGCAGAATCTCGCCTTCGCCTTCGGCTACAACATCCTCGGTGTTCCGATCGCCGCCGGCGCGCTGTATCCCTTCTTCGGACTGCTGCTGTCGCCGGTGATCGCCGCCGCGGCGATGAGCGTGAGCTCGGTTTCGGTCATCGGCAACGCGCTCCGCTTGCGCTCTCAGCGGTTGTAGCGGCGGTTCATTCGGGTCGAACGCGGTCGGCGCATCGCGTCCTGCGCCCTGGCCCGCCGAATGCGCGCGAATTCACAATGCTCTGTCACTCACCCAGCCATCCGCGCCAACAATGTCGGCGTAGCCCCGCTCCTCACCGGAGACTCCGACCATGCGCGTGCTGACCGCGTTGGTTCGCGGATCGATGCTGGCGGCCATTCTGGCCGCGGCGGTTCCGTCGTCACCGTCTCCCTGCGCCTGCGATCGGGCGACGTCGGCGCGGTCGGACGGGGCGCGTTGTCGCATGCACGCGGGTCCACTGACCGGAAGCACGGCGCTCAGCGATCCCTGCTGCTACGGAGCACCGGATTTCACCGCCGCTCCGGCCGAGATGACGTCGCGCCCCGAGTGGGCGCCGGGAGGCAGGACCTTCGTCGGCGCGAGCGCCCTGCACGGCCTCGGCGCCGGCGAGTCCCGTGGCCCGCATGCGTCCGGTGTGCGCGAATCGCGCGCGGCCGGACCGCCGGGGTTCCTGATCGGAGAGATCCTGCGCCTGTGAAAGCGCGGGATACTCCGTCCTGCTTCAATTTCGGACACGCATTCCCTGACCGAGGAGATTCCAACATGATTCGCAAGCTCGTCATGGCCGCTCTCGTCGCTTCGATCGCGCTCTATGCGGTTCCCGCCGGCGCCCACGACATGTCGAAGATGGGCAAGATGCCGGCGAAGGACAGCAAGATGCAGTCGGTCACCGGCGAGGTCGTCGACACCGGCTGTTACATGGCTCACGAAGCGAAGGGCGAGAAGCATGTCGACTGCGCCACCAAGTGCATCAACAACGGCATGCCGATGGGGCTCCTCACCTCGAGCGGAACGCTCTACCTGGTCACCCTCGACCACGAGAATCCCGATCCCTACAAGAAACTGAAGGGGATGGCGGGGAAGACGGTGACGGTGAGCGGCACGATGATGGAGCGCTCGGGCATGAAGGGCATCGAGGCGACGGAAGTGAAGGCGGTCGCGGTCGCCGCGAAGTAACGCCGGCTGGAACGAACGCGCGTCGGGCTCACGTCCGGCGCGCGTTCTTGTTGCGCCCTACGCCAGGCCCCACTCCTCCAGATCGTCCTCGTCGAGGCCGAGCAGGTGCCCGACCTCGTGCTGCACGGTGATCCGGATCTCGCGCTTCAGCTCGTCGAGATCGGCGCAGCTGCGCAGCAGATTGCGGCGGAAGATGTAGATCGCACCCGGTTCCTCCGGCAGATCGCGAACACTCCGATCCATGCGTGATCGCCCGACGAAGAGTCCGAGCAGATCGGGCGAGAGTCCGCCGTCGTCCGCGGTCAGCATCTCGCGGGTCGGCAGCGCCTGGACCACGACCGGAAGCTGATCGATCTCGCGCTTCACCTTCTCCGGCATCTCGCCCAGGGTCTGCTCGACCAGCGAATCGAACTCCTCGTCGCTGACTTCGAGGGGATCCGAGTAGGTCTCGGGGTCGATCTCGCGAGCGGCCTCGGCATGCTCGGCGGCTGCCTCCGCGTCCTCGAGATGCTCCGCGATCCGTGCCAGGAGATCGTGCGCCTCGGCGAGGTCGACGTGGATCGCCAGCGCGCGGTCGGCGTCGGCGCGGGCGGCCTCGAAGCGCGCGAGCTCGTATTCCGCCAGCGCGCGAAGGTGGAAGAACAGCGCGGGGTCGGCGGATCGTTCGGCGCCCTTCAGCTTCTCGAGCGCCTCGCGCGCGTCACCCTCCTCGAGGGCCACTGCGGCATCGACGATTCTGAGGTCGGGGTGTCCGGGGCGGGCGGCGAGCAGGGCGCCGAGCGAGCTGCGGGCCTGGCTCGCCTGACCCTCGTCGAGCAGATCCCACACCCGCCCGACCTGGTCCCACTCCGTCTCGTTCAGCGTTTCGTAGCTCATGTCCGCTCCATCGTCCGTGGCCGGCCAGCGTAGCGCCTGATGGGGCGGCACGCCACCCGAGGGTGTAGCATTCAAGCGCCGATTCCACTTCGGGAGGGGCGCTTCATGAACATGAAGCAGGTCGTTCGCAAGCTGAGCCAGACCCATCGGCGCAACCTCGAGCGCGCCTGGCGACAGGCATACGAGGAGGGCTATCAGGCCGGGCTGGTGCGCGCGCACGGCGCGGGCCGTCGCGGTCGCACGATCCGTGGCGATGCCACGGTCGAGGGCCTGGTGCGCATCATCGAGCGGCACTTCGGTCTCGGCCGCTATGGCTTCGAAGTCCGCGTGGTCCACGAGGGCTCGGGCCGGCGCGTTCCGGCGCGTGACCTGTTGATGAAATACCGCCGTGAGGACGACTGACGGGTTCAGCGAACGGGCGCGAGCGCCGATCCTCTCCGCGTCCGCACTTGACGCGCCCGATCACTCTCCATAGACTTTCGGACCGCAGAAACATGGCCTGCCGCGGCCGACGACGTTCGCTCACGAACCCGATTCACGGAGAATCACACCGCATGAAGTCGTTGGCATCGCGCGTCCTGCTCGCCGCCCTCGCAGCCGTCGCGATCTGGCTCGTTCTCGCCGGCGCCGGCGCCTCACGCGCTCCGGTGATCCAGCCCGACAAGCTCATCATCGCTTCCACCGTCGACGTCAAAGGCAAGACCAGTCCCTGCGGCTGACACACGCCCAAAGGGGGCCTGGCCCGGCGGGCCAGTTTCGTCGACAGTCTGAAAGCGAGCTACGGCCAGCTGCTGCTGGTCGATGACGGCGGTTTCTTCCCCGAAGACGACCTCCACGAGGACGCGGCCTGGTTCCTCATGGACGCGATGAAGCTGATCGGCACCGATGCGGTGGCGATCGGTGACCGCGACCTGCGCTTCGGCTACGCCAAGATTCACGACCGCGCGGTCCACGACAAGCTCACGCTGGTGTGCGCGAACCTCCAGCTCAAGTCGACCAAGCAGCCGGCCTTCGAATCCGCCGTCGTGAAGAAGGTGGGCACCGTCGACGTCGGCATCTTCGGGCTGATCAGCGACAAGGCGGACCTCGGTCCGGCGCGCGATTCATTGCAGGCGCTCGATCCGACCGTCTCCGCCAAGCGTGCGATCGAGGAGCTGAAGAAGAGGGGCGCCACCGTCATCGTCCTGCTCTCGCAGCTGGGCAAGGTCGAGACCGAGGACCTCGTCGCGACCGTCGACGGCGTCGACGTCGTCATCGTCGGGCGCAACGTTCCGCTGGTGCAGAAGGGCCGCCTGATCAAGAACACCACCGCGGTCTATGGCGGCGAGCAGGGCCAGTACATCGGCCGCACGGTCGTGACGCTCGACGAGAAGCGGCGCGCGAAGGCGGTCGACTGCGAGACTTTCATCCTCGGCCCCGAGGTCGGCGAGAAGAAGGAAATCGCCGCGCTGGTCCAGGGCTTCGAGGACAAGTTCAACGAGAAGCTGCGCAAGGCCGAGAAGGAGCAGGCGGCGAAGAATGCCGGCCAGACCGCGGCGAACGAGCCCGATCACTATGTCGGCGACGAAGTCTGCGCGCGCTGCCACAAGGACGAAGCCACTCAGTGGAAGAGCACCGACCACTCGCATGCCTGGCAGACACTGGTCGACAAGAAGAAGGACGCGACTCCGGACTGCATTCCCTGCCACGTGCTGGGCTACAACAAGCCGGGCGGCTTCGTGAACGCCACCTCGACGCCGAAGCTGGTCAACGTGCAGTGCGAGAACTGCCATGGCATGGGCACCAGCCACGAAGCGTTCGCCCAGAAGCCGGCCATGGTGACCGAAGCCACCTGCATCTCGTGCCACACCTCGAGCACCAGTCCCGAGTTCAATTTCTCGACCTTCCAGCCGCACGTGATGCACCACTTCACCGGCAAGCTGCCGCCCTTGCCGCCCAAGCCGGTGAACTCCTCGATGGGTGGGAAATAGCGGCGCCTCGCTTGACCCCGGTGCCGCACCCCGCCTAGTCTCCGCCGCGGCCCAGAGCACGCGGCCTTCCACCGCAATCCCGCGGCAGCCGAAGGCGCGCCGGCCGCTCCATCGCGACTTCTCGACGAACGAAGGAAGGGTGGGTCGTGAGTTCCGTGCTCGACGGCGTTCAGTATCACGAGTCGATCCTCACCACGATCGGCCACACGCCGCTCGTTCGCGTTCGCAAGCTGGCGCGTGACTGCCCCGCGCCCGTGCTCGCCAAGCTCGAGTACTTCAATCCCGGCGGCAGCGTGAAGGATCGCATCGGCCTCGCCATGGTCGAGGCGGCCGAGAAGAAGGGCCAGCTGAAGCCGGGCGGCACGATCGTCGAGTGCACGTCGGGCAATACCGGTCTCGGCCTCGCGATGGTGGCGGCGGTGCTCGGCTATCGCGCCGTGTTCTGCATGCCCGACAAGGTTTCGAGCGAGAAGGTCAGCCTGCTCAAGGCGTTTGGCGCCGAGGTGCTGCTGTCGCCGACCGCCGTGGCGCCGGATTCGCCGGAGTCCTATTACTCGGTGGCCAAGCGGATCGCGGCCGAGCGCCCGGGTGCGTTCCTCACCAACCAGTACTACAACCCGGCGAACCCCGAGGCGCACTTCGCCACCACCGGGCCTGAGCTGTGGGAACAGACCGCCGGCCACATCACGCATTTCGTCGCCGGCATGGGCACCGGCGGCACGATCTCCGGCGCGTCGAAATATCTGAAGCAGAAGAATCCGAAGATCCGCGTCATCGGCGCCGATCCGGTCGGCTCGATCCTCAAGGCCTACAAGGAAACCGGCCGGATGACCGAGGCCCACACCTACAAGATCGAGGGTGTGGGCGAGGACTTCATTCCGGGCACCACCGACTTCGACGCGGTCGACGAGGTGATCGCATGCAACGACCGCAACGGCCTCAACATGACGCGGCGCCTGGCGCGCGAGGAGGCGATCTTCGTCGGCGGCTCGTCGGGGATGGCAATGTGGGTCGCGATCGAGGTGGCGCGGAGGCTCACGCCTAAGGAGCTGGTGGTCGTGCTGCTGCCGGATACCGGCGAGCGCTACCTGACCAAGGTGCACAACGACGCGTGGATGCGCGACAACCATCTCTTCGATCCGGCGGTGACGCGCGCCGCCGACGTTCTGGCCGGCAAGGGTCGCGCGGTGCGGGGCCTGCTCTCGGTTCAGACCGAGGAGCCGCTCCGAAAGGCGCTCGCCCTGGTCGAGAACCACGACATCACCCAGCTGCCGGTCTTCCGCGGCAGCGAGGTCGCCGGCACGATCTACGACAGCGACATCCTGAAGCGCGTGCTCGAGAACTCGAGCTCGCTGGACCAGCCGGTGGAATCGCTGATGTCGGAGGCGCTGCCGGTGGTCGAGGGTGATGATCCGGTCGACAGCGTCACGCGGCTGATGGCGGCGCGCAATTCCGCGGTGCTGGTGCGCGACCACGGCACCCTGACCGGCATCCTGACCCGCTACGACATGCTCCAGTTCATCGCGGGCGGCGAGTGATGGGCGGGGATTCGGCGCTGACCAGGTCCTCCGGCTTCAGCACGCGCGCGATCCATGCCGGGCAGAAGCCCGATCCCACCACCGGCGCGGTGGTGGTGCCGATCTATCAGACTTCGACCTACGCTCAGCAGGCCCTCGGCAAGAACCAGGGCTTCGAATACGCGCGCACCCACAACGCGACGCGCTTCGCGCTGGAAGGGAACCTCGCTTCGCTCGAGGGCGGAACGCACGGCTTCTGCTTCGCCTCGGGACTGGCCGCGACCAACACGCTGCTGCAGACGCTGTCGGCCGGCGACCACGTCGTGGCGGGCGACAATCTCTACGGCGGGACCTACCGGCTGTTCGAGCGCGTGCTCAAGCGTCTCGGCCTCGAATTCACGTTCATGGCGACCGATGATCCGGCCGCGGTCGAGCGCGCGTTCCGGGCGAACACGAAGCTGCTGTTCGTCGAAACGCCGACCAATCCGATGATGCAGCTCACCGACCTCGAGGCGGTCAGCAAGCGCGCGCACGCCCATGGGGTGAAGGTCGTGGTCGACAACACCTTCATGACCCCTTACTTCCAGCGTCCGCTCGAGCTCGGCTGCGACGCGGTGCTGCACTCGGTGACCAAGTATCTGAACGGCCACAGCGACATGCTGGGCGGCGCGATCGTGACCTCCGACGAATCGGTGGCCGAGCAGTTGAGGTTCCTTCAGAACGCGGCCGGCGCGGTGCCGGGGCCGATGGATTGCTGGCTCGCGCTGCGCGGAACCAAGACCCTCGTGGTCCGGATGCGCAGGCACGAGGAGAACGCGCGCGCCCTGGCGGAGGATCTGGCCCGGCGCGTCGGACCCGAACGCGTGTTCTATCCCGGGCTGCCGAGCCACCCGCAGCACGACCTGGCGCGCCGGCAGGCATCCGGGTTCGGCGGCATGATCTCGTTCGTTCCGGGCGACGGCTCTTTGGAGAGCGGGCGGCGGGTCTTCGATCGTTTCCACCTGTTCACCCGTGCCGAGAGCCTGGGCGGGGTCGAGAGCCTGGTCTGCCATCCCGCCTCGATGACCCACGCCTCGGTGCCGCGAGAGAAGCGGCTCGCGATGGGCTTCGCCGACGGTTTGCTGCGGCTTTCGGTGGGAATCGAGGACCTCGAAGATCTCCGGGCCGATCTGGATCAGGCCCTGCAAGCCATTTGAATCCTTGAACTTGAGCGGACCTTGCGTAGCGGGGGCAGGGAAAAAATCGGGTTGACAATTCGCGGGTCCGCCCCTAGGTTCTGGCGCGCTTGTCCCTTGGAAATCCCATGGCAGGCGAACCACGCTCCGCGCTCGACATCCTGCGAAAACATGGCACGGAAGCCACGAAGCCGGCATCCCAAACGCGGTGTGTTTCTCTTCTTAGCGTGCGAGTCGCTTCTCCAACCGTAGAGAATCGCGAATCGATTGGCCGCTGCCGGGTCTCTGCCGGCTCGGCGGGACTGGAGGGAGGTGAACTTGATCAAGATGCGTAAGCTTTTTGCGCTTGCGATGGTCGCAGTGCTGGCATCGACCGTTGCCCTCGCTGTGGTCAGCTGTGGCAAGAAGGCTGAGGAAACGACGACGACCACGACGACGACCACGACGACGTCGGAGAGCACGGGCACGATGCCCGAGAGCACCATGGCCGAGTCCACGATGAAGAAGTAGCTGACCATCGTCACTGCAGTCCCGCACGGGAGGGGAGATCCGCAGTCGGAGCTCCCCTCTCGGCCTTTCCGCCCGAGAGTCCGCCGTGCAGGGCGCAATGCGGTCGGGCGACGGCGGGGACCGCGAAGGGCTCGGCGGCGCCGCGAGCCGCGGTTTCGGCGCCGTGCGGCGCAACTCCGGGGCCCTCTGGCGCGTAGAGCGAATGTCCGGTGGCACTTTCGCCCGCCCGGATCGGAGACTTTCCCGTCTTGAATCGACCGATTCTCGCGACCCTCAGCCTGTTCGCGCTGGTGTCCGGCGCCGTGCCGGCCGGAGCCGCGATCACACGGCAGGCCAGCGAGAAGGTGGTGCCCGCGGCCGGCGTGCGATCGATCCGAGTCGAGAACCGTCGCGGCTCGATCGACATCCAGCCCGGCGCTCCCGGCAGGATCCGCATCGTCGCCGTGAAGGAGATTCTCGCCGGGACTTCGGCCGAGCGCCGCCGCTTCGATGACGAGACCCAGGTCACGTCGGGGATCGAGAACGGAACTCTGGTGGTGCGGGTGACCTATCCCGCTTCGATCTCCGTTCGTCTCAATTTCTTCGATCTCTTCAATGGCTTCGAGCTGCCGCGCTGCGACGTCCGGCTCACCATCGAAGTCCCGCCCTCACTCGACGTCACGCTCCGCTCCTCGAGCGGCGATCTTTCGACTCAGGGGATCGCCGGCAGCCAGTCGCTCGAGTCCTCGAGCGGGGACATCGAAGTGCAGGGCGCCTCGGGCAGCCTCGTCACCGTGAGCTCGAGCGGCGACGTGACCGCGCACGACATCGCGCGCGGCCGGCTGCGCAGCTCGAGCGGCGATCTCAAGATCGTGAACCCGCGCGGGCCGCTCGACCTTCACGCCTCGAGCGGCGACATCGAAGTGCGCGGCGCCGCGGACTCCGTGGCGGCGCTCACCAGCAGCGGCGACGTCGAGGTCGACGCCGCGCCGCGCGGCGCTTTGGTCGAGACTCAGAGCGGTCGCATCCGGGTCATGGGCGCCTCCGGCGGCGTTCGACTGCAGAGCTCGAGCGGCGACATCGAAGTCGGGCTCGCGCCACCGCTGGCGCGGATCGAGCTCGGCACGTCGAGTGGAGAGGTCACGGCGCGGTTCGCCGGGACTCCCGGCCTCGCGCTCGACCTCGGCACGTCGGGCGGCTCGATCGAAGCCGAGATGCCGCTCAAGATCCGCACCGCGAATCGACACGAGCTGACCGGTACGGTCGGCGATGGCCGCACTCCCCTGCGCGTACGGACGAGCTCGGGAGACATTCACCTCTCGGGCGGAGGACGCTGATCATGCGCCGCTGGGTACCCTGGTTCGCCGCGATGTTCCTGCTGCCGCTCGCGGCTTCGCTGATGGCTCTGGCCGCTCCGGTCCGGCTCGCCCACGTGACCGCGACGACGTCGACGGTGCTGGTTCGAGTGGCTGAGCGGTCGCTGGCCGCCGCGCTCGCGAATCGCGCCGGCGCCCGGATGTGCGTGACGCGCGTGCTGGATCGCGTCGCCGCGCCCGCCCATGCCGACGAGGTATTGCAGTTCAAGCCGATCTCGCCCGAGAGCGCGTCGCGCCTGGACGCTCGCCGGCACACGCGTCGGATCGTGAGGAAGACCCTGGGATCGCCGGAGCCTGCGCCGACCACACCTGACACGCTGACGCGGATTCCCGACGGCAGTGACGTGACGCCGCCGGGCGTGCCGACCCCGCCGTCGCGTCACGCCAGCGAGATGATGCGGATCGGCTCCGACATCCACGTCGACAAGGATCAGGTGGTGGAAGGCGACGTGGTCGCGATCAGCGGCGACGTACACGTCGATGGCCACGTGAAGGGCAGCGTGCAGTCGTTCGGAGGCGACGTGTATCTCGGCTCGACCGCGCGCGTCGACGGCGACGTCGCGGCGGTCAAGGGCGAGCTGCACGAAGAGCCCGGTGCCTACGTCGGGGGACAGCGCGTGACCGCGCTCAGCCGGCGTCCGATCCATTCCAGGATTCACCACATGATGGACGACGATCTGATCGCCAAGCCGCTGCGCGAGATGTGGCGGTTCATGCGCACGCTGGCATGGCTGCTAGTCATGCTCGGCCTGGTGTGGCTGGTGCTGCGCATCGCGCCGGGCCGGACCGACGTCGCGGTCTCCCTGCTCAAGCGCGAAACCGCGGCCTCACTCGGCATCGGACTCCTGATGTGGGTGCTGATCGTCCCCTCGATCATCGCGCTGTGCCTCGTCGTCGCGATCCTCTGCATCACCATCATCGGGATTCCGGTCGCGATCGCGGCGCTGCTCGCCTACGTCGTGCTGTTCGTCGTGCTGATGTTCTGGGGCTTCATCGTCGGCGCGGCCTGGCTCGGATCACAGACCCGCGGCCGGCCGTTCGGCGCGATTCCGCCCGGCGGAGGGACCACGCTGCGCTACGCGCTGATCGGCGTCACCGCGGTGATCGGGCTTCGCGCCGTCGGGCACCTGATCGGAATGATCCCGTTCTTCGGCTTCCTCGGTGGATTCCTCGTGGTGGTCGGCTGGATCCTGAGCTGGACGGTCGGCACGCTCGGCTCGGGCGCGCTGCTGCGCTCCGAATTCGCGTCCGGCCATCTCGGACGCTGGTGGCGCGGCCGCACGCCTCAGCCGATCGTTCCGACACCCGCGCCTGCCGGCGCGCCGGGCATCGTTCCCGGAAACATGCCGCCGGTCGCGAGCGCGCCGCCACCACCACCGCCACCGCCGCCGGCTGAGCCGGGCGCGTTCGCGGGTCCGCACGTCGGGACTCCGCCGCCGAGCCCGCCCGCACCACCGGCACCACCCGGCCCGCCGGACTCGGGATCGCCTGCGGGAGCGTGAGCGACGCCGTCGCCCGCACCGGACAACTGTGGTAGAGATGCGGCGCCCGCCGGCGCGTGTTCGAGGCGGGCGCCGCGTCGTTCACACCCGGAGCCCGCGTGCTCGATCCCTCGCTCGGCTGGCTGTGCCTGCTGCTCTTCGTGGATGGCGCCACGCTGTCGATCGCGACGACGCCGGTTCTGCTCCACTACGGTCAGTCGCATCCGCCGCTGCTGGTCGCCGTGCTGGGCGGGACCGCGAGCGCGCTCGGCAGCGCGGTCCAGCTCTTCGCGCTGCGCGCGGCGCTGTCGTCGAATCATGCCTGGACCCGGCGCTTCGCTCCCTCGCGTGAGCGCGTCGATCAGGCGCTGCGAAGCCATCCCTCGGCTTCTTTCATCGCGCTCGCCGTGGCGCGCGCCACGCCGCTGCCCGACATGCCGCTCAAGATCGTCGCGGCCGCGGTCCGCTATCCGATTTCGCTCTACACCCTGGCCGTTCTGATCGGATCGCTGCCCTACTACTTCGCGCTGGCCTGGCTCGGGCACGTGGTCCGGTTCCCGGTGTGGCTGCTGGTGGCCGCGGTCGGCGTGGTGCTGATCGCGATCCTGGCCGACCGGATCCGGCGGCGGAGCGCGGCGTGAACCGGCGGCAACGCGGTGGATCGGGAGCGCGCGTGGCCGCGCGCCGTGAGCGCGGGGGCCAGCGCGAGGAGCGGCGGCCCGGGCGCGCCAACACCCGCACGGCCGACGCGATCGGAGTCGATACCGGCGGCACCTTCACCGACTTCGTCGTCCGCGTCGGCGGCTCGATGATCGCGTTCAAACTGCCGTCCACCCCGCGCGCCCCCGAGCGCGCGGTGCTGGAAGGGCTCGCCCGCGCGGGTGCCGGCTCGCGGACACGGGTGCGGCATGGATCGACGGTCGCGACCAACGCATTGCTCGAGCGGCGTGGCGCGCGCGTCACGCTGCTGACCACGCGCGGCTTCGAAGACGTGATCGAGGTCGGCCGGCAGGATCGGCCGGATCTCTACGCCATCGCTCCGGCGCGAACGCCTCCGCTCGTTCCCGCCGGGCGGCGGATCGGAGTCGACGAGCGCGTTGGAGCCGATGGACGCGCGCTGCGCGCGCTGACGCCGCGCGCCATTCGCGACGCGATCCGCGACGCGCGACGCTCGCGGCCCGAGACGCTGGCGATTGGTCTTCTTCATGCGTGGGCGCACGATCGCCACGAGCGGCGTCTCGAGCGCGCGCTTGGAACGCTCGGCGTGCCGATCTCGCGCGCCTCGCGGCTGTGTCCGGAGGTGCGCGAGTACGAGCGCATCGCGACCACGGTCGTCAACGCGTACCTGGTGCCGCGCGTCTCGAGCTATCTGCGCGCGCTCGCCCGGCAGTCCCGTGCCCGGCTCGAGATCGTGCTCTCGCACGGCGGCACCGCGCCGGCCGGACGCGCCGCCGACGAGCCGGTGCGTCAGCTGCTCTCCGGGCCGGCGGGCGGGCTCCGGGCGGCGCGCGACGCCGCGCGCGCCTGCGGATTCACGCGTGCGCTGACTCTCGACGTCGGTGGAACCTCGACCGACTGCGCCTATGTCGAAGGCGATCTGCCGCGCCGCCGCGCGCGCGAGATCGCCGGCTTCCCGATCCTGCTGCCGGTGCTCGACGTGCACACGGTCGGCGCGGGAGGGGGATCGATCGCGAGCCTCGGCCCGACCGGACTGCTCGAGGTGGGGCCGGCGAGCGCCGGCGCCGATCCGGGCCCGGCCTGCTATGGCCGCGGCGGTCCGCCGACCCTGACCGATGCCATGGTCGTGCTCGGCCGGCTCCCGCTCGACTCTCTGGCCGGCGGCGCGCTCGACCTCGATCGCGATGCGGCGTCGCGCGCGATGGCGAAGCTGGCGCGCGGGCTCTCTCGCGATGCGACGGGCGCCGCCCTGGGCGTGGCGTCGCTGGCGGAAGCGCGGATGGAAGCGGCGCTGCGCCGCGTTTCGGTCGAGCGCGGTCATGATCCGCGCGGCGCCGCGCTGGTCGCGTTCGGCGGCGCCGGGGGACTGCACGCGTGCGCGCTCGCCGCCGCGCTCGACTGCGCCGCCGTCGTCTTTCCGCGGCACGCCGGCGTGCTGTCGGCGGTCGGCGCCCTGGCGGGTGGATCCCGGCGCGAGCGCAGCCGCTCCCTGCTCTGCGACGCGCGCGATCGCCCGCGCATCGAGCGCGCCTTCGTCGGACTCGAGCGCGCGGTTCGAACGGAGTTCGATCGCGCGAGCCGCGCGGGAGTTCGAATCGAGCGCTGGGTGCTGGCGCGCTACCGCGGGCAGGCCCACGAGCTCGAGCTGCCCGACGCGCGCGACTTCGCGGCGCGATTCCATGCCGCGCACGACCGGCGTTTCGGCTTCTCGAACTCGAGCGCGGCGATCGAGATCGTGACCGTGGAAGCGCGCGGCGTCGCCGCGCCCGAGCCGCTGGCACGGGCGCCGCGCCGAGCCGTCTCGGGCGCGCGCGAGCGACGAGCGCGGGTGCGGGAGGAGGGTGCGTGGCGCCGGGCGCGGGTCATCGATCGCTCCGCGCTCGCGGTCGGCCGGCGCATCCAGGGACCGGCTGTCGTGGTGGATGAAGGCGCGACATTGTGGATCGCGAGCGGCTGGGCCGGACGCGTGCATTCGAGCGGCGCCGTGGTCGTGACCCGACCGCGATGACGAGAGACCGCGCATCACGATCCCGCGCCTCGACCCGGCGCGACGCGGTCTCGCTCGCGCTCGATCAGGGTCTCTTCGCCGCCTGCGCCGAGGAGATGGGCGCGACGCTCACCGCCACCGCGCACTCGCCCAACATCACCGAGCGCCTCGATTTCTCCTGTGCGATCTTCGATTCACGCGCGCGGCTGATCGCCCAGGCCGCGCATATACCCGTGCATCTCGGCAGCATGCCCGCGGCGGCCGTCGCGGCCCTCGATCTCGCGCCGTTCGCGCCCGGCGATGCGATCATTCTCAATGATCCCTTCGCCGGCGGAACGCATCTGCCCGACGTCACGCTCGTCACGCCGGTCTTCCTCGGCGGCCGCGCTCCCGACTTCTTCGTCGCGAGCCGCGCGCACCACGCCGACATCGGTGGCGCGGCGGCGGGCTCGATGCCGCTCGCGCGCGAGATCTACGCCGAAGGCGTGCGGATTCCGCCGGTGCGCCTGGTCCGCGGCGGTCGGATCGATACCGATCTGCTGAGGCTCGTGCTGGCGAACGTACGCACGCCCGACGAGCGCCGCGCCGACCTCGCCGCGCAGCTCGGCGCCCAGGCCACCGGAGCGAGACGACTCGCCGATCTCGCGGCACGCCGCTCGCGGGAAGCGCTGCGTGCCTCGGCATCCGCGCTGATCCGTCACGGTGAGCGCGCCATCGCCGCGGCGCTCCGGCGCCTGCCGCCCGGATCGTGGAGATTCGAAGACGCGCTCGATGACGACGGCCTCGGCTCGGGACCGGTGCGCATCGCGGCGAAGCTCACCCTCGGGCGTGGCGGCCTGACCGTCGATTTCACCGGCTCGAGCCCGCAGGTCGCGGGGCCCGTCAACACCGTCCAGCCGGTGACGCAGGCCGCGGTGTTTTACGTGGTGCGCGTCGTGATCGGGCGCGAGCTGCCGGTCAATCACGGAGTGTTCCGGTCGATCCGCGTCATCGCCCCGGTGGGATCGGTCGTCAACGCGCGGCCGCCGGCCGCCGTCGCCGCCGGCAACGTCGAGACCTCGCAGCGCATCGTCGACGTCGTGCTCGGCGCGTTCGCTCGCGCGCTGCCGGAGCGGATTCCCGCGGCGAGCTACGGCACCATGAGCAATCTGCTGATCGGCGGATGGGATCCACGGCGCGACGCGCCGTTCGCCTACTACGAGACGCTGGGCGGCGGTCACGGCGCCGGACCCGGATGGAACGGCGCGTCGGCGATGCAGGCGCACATGACGAATACGCGCAACACGCCGATCGAATCGCTGGAGCACGCGTATCCGCTGCGCGTGCGCTCGATGCGGATTCGTCGCGGCAGCGGCGGCGCGGGACGCTGGCGCGGAGGGGACGGTCTGATTCGCGAGGTCGAGCTCCTCGCCGATACCAGCGTCACGGTGATGAGCGAGCGTCGCGCGCGGCCGCCCTATGGGCTCGCGGGCGGTGGTCCAGGTTCGGTAGGAGTGAACGAATTGCGCGAGCCACGTCGTTCGCGCACGCGCGTGCGATCCGATTCGAAACGATCCGGCGCGTCCGTGGTGATTCGGCGCCTCGGCGGGAAGTTCCACGTTGACCTCAAAGCGGGCGCGGTGCTAACCGTCGCCAGCCCCGGAGGCGGAGGACACGGACGAACGCGCCGCCCGGCCTCGCCGCGGAAGTAAGCGCTTCACGCGATCCGCGCGATCCAGCAGCGACAGGACCCGACGCGGAGGACGTGATGTCTCGACGGTTGCGCGCGCTTCCCCTTCTTCTGCTCATCGCTTCGCTCACACCGCTCCTCGTTCGCCCGGCGGCGACGGTTCCGCTGTTCGCCGCGCGCACCGGCCTCATGTGCGGCACCTGCCACTTCGATCCGAACGGAGGCGGTCCCCGCAACGAATACGGCTTCTCGTTCGCGCGCAATCGCCATTCGCTCGAGGCCGATCCCGACACGCTGAGTCCGTGGCACGACCTCAACATCGTGAATCGGATCGGCGAGAACACGCCGCTCTACTTCGGCGTGAATCAGCGCTTCATGCTGATCACCAACAGCACGGTGAAGAAGGATTCACTCGATCGCCTCGGCTTCTTCAACATGGAGAACGCGATCCATCTCGCGTTCCAGCCGCACCGCCGGCTCACCCTGGTCTATTCCTTCGACGCGTTCTCCGAAGGTCCGTCGAACTCGGTGCGCAACAAGGAAGGCTTCGGTCTGATCTCGGGCTTCCCGGCGGATGCCTATATCAAGGTCGGACGATTCCGCGTGCCGTTCGGTCTCAGGCAGGACGATCACACCGTGGCGACACGGAACGGCTTCCTCGACTTCTCGACCCAGACCGGATTCCTTCCCTACGACTCGCGCTATCCCGACATGGGCGTGGAGGTCGGCGCCGACCATTCCGGCATCTTCGGCCGGATCGCGATGACCAACGGCGAGGCCGACGTGCTCTCCGGGCAGTACGCGGGAGCGAAGGCGATCAAGCTCGGCTACAACTCGTCCTGGTATCAGGGCGCGGTGTCGTTCTACGACGACTACCGCAAGGAGAGCTTCTCCGGCGTGCAGCGCGCCACGCGCTGGGGCTACTACGGCCTCACGCACTACGGTCCGGTGGTCGCGCTGGGCGAGGTGGCCGCCGGCACCGACGAGCTCGAACCGATCGTTCCCGGCATGGCGAGCGGGCCGAAGACGAATCTCCTGGCCGGCTACGCCGAGCTCGATGTCTCACCGCGTCGTGCGTGGAATGCGCGCGTGCGCTGGGATCACCTGGTCACCGATCGCAGCAGCGACCCGACGGTTCGCGCCGCCGCGACACACGAACGCTATTCGATCGAAGCGGAATGGGTGCCGGTGCCGTTCGCCGAGCTGCGCGCGGCGGTGCGCAGGATCGATCACAAGGACGAGACCGCGTACGGATTCGACGACGAGACGCAGAGCTTCCTGCAGGTCCACTTCGCGTTCTAGCTGCGCCCGAGAACGTCGACGGCCGCGTTCGGCTTCGCGCTGATCGGGATCAGCGCGGAGCGCCGGCGTTGCGCGTCAGCGTCTCCAGCCGTTTCGCCACCACGCGGCGCGTGAGCGGCGTGGCGTCCAGCGCCGAGACGCGCAGGGCGGCCTCCGGCACCTCATCGAGGAAGGCGTCGGCGGCGAGCGCGACCAGCGCGGTCGGCCTCGCCTCGCAGCGGCGCTTGAGATCGTCGATCGCGGCCGGATCGAGGGGCACGCGGCTCGCCACCTCGATCACTTCGAGCGGCCCCGCGGCGGCCGGCAGCTCGCCGCGAATCTGGATCCCGCGCTCGATGATGCCCTCGAGTCGCGATTCGAAGTCCGGCGGCGTCAGCGATTCGATCGGGCGCGAGAGCTCCATCGCGTCCGGCTCGGGACGCCGGCGATCGAAGGCCGCCAGTCGCTCCCGCGCCGCGTCGAAGTTGGCGCGCTCGAGCCGCTGATCGACCAGCATCTTCGCCAGCTCGAGCCGCACCCGCCGCACCTCCTCGTCGTGGAACGCGAACAGCAGGAGATCGCATCCGGCTTCGAGCGCGAGCCGCGCCGCCTCGGTCAGGCCGAGCGCTCCGCTCGCGCCCTTCATCTCGAGCGCGTCGGTGATCGAGACGCCGGGGAAGCCGAGCTCGCCGCGCAGCAGGTCGTGGGCGATCGCGCGGGACATCGTCGCCGGGCGCTCGGGATCGAGCGCCGGATAGACGACGTGCGCCGTCATCACCGAGTCCGCGATGAGCTGGGCGCGGAACGGCGCCAGTTCGCGGCGCTCGAGCGTCGCTCGATCGGCGCGGCAGACCGGCAGCGCGAGGTGCGAATCGACCTCGGTGTCGCCGTGTCCCGGGAAGTGCTTGAGGCACGACGCCACGCCCGCCGCCGCGAATCCCTCCACCGCCTCGCCGAGCGCGCGGCTCACCTCTTCCGGCGTGACGCCGAACGAGCGTGGTCCGATCACCGGATTCCGCCGTTCCGAGTGCACGTCGGCGACCGGAGCGAACACCCAGTCGATGCCGAGCGAGCGCAGGCGCTCACCGGTGACGCGGCTCGCCCACTCGATGTCGCCGGGCTTCGCGCCGCGGGCGAGCAGCGCGGCGTTGGGCGGCACGGTCAGCGAGCCGGCCAGCTGCGAGACGAAGCCGCCTTCCTCGTCGACCGCGATGAAGATCCGTCGCGGCCGCGCCAGCTCGCGCAGGCGCGCGGTCAGGCGCCGCAGCGCTTCGAGGTCTTCGAAATCGCGGCGAAAGAGAATGACACCGGCCGCGGGATACGCGGAGAAGTCGCGCTCCCAGGCGGGAGAGAGGCCGTTCGACGGCAGCCCGATGACCATGCGGCGCGCGATGCCGCGTTGAGCGTCCACGCCGGAAAGCTACATCGGCGCAGCGGGAATCCGAAACCCGGCGCTGGTGCGAAACGGCGGTTGGGAGCCGCCTGCTCGAGCGTTAAACTCACGAGACTCATGTCCCGCCCACCGGTGTCCCAGCGCAGCCTCCGCTTCACCGAATCCGTGATCCGCGAGATGACACGCCTCTGCCAACGGCACGACGGCGTCAATCTCGCCCAGGGGTTCCCGGATTTCCCGGCGCCTCCCGAGCTGAAGGAGGCGGCCGCCGAGGCCGCGCGCGGCGACATCAATCAATACGCCATCACCTGGGGCGCCAAGCGGCTCCGCGACGCCCTGGTCGAAAAGACGCGGCGATTCACCGGTCTTTCCTACGATCCCGAGACTGAGGTCACGGTCTGCTGTGGATCGACCGAATGCATGGCCGCCACGCTGCTGGCGCTGGTCGATCCCGGCGACGAAGTCATCGTGTTCGAACCGTTCTACGAGAACTACGGCCCCGACGCGATCCTCTGCGGCGCGCAGCCCCGCTTCATCCGCCTGCGCGAGCCGGACTGGCGCTACGATCCGGCCGAGCTGGAAGCGGCGTTTTCAAGCCGCACGCGGGCGATCGTCCTCAACAGCCCGAACAATCCCACCGGCAAGGTCTTCACGCGCGCCGAGCTCGAGCACATCGCCGCGCTGTGCCGGCGCTGGAACGTGATCGCGGTCACCGACGAGATCTACGAGCACATCCTGTACGACGGGCTCGAGCACATCCCGCTGGCCTCGCTCGAGGGCATGCGGGAGCGAACCGTGAGCATCAGCGGCGCATCGAAGACCTACAGCGTCACCGGGTGGCGCGTGGGCTGGTGCCTCGCGCCACCTGATCTTACGAATGCCATCCGAAAGGTTCACGACTTCCTGACCGTCGGCGCTCCGGCGCCGCTTCAGGAAGCGGTCGCGGTGGCCCTGGGATGGGCCGATAACTACTACGGGGATCTGGCGGCGCGGTATCGGGAGCGCCGCGACTACCTGGTGCCGGCGCTCGAGGCCGCGGGATTCAAAGCCTTTGTGCCGCACGGAGCGTATTACGTCATGACCGACATCTCCGGCTTCGGCTTCGAGGACGACGTCGCGTTCGCGCGACACCTGGTGTCGGAGGTCGGCGTGGCAGCAGTGCCCGGGTCGAGCTTCTATTCGGATCCCGCGGCGGGACGGCAGCGGCTGCGCTTCCACTTCGCTCGTCGGCGTGAGACTCTTGAAGCGGCTGTGCAGCGACTCAGCCGCCTCGCGAGTCGCGCGCCGTCCGCCTGAAACTCAACGATCGTCCGGAGATTCGAATGCCGTTCTTCCGTCGCAACCCGCCTGGTCCGCCCACGGACCGGCCCGCCCGCCGCCGTGGCTCGTTCGGCCCGCTGCTCGCGGGCATGGCGCTTTCGCTGTCGCTCGGCTTCGGCCTCGCGCGCGGCCTGCACGCCACCGATGATCTGCGCAGCCAGCTCGATCTCTTCTCGCAGATCCTCTACCTCGTGCAGAACAACTACGTCGAGCCTCCGGACAATCAGAAGCTGATCAAGGGCGCGATCGACGGCATGCTGAAGTCGCTGGATCCGCACACCGTGTACCTGCCGCCGCAGCGCGCCGAGCGGATGGACGAGGAATTCCACGGCGAATACTCGGGCATCGGCATTCAGTTCGAGCTGCGCGACAACAAGATCGTCGTGATCTCGCCGCTCGAGGGCACGCCGGCCTTCCGCCTCGGGATTCGCGCCGGGGACCGCATCGTCGCCGTCGACGGCAAGCCGCTGGCGAAGGGCCTGACCAACGATGACGTGTTCAAGATGCTGCGCGGCCCGACCGGCAGCCAGGTCCAGGTCACGATCGAACGCGAGAATCTGCCCGATCCCATGGTGTTCAACATCGAGCGCGCCAAGATTCCGATCGAGAGCGTGCCCTATGCCTACATGATCCGGCCCGGCGTCGGCTATGTCCGCGTCGTGCGCTTCGCCCAGACCACCGGTCAGGAGCTCGAGACCGCGCTCGGCAAGCTGCACGATCAGGGCATGAAGGAGCTGCTGATCGATCTGCGCTCGAACGGCGGCGGCCTGCTCGCCGAAGCCGTCGACATGCTGGATCAGCTGGTGCCACCCGGGAAGCTGCTGGTCTACACGCGCGGAAGGATTCCGAGCGCGAACGCCGACTACAAGAGCGACGAGCGCCCGCGCATCAGCGGCGACGTTCCGGTGGTGGTGCTGATCGATCACGGCAGCGCGTCGGCGGCCGAGATCGTCTCCGGCGCGATCCAGGATCTCGATCGCGGCATCGTCGCCGGCACGAATTCCTTCGGCAAGGGTCTGGTCCAGAATCAGTTCCGGCTCAACGACGGATCGAAGCTGCTGCTCACCATCGCGCACTACTACACGCCGAGCGGGCGCCTGATCCAGCGTGACTACTCGAAATTCACCGACCAGAAGGACTACGTCGAGGATGCCTTCAAAGACGACGTGCCGAGCGACTCGGTGCTGGCGACGCGTCCCAAGTTCAAGACGCCGTCCGGACGCGTGGTCTATGGCGGCGGCGGGATCTATCCCGACGTGCTGATCAAGGATCCGCCGAACCTGACGCGGCCCGAGATCGACATGATCAACAACCGCGTGTTCTTCGTGTGGGCGACGCACTACATCTCCCAGCACCCTGACAAGAAGTGGACGCCGCAGAGCCTGGACCGCTCGTTCACGCTGAGCGAGGGGGACTGGTCGGATCTGCGCCGCACCATGGTGAAGGAGAAGGTCTCGGTGACCGACTCGGTGTGGAGCGCGGAGCGGTCGTTCATGCAGCGGCAGGTGCGGGCCGAGTTCGCGAGCGCCACGCTGGGCCCGCTCGAGCGGTACCGCATCCTG
>DATJEP010000088.1:0-14123 GCA_035496475.1 Candidatus Udaeobacter sp.
ATCACGCCGCTGCTCTGACGGACGCCATACGCGAACGCCCGGGTGAGTCGTTCACCCGGGCGCTCGTGTTTCGATTGGAAGCTAGGCGCGCGCGGCTCGCGTCTTCTTCGCCTTGAATGGCTCGCTCAGCACCACTTTCACGCCGGAGATCGTGCCGCTCAGCGCGTCGCGAACCGACTTGATCGCCGTGGTGCCGACCTCGCTCGCCGCGTCGAGCGCTCCGTTGGCGGCCGCGGAGGCCGCCTTCTCGGCGCTCACGCCGATCTCGCGCGAAGCCTGAATCGAGCCCTCGACCAGCCCGCGCGCCGCCTTGCCGACGTCGCCGCCGACCTCGGCCGTGGTGCGAATCACCGAGCCCGAAGTCTCGGCGATCGTATCCAAAAGCTCGGTGCCGGTCTGGCGCGTGCCACGCAGCGTGCCGATGATGATGCCCTTCGATGCGGCGCCAAGATCGCTGCCGACCTCGGTCACGCCGTGAATCACTCCGCCGACGACGCCGGAGATGGTCTGCGCTCCGGCCATTCCCACGTGACCCGTGCTGCGGATGCCGGTCGTCAGCGTGCTGGCGACGGTCTCGATCACGGCCTTCGCGACGTCGCCCGTACCTCTCACGGTCTCGATCACGCCGTTCTTCGCGGTCTCGAAGATTCCATGGCTCGTTTCGTTCTTCATGGCTGTCTCCTTTCAGTGAGCATGCTCACGCCCGCGTCGAATCGGTGCGGACGCTTCGAAGACAGGACTTGGGCTGCAGGAAAGGTGCCACGGGGAGCGCGCCAGCAGGGTGTTGCGGGGCTTGAGGAATCGGCCTGCATTGCGAATCGAAACGGCGCGTTTGAAGGAATGATCTTCAATCCACGCGCGGGCGTTCAACGCGTGTTCAAGTCGAGGTCAAGCCCGTTACTTCACCAGCACGATGCGGGCCTCGACGTCGCGGCCTCGATTCTCGAGGTGGATGAGATAGATCCCGGACCGAACGCGACGGCCGTGGTCGTCGAGTCCGTCCCAGGTCGCGTGCGCGAAGCCGTTGGAATCGATCGCGGGCGTCTCGCCGTCGAGCAGCCGCCGGACGCGCCGGCCGTTGAGATCGAAGATCGCGAGATGCACCGGCGACGGGGACGACATGTCGAACGAGATGTCGGAGGTCGCGGCGAATGGATTCGGCGTGACGTGAATACCCGTGATCTGCTGGGGCGGAGGCGGCGGTGGAATCACGTTCGGCGCGTAGCGAATGCGGTGAAGGAGTCCGGTCTGAGGCGTCGGATCCCACTGCGTTCCCTGCGCGAGCCAGTACATGCTGCCGTCTGGGCCAATCTGAAAGTCGACCTGGCTCGGAATCCCGGTGGCCCACTCGGTCGAGGTGGGCTGGCCGGCATCGGGCGCGGCAGGCACCCAGGACACGCCGTTGAAATGAGCGCGGCGGATGAAGCCGTTGAAGTACTCGCCGTAGAAAAGGTCGCCGCGATACGCGAGCGGCCAGTTGTTCGCGCCCCCGGTGGCGGCTTGATACACGCCGGCCACGGTGATGACGATGCCGTTGGTGTCGTCGATCGAGGTGTGATCGAACGCGACGATCGGCGCGATGTAGCTGCTGTTGCCGGGACCGCCGGGCTCGGAGCAGCCGGTCGGCGACATGATGTGGTTCGCCTCGCGGAACGGCCAGCCATAGTCGCCGCCGCCGCCAACCGGAATCTCGTCGATCTCCTCGGCGGTGTCCTGGCCGACATCGGCCACGTAGATCTTTCCGGTGGCCGGGTCGATCTGGTAGCGGAACGGATTCCGGAATCCATAGGCCCAGACCAGCTTCGCATTGCTGTCCGGATTCGCGGCGTAGGGATTGCCGCCGGCCGGAATCAGCAACGCGCGCGGCACCTGGCCTCCACCGCCGGCGGGCAGGTCGTCGATGCGCAGTCGCACGATCGCGCCGTGCAGCGAGGTGACGTCCTGGGCCTGGCAGCGATCCATGTCGTCGCCGAAGCTGGCGAAGAGATAGCCGGAGGACGACACGCGCAGGCAGCCCGAGTTGTGCACCGGATCCAGGTCCGGCACGTCGTCGATCAGCGTCAGCGGGGTCGAGAGCGTGAGATTCCCGCCATTGGGATTGAGCAGGTCGCCGCTCGCGGTGTATCGAACGATGTGAATCGCGGCATCGGTACCGGTGAAGAACACGTAGATGTAGGGCTTCGCCGGCCAGCCGTTGTCGACCGCGATGCCCTCGAGGCCGCGCTCGTAGCCCTGGCTGACCCCGGGGACGGTGAAGATCGGATCCTTGGTCGCGATCTGTCCGTTCACGATCATGCGGACGTTGCCGGTGAGCTGCTCGGTGACCAGCAGCCGGCCATCCGGTATGAACGCCATGCTGGTCGGCAGGTCGAAGCTGCTGAAGATCGCATCGTCGACGAAGCCGTCGGGAAGGTTGATGGCCCGCGCCGGGGTGGCGAGCGTGATCGCGGCGCTGAACGCCAGGACGGTGATCGCGGCGCAGCGGAGGCATGACATCAGGCGTTCCAACGTCCGGTTCATGGAGCAGACTCCGGGGACCACCGAGCCTGAAGATCCGCGAGGATCCCGCGATCGCAACCTCGCTGCGGCGGCGCGCGAACGCCGTTCCGAGTTTACGCTGTGGGTCCGGGCGCGGCCAAGGCGATTCGATGCGGGATCGACTCGCGGCGATTGTGCCGGTCTGATCGCGATCTGATAGATTCCTTCGGTTCACGGCCCACCCTGAGGCCGGACGCGGGCGCCGCACACGAGGGTTCCGAGAGACTCTCCGGCGGTGTCGCACTCCCGAACGGACGGATGACCGACTCCTTCTTCGAGCGCGCGATCGGACAGTCGCTGGACGCCTTCAACAGGCTCAATCCCGATCAGCGCCTGCTGGCCACCCGCGAAAAAATCCCCGATCTCAACTTCTTCTTCGACGAGGGCGTTCCGGTCGGGGGGCGCAAGGCCCCGGCCGGCACGCTCGCGCTCGCCGCGTCACTGATCCGGGCGCTGTCGGAGGAGCCGAGCGGCGACGGCCCCGCTCTCACGCTGAGGGATCGCGTCGTCACTGATGGGTTCCTGCGCGCCGAAGCCGACCGCGACCAGAACGTCTACTTCGGGAAGCTCTTCACCCGCACGCTGACGCGCGCCGTGCCGGACCTGATCTTCCAGCCCGTCAATCTCGCCGAGTGCGCTCGCGCGCTGCGGTGGGGGCGCGAGGCCGGCGTTCCCGTCACCCTGCGCGGCGCCGCTTCCACCGCGATGGGCGGAGCGATCCCGAACGACGGCGGGCTGGTGCTCGATCTCTCGCGACTCGACCTCATCGACATCGAAGCCGCGGCGGGCGTGTGCGTGATCGGCGCGGGCGCGCGCCTGCGTACGATTCATCAGCGCCTGTCCGAGCGCGGCTTCGCGCTCAAGGTCTATCCCTCGAATCTCGGCGGAACACTGGCCGGCTGGTTCGTGACCGGCGGAATCGGCATGAACGCGTTCGGCCACGGCCGCGCGCTCGACAGCGTCCGCGCCGCCGACGTGCTGCTTCCGTCGGGTGATCACGTCCGCTTTCACGACGACGGGCGGCTGGACGCGCCGGGCGAGGGCGGTCATCGCCGCACCCTCGCGCCCGAAGAAGCGGGGAGCTGGTTCGAGGCGCACGGCTATCCGCCGATGAAGCTGGCCGACCTCGCCGGCAGCGAGGGAACGCTGGGCCTGCTCGTTCACCTGACGGTCGCGATCGAGCCGCGGCCCGAAGTCGGCGCGTTCCTGCTCGAATTCGCGAGCGATGCCGCGGCGCTCGAGGCCGCGGCGTGGGCGAGTGGATTCGACACGCCGGGAGCGGGCGATGCCGCCGGCACCCGGTCGCGGCCGGCGAACATCAAGTTCCTCTCCGGCTCGCATCTCCATCACACCGTGCGGGTGTGGGCCGATGAAGATTCGCGCGAGTGGAAGAAGCATCCCGCCGCGCTGTCCTCGGACGCGCACCTGCCGTGGAAGCGGATCGCCGGTCCCGCGGAGCTGGGCGCGCACTCGGTCTCGAAGAGCTCGGCACATGGCGGCGCGTATCTCTTCATCGATTTTCTCTCGCTCGAGCCGGCCCGCGCGTTCGCGGCGCGGCTTCGCGACTGTCCCGGCTCGCCGCACGTTCTCGGGCCGGAGAGCGTTCGATTCGCGGCCGAGCGCTTCCGCCCGATGCAGGTCAAGCGGCTCGGGCCGGGACTCCTCGCCGCCGAGATCGTGATGCCGGCCGACGAGGTGCCGCGCTTCCTGCCGCGCGCCGAGCGGCTGATGCGACGCGCCGGGCTCGAGCTCGATGGCGAGGTCTACTACCTCGCGGACGGCAGCACGCTGGTCATCGCCGGCTACCTGCTCGACCACCGGCGTGGAAGCTACGCGGTCGACATCATGGCGGCGCCGGCGCTGCTCGATCTCGCGATGGAGCATCATCGCGGCCGGCCCTACGTGCTCGGGCGGTGGCAGTCGCCGTACCTGACGCGACGCTTCGGCAAGGACGGCGCGGCGCGCATGAGCGGGCTCAAGCGCGCGCTCGACCCCACCTCCTACCTGAATCGCGGCGTCCTCTTCGGCCTCAGACTGCGCGGCGCGCTCGGCGCGCTGTTCGCCGCGGTCTACGTGCCGGGAGTCGGCTTCACGCGGCGCCTGATCGATTCGCCACTGGCGTTCCTCGCGCGTTTCGTTCGCGGAGCGCTGCGCGCATTGCCCGGCACGGCGAGCGGCCGCGGCGACGTCGCCGAGGTCGGCGCCACCTTCGGTGTCGCGCCGGTCACGCCGGATCGAGCCGTGCCGCCCGCCCTCGAGCCCAACCAGGCGGCCTCGGCGCGCGCGCTCCATTGCGTGAACTGCGGCGAATGCAACAGCGTGTGCCCGATCTTCCACGAGTCGAAGATCCGGCTGCCGCAGATGCTCACCCACGCCGGTGAGGCGATGCACGGCGGCGTGGCGATGCCGGAGACGGTGACCACACTGCTCGATCTCTGCATGCGCTGCGGGAACTGCGAGGAAGTCTGTCAGGCCGGCATTCCGCACCTGCCGCTCTATGAAACGATGCAGACGGTGTCGAACGCGACGCGCCCCTATCAGCGCGAGCGTCACGCCGCGATCATCGCCCGCCTTCGCAGCTCGACGCGCTACCTGCGCGACTTCCTGCACGTGCGTCCGGGCGGCTATCAGAAGCGCGCACCGGCGTCGCTCGCCGGCGTCGATCGCTTCATCCTGCTGCGCGCCGAGAACGATGCCGGACCGGCGGCGAGCTGCATTCATTGTGGGGCCTGCGTGTCGGTGTGTCCGACCCAGGCCAACCGCGAATTCGAGGGCGCCGATCCGCGCTGGATCACCACCGATCAGCATCGCTGCATCGGCTGCGGCACCTGCGTCGAGGTCTGCCCGGCGAACGACGCGAACGGCGGCCAGACGCTGCGCGTGATGGAAGCGCCCACCCGCGACTGGTTCGTGGCGCTCGAGGAGTTCGGCAGGAAATGACGATCGGGATCGAGTCGCTGAGACCGGAGCTGCGCCGCGGCACCGGCGCGGAAGGAGCACCGCCGGCAGGCGCCCGCACCACCCGGCGCTCGCCCCGCTCCGAGATCGACGGCGACTTCCGTTCGCAGATCGAGCTGTGGGAGGACCTGCTGACGCTGATCGTCGATCCCGAGAGCCCGCGGGTCGACGATCGTGCGCGCAAGCGCGAGCTGCTCGGCTTCCTGCTCCAGAGGAGCGGCCTCGACGAGCAGGCGTTCTGGAAGCTGCCGCGCGGCAAGCGCGGGCGGGAGTTCCTCGCGCGCTACTCGCGGGTCTCGCGCGACGTTCCGCAGCTCGAGATCACCGCGTTCGACCTCGACAAGGTCCTGAAGGAGCGTTTCCGCACCGAGCCGCTCACGCTCGGCGCGGCGTGGCACTACGGGTTCTGGCGCTCCTACTTCTCACACGCCGCGATCACGCATCCGGCCAACGACGGGCTGCGCGAAGAGTTCTCGACGGCGTGGGACATCGTGCGGAAGCAGCCCGCCGTCCTGTTCCGCACCGCCGATGGATCGACCCAGGCCACGCTGGAATCGGTGCGCCTCGATCTGCCGATGATCGTCGGACCTCTGCCCTGGTCCGATGGCCTGCGCATGGAGGTCGCCTATCTCGAGGCGATCGCGTCGGCGAACGAGGAGGCCGATCTTCATACCCGCACCTGCGTGGTGATCGAGGCGGATCGCTTCGTCGCGCAGGCGGGAGCGCTGCGTGCCCACGGCGCGGCCATCATTCCAAGGCTCGAAGCCCGCCATGCCGACGCGCTCGAGCGCGGCGCCGCCGATTCCTCGCTGACCGAGCTGATCGCGGCCGCCGGGATCGCCGAGATCGCCTGGCAGGACGGCCTCGAGCGCGCGGTCCAGACGCTACGGCGCATCAATCCGCGGCTCTGGATCTCGATCTGGATCCGGCGCGGCGACTTCGCCGGCGAGCCCGCGTTCCTCGCCGCGATCGAAAGCGCCGTGAAGCTCGAGGGCGTGGCGATGATCCACTACCACTCCGGTGCCGAGAAATCCTACCGGCTGACGCCACGCATCGACGCGTTCCTGAAGGCGCGCTTCCTGCGCGCGCGGGTTCAGCTGGTCTCGGCGGGCGGAGACACCGACACCCAGGCCTCGGCGGCCACGGTCTACGAAGCCGTGCTGCTCGGCGCCAACGGTGGAGCGATGACCCACGTCGCCTCGGTCGCGCTGCTGCCCGAGCTGATCGACGTGCTGCAGGGCGCGCCGCCCGAGCCGGTGGTTGCGCTGCTCGCCGGGCGCGAACCGGAGAAGCTCCGCGATCTCGCGCTCGACACCCTGACCTGCTGGCAGCACAGCATTCTCGACTTCCTCTCCTGCATGGGAATCGACGACATCCAGAAGACCTCGGGCAACACCATGGCGATCACCGTCACCGAGGACTGGGTGCGCGAGGTCGACGCGCTGGCGACGCCCGAATTCGGCTCGATGAACGCGGGGCTCAATCAGACCCGCGTCACCGCCGAGCCGGTTCCGGCGGCGGTGCGCGAGGTGTTCAAGCCGAGCGCGCTGCTGCGCGAGCTGCGCCCCGACCTGCCGCTGGTGCTGGCCGGCAAGGTGATGGAGTACCGCGACGCGAACTTCCACCTCGAGAACACCAATCGAAACCTGAACGGCGATTTCCTCGAGGTGATCTACCGCATGGCGGCGGGGCGCATGCCGGGTGCCGACGACTTCTTCATCGAGAGCGACATGGGCGAGTTCTCTCTCGATCAGATCGGACTCAAGCTGTCGCGCGCCTCGCTGGAGTGGTCGCTGGCGCGGCTGAAGCGCGACCCGCGACTGCTCGACTACGTCTCGCTCGCGGTGCCTCGCGGATTCCTGCGGCCGGGCGCGGTCCCGCCCGGCTCCCGGGTCAGCATCGCGCGCGTCGTCCATTCCGAGGCACTGGTCGACCTCGTCGCCGACACCCGCGGCGGCTTCGAAGTCCGGCTCGAGCCGGGGCACGCGATCGAGCGCTTCCTCGACGGCGATCAGTCGCTGTGGCTGCGGGCGATCCATCCCGAGCTCGGCGAGCGGGTGACCGAGCTGCCGGCGCGCGATCACGGGGGCCATGGTCTTTCGGTGGCGCGCGCGTCACGCGACGGCGCCGTCACGATCCGGCGCTCGCCGCAGGGCGGCGTCACCATCGCGGGCTTCGGCTTCCGCGAGCCGGTGTGGCACGGGCCGGTCAATCACTCCAGCATCTCGCTCGGCGCGGCGTCCGAGGACTTTCTGATGGCGCGGGTCGAGGGCAACGCCGGCCTCAGCATGACGTCGTCGGGGGAGGGCGGTCCGCTCCGGCTTCAGAGCGACGAGGACATGAAGTGGGAGAGCCTGCAGGCGGCGAGCGGGCACTTCGGCATTCACGCCGCCGACCTTCGCCGCGTGCGCGACGTCGAGATCAAGATCAACCAGGGTGCGAAGCCCGGGAAGGGCGGCCGGCTCTCGGGTGCCAAGGTGACGCCGACCGTCGCGCGCGCGCGCAACATCCCGGTCGGGACCGACGCGCTCTCGCCCGATCCCAAGCACGACATCTATTCGATCGAGGACATGCCGGCCGAGGTCTGGTTGTGGCTGCTCTATCACAATCACTGCGGGATCAAGATCACCGGCTCCAACTACACCCGCTACGTCGCCGCCGGCATGTGGTCCAACTTCGTCGTCGATTACCTGCTGATCGACTCCGGCCTCGGCGGCTCGGGCAACTACCACGCCGATTCCTCGCACGTCGGCTGGCCCGACATCTTCCGCACCATCCTGCACACCCACCACGCGCTGGTGATGGAGAAGGTGGCGCTCGATCCGCGCGCGCGGAACGCGGAGCTGAGGCCGATCCGCGATCTCAACGGCGCCGCATTCGGCGCCGGAGGCGGAACGCGGCTGTTCGCCTCGGGCGGGCTCCGCGGCGAGGTCGACATGCTGAAGGTGCTGATCGCCGGCGCCGACGCGATCATGGAAGCCAGCATCGGCAAGGCGGTGGCGTTCGGCTGCAATCAGTGCGGCAACTGCCACCTCGATTGTCCGCGCGGCGGCATCACCACCAAGCCCGAGCTGACGCTGCAGAACGATCGCGCGCTGATGCGCCAGCGGTTCCGCAACTGGACCGTGCTGAACCTGATCAAGCTCGCGGTGCTGATCGACGCGCTGAACCACGAGCACGGCGCGCTCGATGCCGAGGGCGGCGTGGCCGACGCCGGCCGCCTGATCGACGACATCCGCAAGCTTCGCGGCCGCACCGATCTCCTCGTCATGCCGCGGCACGACCCGTCGCCGGCCGTCACCAACGATCCGGCCGGTCAATCGGTGAAGTCCGCCGAGCACGATTCCTGCCGGGTCGGATCGCTGGCGGTGAGCGAGCCGGTGACGGTGCACGCGATCTGGGAGTCGGCATGCCGCTCGTTCAACGGCGGCAACAATCGCGGTGGTGGAATCGATTTCGCCGGATTCACGCCGGCGCCGCTGCGCGACAAGACCTGCTTGATCTTCAACACCATCGGCCCTGATCGCGAAGACACCATGCGCGAGATGCTCATGCACCTCACCGGCTGCCGGTTCTTCGACGCGGCGGGCGGAACGCTTTCTCTGGTCGACGTGCAGGACCGCCTCAGCGACTTCCGGCTTCCGGTCCGCGAGAAGTACGCGTGGGACGACGGCTGGCGCGACGCCGACCTGCGCGAGAATCCCGGCGACTTCCATACCTTCTTCGTCGAGCTCGAGCCCATCGTGCTGCGTCGCTACGGCCGCACGCTGCTCGAGAGCCCGCACTGGCTGCAGCGCGCCACCAAGTATTCCGACCTGCCGGAGAAGGCGCTGCTCGCGGCGCTCGACGATCTGGATCGTGCCCTGGGCGCCACTCCCTATCCCGCCGCGCGCGAGCGCCTGATCGCGTTCGTCGACGACGTGCGCGAGGAGTATTTCACCGCGCTCGCGCATCTCTTCGATTCGCGCTACTACCGGACCCATCGTCCGGAGAACGCGCCGGCCGGGAAGTACGCCGAGAAGCGGCGCGGCTTCGTGGTGTCGATGGGAGAGGATCTCGGCGCGATCAAGATTTCGGGCTGGACCCACACGATTCCGGAGTATTTCGACTTCGACCGCTTCTGGTCGCATTACCCCGGCGCGGCGGAGCAGGGCGGCGTCGAGGTCACGGTCAAGGGCCGGACGTTCCGCACCACCGCGCTCTATGCGCACGCGTGGGGCATGCACCATCGCTATCCCACCAACTCGCCGGCGATCGATGCCGAGGGCCGTGGCAATCCCGCCGGCGCGCACCCGTTCAAGGCCTACAACCTGCTCCTCATGCACAACGGCGAGCAGGTCGGTGTGGATTCGACGTCGCCGTTCCTCGGCGAGTTCGGCTACGTCCACGCCGATTCTTCGATGGGCGTCGGCGCCACGGCCTACGACGGCGACTCGGTCTATGAGAGGAAGGCGCTCACCGACACCGAATACGCCGCCTATCTGGTCGACTTCACGCGTCGCGTGCTCGGACTCACCACCGAGGAGGCGAGCCAGATCATCTCGCCGATCACCGGATTCGATCTCGAGGAGATCGAGCCGATCCGGCGCGCCAAGCTGCGGCTGCTGATGACCAACTACGTTCAGCTCACGCCGACCGGCCCCTACAAGTTCACCATCGTCGAGTCGCGCCGCGTGCCCGGCGAGCGCACGAAGCGCCGCGTGGTCGGCTTCCGCGAGAACATGGACATCAAGTTCCTGCGACCGCACGAGATCGTGGTCTCACGCGACCGGGCCATCGATGGTGATGCCGGCGACGGCGGGGCGCACGTTCAGGCGGTGGCGAACGGCAGCGAAGCGAAGATCGCCGACACCATGCTCCGGATCCTTCACCAGCAGGGCGTGCTGGGCGACTCCGGCGCCGATCTGCGCTTCAGCATGCGTCCGGGCGGCAACCCCGGCCGTCGCGAATACGGCGGCGTGTTCGAGGCGTTCACAGAGCCCGGCAGCGGCGCGATCGATCTGCGCAATCGCTTCGGCGAGGAAGTCGCGGTGGATCGCGCCGGAGCCAAGGTCGATCTCACGCTTCCGCTCGACCGCGCGGTCGCGGCCGCGAACCCGGGCTGGACCCACATCGTGGATCAGAGGCTGGAGCAGCTCGGTCGCGTGGTCGAGGGTGCGGGCGCGATGAGCGCGCAGCGCGTCTTCGGGCCCGAGGATCTGCTCCCGCCGCCGGCCAACGAGCTGATCGAGAACACGCTCGAATGCGCGGTCGACGTAACCTTCGCCGACTATCGATATCTCGTCGAGCAGGCGCTGCCGGCATTCGCGGCGGGAAGCGATCCGCGCCGCGCCGTGGCGATTCGCGTTCTGACCGAGGTTCGCAAGCGCATCGCGCTCACGAACCTCGGCGGCAAGGCGCTCTCCAGCATGGAGTATCTGACCGACGGGGGACGCGCCGCCGACGGCACGCCGGAGGGCGGGCTCTATCGCATCCTCGATGCGGTGCCTCCGCTCTACCAGGCGCTGAAGGCGCCGAAAAAGAACGTCGGTCGTTACGGGCGCCTCACACTCGACACCCGCGACGATCTCGCGCCGCCGGTGGATGCCGCACGCGACGTGCTGGTGATCGATTTCGCCGGCTTCATCGGCGAGTCGTTCAAGCTCGACTCGGCTTCGCGCATCGTCAGCGAGGCGGTGCGGCTGGGCTGGAAGCACGTCGTCGGCTACGACTTCATCGGCGGTCCCCGTTACGTGGGCACCAATCTCGCCGGCCCGAGCGGCGCCGCGGCAGAGGGCGTCACGATCGAGCTCTATGGCCGCGAGTTCGGCGACTTCGCCGGCGCGCTGCTCGAGGGCGCGTCGATCTGGATCTACGGCCAGGGCCAGAGCCATGTCGGCCTCAAGGCCGACTCCGGCTACGTCTTCGTGCTCCAGGACATCTTGAACACCGGCATGTACGCCGCGCACGGCGGCACCATCAGCATCTGGGAGTCCGGCTCGCGCTTCGCCGCCGCCGGTCAGAACAAGGTTCTGCTCGGGGACGGCAAGACGCCGGCGCCGGGATTCAAGTCGATCCACTTCGGCTCGCCGAATGAATACGCGTTCGAGTACCTGATGTCGGGCGGTGAGAACTCGCTGCACGTCGTGATGGGCTTCCGGAAGCCCAACGCCCGCGGCGAGCTCGCGCTCAAGGCGCGGCCGTATTCGGGCAAGTTCTTCATGTCGGGTGCGGCTGCCGGCCGCGTCTTCGTGTTCGATCCCGAGGTGCGGATGCAGCACGCCCAGTATCGCGGCAACGTGCTGTCGGCGGTGACCGTCGATGAATGGCAGCGCGATCTCGCGCCGCTGGTCGAGCGCGAATCGCGGCGCCGAGGACTGCCGCTAAGGATCGAGGGCGAGTTCATCACGGTGCGGCTCGAAGGCCAGTGGCGGCGCTGGCGCTTCGACGAAGCATTTGCCAAGCTCGTGCCGGTCAAGGTCATGAAGGCATCGCAGGAAAAGGGCGTGGTGCCGCCGGCGCTGAAGCAGCTGGTCGGGGAATAGAAGGGACATCGGAGGCATGTCGTGACGGTCGTCGATCTGAAGGCGCTGGACGCATTCAAGGAGGCACAGAAGCAGGCTTGGACGCGTTTCTCGGCGTACGAAGCGTTCACCATTCCCGCGGCCGCGCGGCTGGTTGAATTCGCCGGGGTGCGCGCGGGTCAGCGCGTGCTCGACGTGGGATGCGGCACCGGTGTCGTCGCGGTCACCGCGGCGATGGCCGGAGCGAAAGTGAGCGGCCTCGATCTCACGCCCGAGCTGCTCGAGCACGCGCGCGAGAACTCGCGCATGGGCGGTCTCGACGTCGACTGGCGCGAGGGCGATGCCGAGCAGCTTCCCTTCGGCGATCGCGAGTTCGACGTAGTGCTCAGCCAGTTCGGTCACATGTTCGCGCCACGACCGGACGTGTGCGTCGCCGAGATGCTGCGCGTTCTGAAGCCCGGCGGCACTATCGCCTTCTCGACCTGGCCGCCCGAGCTCTTCACCGGGCGAGTGTTCGCGCTGGTCGGCCGCTACGTGCCGCCGCCGCCCGCCGGCGTTTCATCGCCGGTCCAGTGGGGCGATCCCAACGTCATTCGCGAGCGTCTGGGAGCCGGCGTGAAGGACCTGCGCTTCGACCGCGATGTTCTGTATTACCCCGCGCTGAGCGTCCGGCATCAACGCCATGGCATGGAGCGCACCTCCGGGCCGGTCATCAAGCTGGTGGCCGCGCTCGAGAGCACGGATCCCGAACGGCTCGAGACGTTCCGCAAGGAATACGAAACGCTGGCGGCGGAGTACTTCAAGGGCAACCGGCTTCATCAGAGCTACCTGATGTCGCGTGCGACCAGGGCCTGACGCCGCGTGGACGCCATGACGACGCGATGAACCGGGTCCCGCAGGCGCAATCGGACCGCATGGCGCACGGGCTCGAGCCCGCGCTCGCGCGCCGCACGACGACGTCGCGATGATCCGGGTCAGCCAGCTCGCCAAGAGCTACGGCGCGCAGGAGGCGGTGAAGGGCATCTCGTTCGAGATCCCGAACGGCCAGCTCGTCGGCCTGCTCGGCCCGAACGGCGCCGGAAAATCCACCACCATCCGCATGCTGACCGGAATGCTGGCGCCGACCTCAGGCACCGCCGAGGTCGAAGGCCACGACGTCGTACGCGAGCCGCTGGAGGTGAAGCGCGTGGTCGGCTACGTGCCGGAGTCGGGCGCGGTGTTCGAAGCCCTGACCGCGCTCGAATACCTGATGTTCGTGGCCGCGCTCTATCACATTCCCGAGGCCGAGGCGCGCCCCCGGATCGAGCAGTTCGCTCGCTTCTTCGATCTCGATCAGGCCACGCTGACCGAGAAGCCGATGTCGGCATACTCGAAGGGCATGCGGCAGAAGGTCGTGATCACCTCGGCATTGCTTCACAACCCGCGCGTGGTGTTCTTCGATGAGCCGCTGAACGGGCTCGACGCCAACGCCGCGTTGTCGTTCAAGACGCTGATCACTTCGCTCGCGCGCGACGGCAAGACCATCGTCTACTGCTCGCACATACTCGATGTGGTCGAGCGCGTGGCGGAGCGCGTGATCATCATTCACGAAGGCCGGATCGTCGCCGACGGCTCGGTCGCCTCGCTCGAGGCGCAGACGGGTGAATCCTCGCTCGAGCGCGTGTTCAACAAGCTGACCGCGACCACGAACCTGCTCGCCCGCGCCGAGGAATTCGCGCGAGTGCTGTCGCAATGAACGTGGGAGGCCGCGCGCCCGCCGGCGCGGCGGCGGCGACTCCTGGGGCGGTGGCATGGGACAGCGGCCACGATTCCGTGGATCGCGCCCAGCTCGGCGCTCTGCTCCGCACCATCTTCCGCGTCCGCACCCGGGTCCGTCGCAGCATCGGCCGCGGCCGGCCGCGCGGGCTGATCTTCCTCATCGTCGTCTACGCGATCATGGGCGCGTTCACCGGCATGATCGCGTTCCTCGACGTCGACGTCTTCACCTACTCGCTGGTGATGGGCAGCATGACCATGTTCCTCGCCGGAATGACCATGGTGGCCGAGTCGAGCCAGCTCCTGTTCAACACCCAGGAGCACGACATCCTCGGCCATCGTCCGGTCGGGCCGCGCACACTGCTGCTC
>DATJEP010000089.1:0-2607 GCA_035496475.1 Candidatus Udaeobacter sp.
CGATCCGGCGGGTGTGGGACGAGCTCGACCGGAGAAGCGGCAAGAGCGGCCACGTCGAGAAGGCGGAGCGGTGATCGAGCTGCTCGCGCCGGGTGGAGTGCTCGCGCGGGAGATGCCCGCGTATGAAGATCGGGCCGAGCAGAGGGCGATGTCGGCGGCGGTGGCGAGGGCGCTGGAGGATCGGCGGGCGCTGCTGGTCGAGGCGGGGACGGGGACGGGCAAGACGCTGGCGTATCTGGTGCCGGCGCTGATGTCGGGCAAGAAGGTGGTGGTGTCGACGGGGACAAGGGCCTTGCAGGATCAGATCTGGCGGAACGACGTGCCGCTGCTGCGGCGGATCGTCGGGCGCGAGTTCAAGGCGGTGGTGGTCAAGGGCGTGGCGAACTACGTGTGTCGGCGCCGACTGGGCGAGCTCGCGAGCTACGAGGATGGCGACGAGGTACGGGCGCTGGTCGAGTGGGCGCGGCACACGACGACGGGTGATCGCGCCGAGGTCGAGTGGTTGGCCGAGTCGGCGCCGGTGTGGAGCGACGTGACGGTGACGCCGGAGACGCGGATCGGGCCGCGGTGCCCGCACTTCGAGACGTGTTTTGCGACGCGGGCGCGGCGGGCGGCGGAGAGCGCGGACCTGGTGCTGGTGAATCACCACCTGTACTTCGCGGATGTCGCGCTGAAGGCGACGGGCGCGCGGCTGTTGCCCGAGCACGACGCGGTGGTGTTCGACGAGGCGCACCAGCTCGAGGATGTCGCGACCGAGCACTTCGCGGCGCGGATCTCGAGCATGCGGTTCGGGCTGCTGGTGCGGGATGTGCTGGGCGCGATGAGCGGGCCGCTGTTCGATGGCGGTGTCGTCGGCGACGTCGAGCGCGCGGCGGTGGGGTTGTTCGCGGTCGCCAGGGAGGCGCTGCTGCGCGCGGGTGCCGAGGCGACGATCGAGGGCACGCGGGTGCCGCTGCCGCCGGGGATGTTCGCGAGCGGCGCGGCGCAGGCGGCGTGGTTCCGGCTCGACACCGCGCTCGAGGAGATGGCGCGGATGATCGAGGAGCGCGGGGATGCCGAGGACGAGCCGAAGGCGAGCGTGCTCGGGTTGCTCGCGCGGCGCGCGCGGAGCTTGCGGGATGATCTCGCGAGCGTGGCGGAGCAGCATCATCCGACGCGGGTGTACTGGGGCGAGCTGCGGCCGAGCGGGACGACGCTGACCGCGTCGCCGGTGCATGTCGGTGACCTGGTGCGCCGGCTCGTGCTCGACGCGGGCCCGGTGCCGGTGCTGACCAGCGCGACGCTGACGGTGGCCGATGACTTCGCGTTCACGCGCGAGCGGCTCGGGCTGGGCGAGGAGCGCGCCGACGAGCTGGTCGTGCCGTCGCCGTTCGACTATGCCCGGCAGGCGCTGCTGTACCTGCCGAGGGATCTGCCGGAGCCGGGCGAGGACGAGTTCGGTGAGGCCGCGGCGAAGCGGATCGAGGAGCTGATCGCGATCACGAGTGGGCGAGCGTTTGTCCTGTTCACGAGCCATCGCGCGCTGCGCGATGCGGCCCGGCGGCTGGCGAAGGTGCCGTATCCGCTCCTGGTGCAGGGCGATCAACCGCGCGCCGCGCTGGTCGAGCGATTTCGCGCGACGTCCGGCGCGGTGCTGCTTGGCACCGGATCGTTCTGGGAGGGAGTGGATGTTCCGGGTGACGCGCTGAGCCTGGTCGTGATCGACAAGCTGCCGTTCGCGCCGCACACCGATCCCTTGATCGCCGCGCGGATGCGACTGGCGGCGGAGCGCGGCGCGGATCCGTTCGTGGCGGTCCAGCTGCCGCAGGCGGCGATCGCGCTGAAGCAGGGATTCGGGAGATTGATCCGGCGGCGCGACGATCGCGGGATCGTCGCGGTGCTCGATCCGCGGATCGTGACGCGCAGATACGGCCGGACGTTCGTCGCCAGCCTGCCGGCCGCGCTGCCGAGGACCAGCGTGATCGAGCAGGTCCGGCGGTGGTGGACGGCGGGCGAACCTGCGGTCAGGGTTCCGGCATGAGGTTGCTCGGCGTCGTCGGCGCGTTCTGGATCGGATCGATCCCGTTCGGCGTGCTGCTCGCCGGACGGCGCGGCGTCGACATCCGCCATCAGGGCAGCGGCAACATCGGCGCCGCGAATGTCACGCGGGTGCTCGGGCTGCGCGCGGGATTGATCGTGCTGGTGCTCGACTCGACCAAGGGCGCGCTGCCGACGTGGTTCGCGCTCCATCACGCGGCGCCGTGGACGGTCGCGTCGACCGGGCTCGCCGCGATCCTCGGCCACTGCTTCTCGCCGTGGCTCAAGTGGCGAGGCGGCAAGGGCGTGGCGACGGCGCTCGGCGTGTTCGCGGTGCTGTCGCCGCTGGCCGCGCTGGTCGCGCTCGGCGTGTTCGCGGTGGTGTTCGCGGCGACACGCGTGCCCGCGCTCGGGTCACTGGCGGGCGCGGTCGCGATCGCGGTGGTCCTGATGATGCGCGGCCCGGCGCCGTACGCGTGGCTCGCGGTGGCGATCACCGGGCTCCTGGTGTGGACCCACCGCAGCAACCTGCGCGGGCTCAAAACGCGAGCGCGGTGAGCTCGCAGCGCTGATCGGCGACGCGGCGGAGCA
>DATJEP010000090.1:0-15445 GCA_035496475.1 Candidatus Udaeobacter sp.
GATGAATCTGCACGAATACCAGGGCAAGGAGCTGTTCGCGCGCTACGGCATTCCGGTGCTGCCGGGCCGGGTCGCGACCACGCCGGAGGAGGCGCGGGAAATCGCGGCGACGCTCGGCGGAACGGTCGTGATCAAGGCGCAGGTCCAGGCCGGCGGACGCGGCAAGGCGGGCGGCGTTCAGCTCGCGAAGAGTCCGGACGAGGCGGAGGCGAAGGCGGGGGACATCCTCGCGCTCACCATCAAGGGCCTGCCGGTGCGCAAGGTGCTGGTGACCGAGGCCGCCGACATCGCGCGCGAGCTCTACCTCTCCATCGTCCTCGACCGCGGCCGGAAGCTTCCGCTCATCATGCTTTCGGCCGAGGGCGGCGTCGAAATCGAGGAAGTCGCGCGCGTGAGCCCGAAGAAGATCATCCGGCAGCCGATCCCGCTCGAGGGCCTGCGGCCCTATCAGGCGCGCGCCCTGTTCCGCCCCATGCTCGACAAGGGATCCGAGGTCGCGCAGGCCGCCGATCTCCTGCTCAAGCTCTATCGCGCCTACACCGAAGGCGACTGCACGCTGGCCGAGATCAATCCTCTGGCGATCACGCCCGAGGGCCGCGTGCTCGCGCTCGACGCCAAGGTGATCCTCGACGACAACGCCGAGTTCCGGCATCCGGAGTGGTCGACCTGGCGCGATCCCGGCGAGGAGTCGGCCGGACAGCGGCTGGCGCGCGAGAAGGGCCTGTCCTACGTCAAGCTCGACGGCGACATCGGCTGCGTGGTGAACGGCGCCGGGCTCGCGATGGCGACGATGGACCTGATCAAGCACTACGGCGGCGAGCCGGCGAACTTCCTCGACATCGGCGGCTCGTCGAATCCGGAGAAGGTCACCGCCGCGCTCAGCATCATCACCGGCGCCGGCGAGAGCGAGCCGTCGCGCGTGCGCGCGATCCTGTTCAACATCTTCGGAGGGATCACGCGCTGTGACGACGTCGCCCGCGGCATCGTGCAGTCGCTGGAATCGTCGCCGCTCCGCGTGCCCCTGGTGATCCGGCTGACCGGCACCAACGAGGAGCTGGCGCGCAAGATCCTGTCCGAGCACGGGCTCTCCGCCACCACCAGCATGGACGAGGGTGTGCGCACGGTGATCGCGAAGGCGCAGGAGGCCGCGGCGTGAGCATCCTGATCGACAAGAGCACGCGGCTGCTGGTCCAGGGCATCACCGGACGCGACGGCGCGTTCCATGCCCAGCAGATGATCGCCTATGGCACGCGCGTGGTCGGCGGCGTGACGCCGGGCAAGGGCGGCACGTCGGTGCACGGCGCGCCGGTGTTCGACAGCGTCGTCGAGGCGGTGGCGAAGACCCGCGCCAATACTTCGGTGATCTACGTGCCGGCGCCGTTCGCGGCCGACGCCATCATCGAGGCCGCCGATGCCGGCATTCAGCTGATCGTCTGCATCACCGAAGGCGTGCCGGTGCGTGACGCGCTCGCGGCCTATCATCACGTCGCGCGGCTGCGGGAGCAGGCGAGCGCCGAGGACGGCGCCTCGCCGACTCCGAGACTGATCGGCCCGAACTGTCCGGGACTCCTGAGCCCCGGTCTCTCGAAGGTCGGCATCCTCCCCGGCCACATCTGCAAGCCGGGGCCGGTGGGCGTGGTCTCGCGCAGCGGAACCCTGACCTACGAAGTCGTCCACCAGCTGACGCGCGCCGGGCTCGGGCAGACCACCTGCCTCGGCATCGGCGGCGATCCGGTCATCGGAACCAACTTCATCGACGCGCTGCAGCTCTTCGAAGCCGACCCGCAGACCCGCGCCATCGTGCTGATGGGCGAGATCGGCGGCAGTGACGAAGAGGACGCCGCGCGTTTCATCCGGAAGCACGTGAAGAAGCCGGTGGTGGCGTTCATCGCCGGGCAGACCGCGCCGCCGGGAAAGCGCATGGGACACGCCGGCGCGATCATCTCGGGCGGCAGCGGCACCGCCGCCGAGAAGATGGCCGCGTTCGCCGCCGCCGGAGTGCCGGTGGCGCGGATTCCCTCCGAGATTCCGGCGCTGATCGCTCAGGCGCTCGACCGCCGCCGTCCGAGGTCCGAGGCCGGGCGTCCGCGGCGCGCGGGCAAGGACGCGCGATCGAAGCGGCCGGCGCGAAGCCGGAACGGAGTGCCCGAAGGACGTCGAAGTACACGATCCGGTCGCGCGCGCGTGACGGCCGGGGCCCGGCGCTTGCGCGGTCCGGCGCGCTCGGGACGAACGCGCGTCGCCGCCGCTCGCCCGAGCCGCGCGAAAAGATCCCAACGCTGAAAGGAGATCGAGTGGCACTGGAACGGACGTTGTTCATCGTCAAGCCCGACGCGGTCGAGCGCAATCTGATCGGCAAGATCGTGGCCCAGGTCGAGGAGGAGGGATTCCGCCTGACCGAGGCCCGGCTCGCGCGCCTGAAGCGTGACGAGGCACAGAACTTCTACGCCGAGCACCAGAGCAAGCCGTTCTTCGGCGAGCTGGTCGAATACATGACCTCGGGACCGGTGTTCCTCACCTGTCTCGAGCGCGCGGACGCCGTGAAGAAGCTGCGCGAGGTGGTGGGGGCGACCGATCCGGCCGAGGCTGCGCCCGGAACGATCCGCGCGCGCTTCGGAAAGTCGAAACAGATGAACTCGGTTCATGCCTCGGACAGCACCGCCAGCGCGGATCGCGAGGTGAAGCTGTTCTTCGGGGTGGCCGCGCTCGCCCGCTGAGTCGCGGGCTTGAGCGGACCACCCGTATCCAAGTCGCGTGCGCCCTACGATCCACGCCGGCGGAGGCGCGCGGATGCTCCAAGTCGCTCGCGCCGAAGCGGCTAGACGAGCCGCAAAACACTGTGTTACCTTGCGGTTCGCTGGGCTCCCGCTACGGCGGGATTCATTTTATGAGTGCGATGATTCTGGATCTGGCGACGCTTCCCACCGGAAGGAGCCAGGTCGAGCTCGATTCGGACGCCGCGGGCCTCGGCCTTGCGGTTTCCGAGTGGCCGCGGCCGATCCGCGCCGAGCTCGGTGTGGAGAAGAACGGCGAACGCGTCTCGGTTCGGGGGCGGTTGTTGGCCACGGCCGAGCTGGATTGCGTGCGTTGTCTGAAGCGCTTCGAGCTTTCCGTCCGCCCGGCATTCGAGATCTACGCCGAGCGCGCCGGAGCCGCGCGCCGTCCGCGCGAAGAGGACGAGCTCGAGCGCGACGACTACATGATGTTTCACGATGGGCGGCGGCTCGATCTCGGCGAACAGGCCCGCGAGACGCTGCTGCTCGAGATCCCCGTGGCGCCTCACTGTCGTGAGGATTGCGCGGGGCTGTGCCCGCGCTGTGGCGCGGACCTGAACGAGGGACCGTGCGGCTGCGTGACCTGATGTCCGGGTCGCCCGGCCGGACGGCCCGCTGAGAGAGGACGAGTTCAATGGCGGTCCCCAAGCGACGGCATTCCAGCACGCGCGGCAAGAAGCGCCGCACCGGATGGAAGCTCAAGCGCCCCTCGCTGCATACGTGCAGTCACTGCAGCAGCCCCAAGCAGCCGCATCGCGTGTGCGCGAACTGCGGTTACTACGACGGCGAAGAGATCGTCCCGCCGCGTGACGAATAGCGCCACCGGATCCAGCGGCATGTCTCAGGTTCCGCGGATCGGAATCGACGCGATGGGTGGAGACTTCGGTCCTTCGGTGGTCGCCGAAGGCGCGGCGTCGGCCTATCGCGAGATGCCCGGGCTGTTCGAGCTGACGCTGGTCGGCGACGAATCCGAGATCCGGACCCAGCTGAAGCGACATCACGCCGATCAGCTCGGCATCGAGGTGGTGCACGCGCCCGAGCGCATCGAGATGGCGGAGAAGGCGGTCGCCGCGGTGCGGCGCAAGACGCAATCCTCGCTCGGCGTGCTGATCCAGCTCCACAAGCAGGGGCGTCTCGACGCGATCTTCAGCGCCGGCAACACCGGCGCCGTCGTCGCCGGATCGACCATCGGACTCGGCCGGCTGGAATCCGTGTCGCGCCCGGCACTGGCCGCGTTCTTCCCGAACGCCGGCGAGGGCACGGTGGTGCTGGACGTCGGCGCCAATGCCGAGTGCCGCGCCTCCTACCTGGTTCAGTTCGCGCACATGGGATCGGTCTACGCCCGCTATCTGCTGGGCCGCCAGAATCCGCGGGTCGGACTGCTGTCGATCGGCGAGGAGGACACCAAGGGCAACGCACTGATCCTCGAGACCCTGCCGCTGCTGCGTCGCGCCAGCCACCTGAATTTCATCGGCAACGTCGAGGGTCGCGACGTCTTCAAGGGAAGCTGCGACGTCGTGGTCACCGACGGTTTCACCGGCAACGTGGTGCTGAAGACCGCCGAGAGCGTGGCCACGTTCCTGACCGGCAAGGTGCGCGAGGAAATCGGCCGCGATCTTCTGGCCAAGGTCGGCGTGCTGTTCATGGGCCCGGCGCTGCGGCGTCTGCGGCGCGCGGTCGACTGGGAGGAGCACGGCGCGGCGCCGCTCCTCGGCGTCAACGGGGCCTGCTTCATCGGCCACGGCAGCAGCGGACCGCGCGCGTTCCGCAGCGCGATACGCACCCTGAGTCAGTTCGTGACCGCGCGGGTCAACGAGCACATCCGCGAGGAAATCGAGGCGGACCATGTCTCCGCAGCCTGAGGGCATTCGCGGCGCCACCATCTCCGGCACCGGCATGTACGTGCCCGAGCGCGTGCTCACCAATGCCGACCTCGAGAAGATGGTGGACACGACGGACTCCTGGATCGTCGAGCGCACCGGCATCCGCGAGCGCCGCATTGCCCGCGATGACGAGCCATCCTCCGAGATGGCGGTGATCGCCGTGCGGCGCGCGCTCGAGAGCGCCAAGCTCGAGCCCAAGGACATCGACCAGATCATCGTCGTCACCACCACGCCGGACCGCTTCCTGCCCTCCTGCGCCTGCACCATCCAGAAGAAGATCGGCGCCAGCAACGCCGCGGCTTACGACGTCTTCGCCGCCTGCACCGGATTCATCTACGGACTCGGCCTCGCGCGCAGCCTGATCGGATCGCGGGTCGCGGAGACCATTCTCGTGATCGGAGTCGAGAAGCTCTCGAGCATCGTCGACTACACCGATCGCAACACCTGTGTGCTGTTCGGTGACGGCGCGGGCGCGGCGATCGTTCAGCCGGCCCAGCCGGGCCAGGGCATTCTCGCCGTCTCGATGCGCAGCGACGGCGAGCTGGGCGAAGTGCTCGAGATTCCGGCCGGCGGCTCGGCCCGCCCGATGGACGAGGCGGCGGTGCGCGCGAAGGACAACACCATCCACATGCGTGGCAAGGAGCTGTTCAAGATCGCGGTGCGCACGATGGAGGAGAGCCTGCGCGAGGCGCTGAACGAGGCCGGGGTCGGGATGGACGAGCTCAAGCTGGTGATCCCGCACCAGGCCAATCAGCGCATCATCGACGCCATGCGCGACCGCCTCGGCGTCCCCGCCGACAAGGTGATCACCAACATCGACCGGTACGGCAACACCTCGTCCGCCTCGATCCCGATCAGCCTCGACGAAGTCGTGCGCGAGGGGCGCCTCAAGCCGGGCGACCACGTCGCGTTCGTCGCGTTCGGCGGCGGCGTGACCTGGGGGGCCTCGGTGATGCGCTGGACGATGCCGGCGCCGCTGGTGCCGGTCGAGCCCGCGACGCTCGTGAGCGCCCGACGCTCATGAAGCTGGCGTTCCTCTTTCCGGGACAGGGCGCGCAGTCGGTGGGCATGGGCCGCGAGCTGGCGGCGGAACACGCCGAGGCGCGCGAGGTCTTCGAGACCGCCGACCACGTGCTCGGCTTCGCGTTCACCGATCTCTTGTGGAACGGCCCCGAGGCCGAGCTCAAGCGCACCGTGAACGCGCAGCCGGCATTGCTCACCCATAGCGTCGCCGCGTTGCGCCTGTGCGAGCGGGCCGGGCTCCGGCCGGACTGGACGGCGGGACACAGCCTCGGCGAGTACTCGGCGTGCGTCGCGGCGGGCGCGCTTTCGTTCGAGGACGCGCTCACGCTGACGCGGCGCCGCGGCGAGCTGATGGAGGAGGCCGGCACGCGCAGGCCGGGCACGATGGCGGCGATCCTCGGGCTTCCGGCCGAGAAGGTCGAGGCGGTGTGTGCCGAGGCCTCGTCGGCCGGCGTGGTGCGCGCCGCGAATCTCAACGCGCCCGGCCAGGTCGTGGTGTCGGGAGAGGTCGCGGCGGTCGAGCGTGCCTGCGAGCTCGCGAAGGCGGCGGGGGCGAAGCGCGCGATCCGGCTCGAGGTCAGCGGCGCGTTTCACTCTCCGCTGATGGAGTCGGCGGCCCGGGGTCTCGGCGAGGCGCTCGACCGCGTCACCATCCGCGACGCGCGCTGCCCGGTGATCGCGAACGTCTCGGCACGGCCGGTTCAGCGCGCCGCCGAGATCCGCGCGGCGCTCGAGGGCCAGCTGCTCGGGGCGGTGCGCTGGGAGGAGTCGATGCGTGCGCTGATCGGCGCCGGCGCGGAGGGTTTCGTCGAGATCGGCACCGGCCGCGTGCTTCGCGGACTGCTGCGCAGCATCGCGCCGGAGGCGGTGAGCTTCAACGTCGAAGACCCGGCGAGCCTCGCTCAGACGCTGGCCGCGCTCGGCGCGGCGGCGGGGAAGGCGTCATGACCGAGACCACGCCGCGCGCTCCGGCCGGCGCCCCCGCCGACGCGGCCGGCGCCGAGCTGACCGGGCAGGTGGCGTTCGTGACCGGAGGGGGCAGCGGGATCGGTCTCGCGATCGCGCGGGCGCTCGCACGGCGCGGGGCGAAGCTCGCGATCTTCGGGCGGAATCTCGATCGTGCCCGTGAGGCGGCGGCGACGCTCGGCGGCGCCGGCCGCGCCGAGGCCTACACCGCCGACATCTCGAGCTCGGAATCGGTCGATCAGGCGTTCTCCGCCGCGCTCGAATCGCTCGGCCGCGTCGACATCCTCGTCAACAACGCCGGCCTCACCCGCGACGGCGTGTTCATGCGCATGAGCGACGCCCAGTGGGGCGAGGTGATCGAGACCAATCTGACCGGAGCGTTCCGCTGCTGTCGGGCGGTGGCGCGCTCGATGATGAAGGCGCGTTCCGGCCGCATCGTGAACATCTCGTCGGTGGTCGGACTGATGGGCAATGCCGGACAGGCGAACTACGCGGCATCGAAGGCCGGCCTGCTCGGATTCACGCGCAGTCTCGCGCGCGAGCTGGCCCCGCGGAACATCACGGTCAACGCGGTCTGTCCGGGATTCATCGAGACCGACATGACCGCCGCGCTGCCGGAGGCGGCGCGGGCCGATCTTCTGTCGCGGATTCCGCTCGGGCGGCTCGGTCAGGCCGACGAGGTGGCGGAGGTGGTCGCGTTCCTGGCCTCGCCCCGGGCCGCGTATGTGACGGGCCAGGCGTGGACGGTGGATGGCGGAATGGTGATGTAGTGTCGTGGGCGCGCCGGACCCGGTTCGCCGGGGGGCCGCGCCGGTTCAACTCCCACAGGAGGTGAGGGCAGTGGCGACGTTCAGTGAGGACAAGGTCAAGGAAATCATCGCGAAGGAGCTCGAGGTCGACGTCAAGCAGCTCACGAATGAAGCGAAGTTCATCGAGGATCTCGGTGCGGATTCGCTCGACATCGTGGAGCTGGTGATGGCGCTGGAAGAGGAATTCGGCCTCGACATTCCCGACGAGGACGCCGACAAGATGAAAACGGTCGGGGACGCGATGGCCTACCTCAAGTCCCACGCCAACGCGTAGCTCCGCCCGCCCATTTCCGCACGGGCGGGCCGGATCCGTGAGTTTCTCGACGCGGAATCCAGGCCGCGCGGCGCGCCCTCTCGGGCGCACACAGAAGGGAATGCATGTCGGAACATGAACGCCGGGTGTTCGTGACCGGTGCGGGCGTGGTCTCGCCGCTCGGCAACGGCACCGAGGAGTTCTGGAAGGAACTGGTTGCCGGGAAGTCCGGCGCCGGGCCGATCACGCGTTTCGACGCGAGCGCGTACAGCACCCGCTTCGCGTGCGAAGTGAAGAACTTCAACCCCGAAGGCGTGATCGATCGCAAGGACGCGAAGCGGATGGATCGCTTCGTGCAGTTCGCCGTGGTGGCGACCGCGGAGGCCCTCCGCACTTCGGGGCTCGACCTCGAGACGGTGAATCGCGACCGGGTGGGCGTGATCATCGGCTCGGGAATCGGCGGGTTGGAGACGTTCGAGACACAGCACACCGTGCTGCTCGAACGCGGGCCCTCGCGAGTGAGCCCGTTCTTCATCCCGATGATGATCTCGGACATGGCCTCCGGCCAGGCCTCGATCCAGTTCGGGCTCCGCGGCCCGAACTTCTGCACGGTTTCGGCGTGCGCTTCGGGTGCGCACGCGATCGGCGAGTCCTTGCGGCTGCTGCGCGCGGGGGACGCCGATGTGATCGTGGCGGGCGGCACCGAGTCCGTCATCACACCAATGGCGTTTGCGGGCTTTGGAAACCTGCGCGCGCTCTCCACCCGGAACGAAGAGCCGGAGAAGGCGAGCCGCCCGTTCGACAAGGACCGGGACGGCTTCGTGCTGGGCGAAGGCGCCGGCGTGCTGATCCTCGAGACCGAGGAGCACGCGAAGCGCCGGAACGCCCGGCTCATCTGCGAGCTCTCGGGCTACGGCGCATCCGCCGACGCCTTTCACATCACGGCGCCCAGCGAGACGGGCGAAGGCGCGGCGCGCGCGATGCGGCGCGCGCTCGACGATTCGCGCCTGCCGCTGGAAGACGTGAAGTACATCAACGCCCATGGCACGTCCACGCCCGCCGGAGACCCGATCGAGGTCCGCGCGGTACAGGATGTGTTCGGGGCGCACGCGCGCGGTCTGATGATGAGCTCGACCAAGTCCATGACCGGTCACCTGCTCGGTGCCGCCGGCGGACTCGAAGCGGTCGTGCTCGCGCTCGTGTTGTCGCGCGGGATCATCCCGCCGACCATCAACCTCGACCAATCGGAACTCGAATGCGACCTGGATTTCGTACCCCATCAGGCCCGCGCGGCACGCGTGAAGGCCGGCCTCTCGAACTCGTTCGGGTTCGGGGGGCACAACGCAACTCTGGCGATGAGGGCCGCAACGTAAACGGCAGAGGTCGGCGTCGCGGCGGTCGTGGCCGCGGCCGCGGCAGGGCCCGCGGCGTCACCGCGCGCCCGCCGGCTCCACGCCGTCTCTCGCTGTGGACCTGGCTGAAACGGCTGCTCGCCCCGGTCCCGGCCCGCGCTCCACGCCGGACGCTGAGCGAGCAGGAAGCACGCACGCTGGCGGATTTCAGCCGCCACTTCTCACTGACGTTCACCGACGCGACGCTTCTCAAGCTGGCCCTGACGCACCGGTCGTATCTCAGCGTCACCGGCCAGGGCCCGCGCGAGTCGAACGAGCGGCTGGAGTTCCTCGGAGACTCCGTGCTCGGGCTCGTGACCAGCGAGTTCCTCTACCGCCAGCATCCCGACGAGCACGAGGGCCAGCTCACCAAGACCAAGTCGCTGCTGGTGTCCAAGGCCATTCTTTCGCGCCGCGCACTGGCGATGGGTCTCGGGCGCTTCGTCCTGATGAGCCATTCCGAAGTCGAATCGGGCGGCCGCCAGCGGCTGTCGATCCTCGCCGACGCGTTCGAAGCGGTGATCGGCGCGGTCTACCTCGATCAGGGCTTCGAATCGGCGCGCGCGTTCATTCACCAGTGGCTCCTGAAGGACACCAAGGCGATTGCCGCCGACGATCGGCACGCCAACTACAAGAGTCACCTGCAGGAGTACGTGCAGAGCACGTTCCACACGCATCCGGTGTACCGCATCCGCAGCGAATATGGTCCCGACCACTCCAAGCACTTCATGGTCGAGGTGATGGTCGGAAAGCGCGTGCTGGGCTCGGGCAAGGGTCGGAACAAGAAGGAGGCGGAGCAGGCCGCGGCGCGGGACGCGCTCGAGCAGGCCAACGCGATGCCTCAGGCGGTGCGGCCCCGCGAGCTGGCGGCGGAAGAGGAGCCGGTCATCGCCGCGGTGCCGGAGCCGATCGAGACCGCCGACGAGAAGGAGATGCGGCGCCGGCGGCGGGGTCGTCGCGGCGGCCGTGGTCGCCGGCGCCCCGCGGGCCCGGGCGAGCCGGTCGACGCGGTCTCGATATCGGAGACCGAGGAGCCGGAACGTGAGCCTTCGCGTCCGCGCGTGACGAGCGAGGCCGCGGCTCGCGACCTGCCGCCGGAGCCGGAGCCGCGCACCCCTGAGGCGGAGCGAAGCTGGGCTCCCGCGCGGAACGTGGAATCGAGTTCGCCGATTCTGCGTTCGCGGCGGCGTTCCTGGCTGCCGCCCGACGACGAGGAGAACGAAGAGATCGGACGGCCCGAGGGCCCGCTCGATGAACGCCACGTCGATCCCTACGACTGGCAGGGTCGGAGCGACGCGGAATCGCAGCGTCCCGAATCGCGGCGCGAAGAGCCGGATTTCGAAGAGCAGGAATCCGCGGCGATGGACGCGGAGTCATCGGCGGCAATCGAATCGGAGTCGTCCGCGGCCGAGCCTGTCCATCGCGATCGGAATGCGGAGCGTCGGCGCCCGCCGGAGGAGAGCGACGAGGAGGCCGAGCTTCCGAGTCCCGCCGCCGAATCTGAAAGGCCCGCGCCGCCGGCGCCGACCACTCCGCGCTACGGCCGTCGCGGACGCGGACGCCGCTAGACCCTCGCGCCACGAAAAAAACGAAGCGGGGAGCCGAAGCTCCCCGCTTCTCGATGTCGTCTTCGCACTTCGAGCAGGCCCCTCGGATCTTCCGTGCTCTAGTGACAGGACGACAACTTCGTATTCGTTTCCAGGCAGCCGCACCACCTGAGCTTCGGGCGCCGCTGCCGGGGGTCGAACTGGAGTTCCGTCATCGCAGCATCCATGCCACGCTCGCATCCAGGCGCGGCGCTCGGCTCAGTCCAGTGCGGAGCCTCGACTTGCGCCCCGAACGCGGGTCCGAGCAGGGCCCGTGCCCGGGGTCTCGAGGGTCGACGAAACGAGACACTCCGTCGCGCCCGGGGGTCGAAAGTCGAGCAAACTCGTTCTCAGTTGTGACTTGAGGCGGTGGGTCAGGATGACGCGCCGCGTGACAGATTGTCCCGATCCTGGTCTTCCGACTTCGCCTGCTCCGCTCGCTTGCGCTCTTCCATACGGTGCAGCGTGCGACGCGAAATGCCGAGGATCCGCGCGGCCTCCGTTCGGTTGCCGCGGGTGTGGTGGAGAACCTGCGTGACGTATCGGTCGATAGTCTGATCGAGCGTCGGGAACTGCGGGAGCGGACGGGGCGCGCTGCCGCCGAGGACGTGAGGAGGCAGGGCCTCCAGCGTGATGGCACCGTCGCGCGACAACAGGACGGCGCGCTCGACCACGTTCTCGAGCTCGCGCACGTTGCCGGGCCAGTTGTAGGACATCAGCGCCGAGAGCGCCCCCGGCGTGCAGCGCGGCGCCGGGACGCGATTCTGCTGCTCGAACTTCCGCAGAAAGTGCTCGATCAGGACCGGGATGTCCTCCGGCCGCTCCCGTAGCGCGGGCAGCGCGATGCTGACGACGTTGATCCGGAAATAGAGGTCCTCGCGGAACGTGCCCTTGCGCACCATCTCCTCGAGATGGCGGTGCGTGGCGGCGACGATGCGAACGTCGACCTTCACCTCCTCGTTGCCGCCGACCGGCTTCAGGCTCTGCTCCTGGATCACGCGCAGCAGCTTGGCCTGGAGCATGGGGGAGAGGTCACCGATCTCGTCGAGGAAGAGCGTGCCCTGATGCGCCTCCTCGAAGAGACCGCGTCGCGCGCTGGTCGCGCCGGTGAACGCGCCGCGCACGTGTCCGAACAGCTCGCTCTCGAGCAGACCCTCGGGGATGGCCGAGACATTGACCGGCACGAATCTCCGGTCGCGCCGGGCGCTCTGCGAGTGGAGCGACCGCGCCACCAGTTCCTTTCCGGTTCCGCTCTCGCCCAGGATCAGGACGCTGCTGCGCCCCGCCGCCACCCGGGCCACGGTCTTGTAGACGTCGATCATCGCCGCCGAATGTCCGGCGATGTTCTCCAGCGCATAGGGAGGAGCGAAGTCGGCCGACTGCGACCGCGCCGCCTCGGCGAGCCGCCTGCGTTCGAGCGCCCGCGAGAGGAGATCGCCGATCGCGCCCCGCTCGATCGGCTTGGCGAGGTAGTCGTAAGCGCCCTGGCCGATCGCTTCCATCGCGGAATCGATGGTGGCCTGCCCGGTGATGACGACCACCGGGACGTCGGGCGCGCGGCTCTGAAGACTGCGCAGCAGCGCGAGGCCGTCCTCGCGGCCGAGGCGGAGGTCGGTGAGCACGACGTCGAACGGGGCCTCGCCGAATCGCGCCAGCGCCTCGTCGACGCTCTTCGCGATCACGACCTCGTGGCCGAAGGATTCGGCCAATCGCGCGATCACGCGTGCGACTTCGGGTTCGTCGTCGACGACGAGGACCCGGGGAGGATGCGTCGAAACCACCATGGGTTCTCCGAGGGAAGGTCCGACGAGTTGTACCACGCCACCTCTCGCCCGCTGAAATCCCGGCGGCGCTGGCCGGTCCCCGGAGCCGCGTGGTAGCCTTGAACCTGATGATTCTTACCGTCGCGAGCGCGATCGTCCTCATGGCCGCGACCCCGCACGCTGCGCCGGCACGTCCGGGATCCGCCGATTCGACGCGGATTTCGAGCGCCGCCGCGTTGCGCCACTATGCCCAGGCGCGGTTGCTCGAAGAGCGCGGAGCGAACGAGGCCGCGATCGACGAGTACTATCGCGCCCTGGTCAGCGATCCGCACTCGGTGGCGACCGCGCGCCACATCAGCGAGCTGGCGGCGCGCTCCGGGGATCCGTCGCGGTCGCTGGAATTCGCGCGCCGCGCGCTGGCCGCCGATTCGATGGACGCCCGCGCCCGCTGGCTCGAGGGCGTGGCGCTGTTCCAGCGCGGCGATCATGTGAACGGGCTGCGCTCGCTCGAAGCGGCGGCACGCATCGATTCGAACTCGGCGGAATACCTGCAGGCGCTCGCGCACGTGGCCCAGGAAATGGGGGAGCGCGGGGTGCAGGAGCGCGCGCTGGAGCGCCTGGTCGAGGTGCGCGACGACGATCCCGAGGCCTGGTTCCAGCTGGCCGCGCTCGCGGCCCAGCGCGGGCGCTTCGCCGAGGCGGACAGCGCGCTCGATCGCTCCGCCGAGCTGAATCCCGATCGCCCGGGCTTCGATTTCCTGCGCGGCTGGGTGCACGAGGGACTCGGGCGCGATTCGCTGGCGGCCGAGTCCTATCGCCGCCACCTCGCTGCCCACGAATCGGATCAGACCACGCGCCGCCGTCTGGTCACGCTGCTGGCGCGCCAGCAACGCTTCGCCGAGGCGTATCGCGAGGCGAAGAAGGTTTCGCGTTCCGATGAGAGCGATCTCGACGCGTCGATCATCGAGGCCGAGCTGGCATTCCGCTCCGGGGCGCGCGATGCCGGTCGCGAGCTCGCCAATCGGCTCGAGCGCGAGCATCCGGACGATTACCCGCTGCACGCGCGCCTGATCGGCCTGGCGGCACGAGCGTTCGGGCCGCGCGAGGGACTCGCGATCGCGGATCGATATGCGGCGGCGCACCCCAACGACTATCGCGGCCAGATCATCGGCGCGCGCGCCGCGATGCTGGCGTCCGAGGATGCCCAGGCGCTGGCGCGGGCCCGCGCCGCGGTGCGCATGGCGCCGGATTCGTTCGAGACCCACCAGACGCTGGGCGCGGTGCTGCAGAATCAGCACCGGTGGGCGGCGGCCGAATCGCTGTGGTCCGCGGCCGCGAAGCGGTTTCCGGATGAAGACGCGCCCGCGCTGCAGCTCGCGTTCTGCCGCGAGCAGCTCGGTGACCTGGCCGGCGCCGAGTCCGCGGTGCGGGATCTCCTCAAGCGTGAGCCCGACAACCCCGAGGCGCTGAATTCGCTCGGCTACCTTCTGGCCGACCATGATCGCGGTCTCGCCGAGGCTCAGCGCCTGATCGGCCGGGCGCTGGAGCAGCAGCCGGACAACGGGGCCTTCGTCGACTCGATGGGCTGGCTGTACTTTCGTCTCGGCCGCAACGCCGAGGCCCGGACCGAGCTCGAGCGGGCGGTCGAGCTGACCGGCGGCGACCCGGAAGTGTGCGAGCATCTCGGTGATGTCTATAAGAAGCTGGGCCTCAACGAGTTGGCTCAGAAGCTGTACCGGCGCAGCCTGCAGAAGGACAGCACCAACGTCCGGGTCCGCGCCAAACTCGAGCGCGCGCGATAACGTCATGGAACTCCAAAGCATGGCAGGTGTAACTGATAGAGGTGATGCCGTCCGTGGCGCCTGATCGCGACCCCGCGCTGCCGATCCTGAGCCTGTCCGATGAGGACTTGATGGGCCAGGTGGCGGAGGACGACGAGCGGGCGTTTCCGGAACTGGTTCGGCGCTATCAGGGCCGCGTCACCAACCTGGTGAGCCGGGTGCTCAACGATCGCGAGTGCGCCGACGATCTGGCGCAGGAAGTGTTCGTTCGAGTCTTCGTCCACCGCAGGAACTACCGCCGGGGCTCGAAATTCTCGACGTGGCTCTTCACCATCGCCGCGAATCTCGCGAAGAACGAGATCCGGCGCCGGGTGAGGCGCCGCAACTGGTTCAGCCTCGACGCGCTTCAGGAGGTGCTGAAGGACAGCGCGCCGCAGCTCGCCGATCCGACCGAGGGACGTGAGTCCCGGATGGAACGCGAGCAGCTGCGCGAGGCCGTGGGAAGGGCCATCGCAACCGTGCCGGAGAAGTACCGGCTGTCGCTGGTGCTCCGGGACATCGAAGGACTCTCGTACGAGGAGATCGCACTAGCGCTCGGAATTCCGGGAGGAACGGTGCGTTCGCGCATCAATCGGGCCCGGAGCATGCTGAAGCGCAAACTTCAACCGCTACTCCGCAAAGAAGGCACACCATGAAATGCGCCCAGGTCCGGGAGCTCTTCGGAGCCTACTGGGACGATGAAATCACGCAGGCCGAACGCGAGTGGATCGAATCCCACTTCGCCGCCTGCGCCGAGTGCCGCAGCGAATACGAAGCGTTCTCGCGCACGCTCGAGCTGGTCTCGTCGCTGCCTCGCGAAGAGGCCGCGCCCGATCTGGTGGAGCGCGTGATGGCGCGCACGCGGCGCGCCACACCCTCGCCGGACCGTCTGCCGGCGGGCCACATCGGATGGATTCCGGTCACCGCGGCGGCCGCGCTCCTGATCCTCGCCGGTGCCACGCTGTCGCCTTGGCTGATCGCCCCGATCGCGCGCCGCGCGCCGTCGAGCAGCGGCCCGCAGGTGGCGAGCCGTGTGGTGTCCGCTCCGATTCCGTCACCGAGCCGGCCGGCGCCGAGGGCGGTCGCCCAGGCTCCGAACGGCGCCGCCGTGGCGACGATCGCCGACAGCCTGTTCGATCACAGCGAAGACATCGAGTTCATACTCGATCCCGGCACG
>DATJEP010000091.1:0-3605 GCA_035496475.1 Candidatus Udaeobacter sp.
CCGCCGCGCAGCCGCACGCTCACGAAGGACGACACGCCCGGCTCCTGCATCGTCACGCCGTACACCGCGTCCGCCGCCTCGGTGGTGGTGCGCGGATTGTGCGTGATGACGATGAACTGCGTGCGCTCCTTGAACTGATTCAGCATGCGCACGAAGCGGCCCACGTTCTGGTCGTCCAACGGACCATCGACTTCGTCCAGGAGACAGAACGGGCTCGGCTTGGTGAGGAAGATGCCGAACAGGAGCGACAGGGCGACCAGCGCGCGCTCGCCTGTGGACAGCAGGTGGATGCGCTGCGTGCGCTTGCCGCGCGGCGACGCGTGGATTTCGATGTCGCAGTCGAGCGGCGCGTCGGGATTCTCGAGGCGCAGTTCACACTCACCGCCGCCGAACAGCGTCATGAAGATGTGGTGGAAGTTCTCGCGAATCTGCACGAACGTCGTGAGGAAGAGCTCGCGCGCGGTGACGTCGATCTCGCGGATCGCCTGCTGCAGCGACGTCTTCGCGTTCTGCAGATCGGTGCGCTGGGTGCTGAGGAAGTCGAGGCGCTTCACTTCTTCATCGTGCTCCTCGATCGCCAGCGGATTGACCGGGCCGATGGCCTCGAGCTCCGCGCGCAGGGCGTCGAGGTCGGCGCGAAGTGTGTCGTCGTCTACCTCGAGCGGAGCGACCGTGGCGAGCATTTCGTCCAACGGGCGGCGCCACTCGGTTTCGAGACGCTCGCGGATCATGGCACGGCGGCCCGAGAGCTCGGTGAATCGCAGCTCGGTCTGGTGCAGGTCGTCGCTCACCTGACTCGCGCGGCGGTGGGCGTCCGCGAGCGCGTGCTCCTGGTACTCGAGCTCCGCGTCGGCGCGCTGGACGTCGGCTTCGGCGTCGCGGAGATGGCCTTCCGCATCGCCTAACGCAACGCGGCGCGATTCGAGATCGAGGCGCCACGCCGCGATGTGCTCGGCAAGCTCGCGGTCGGCGAGGGCGATATCCCCGAGCTCGGCCATGAGCGCCTCGAGGCGCGCGCCCGCGGTGACGGCATCGTTCTCGAGCTGCCGGTCGCGGTCGGCGGCCACGCGCAGGCGCGCCTGCAACTGCGCCTCGGTCACCTGCCAGCGGGCGCGCTCGTCGCGGGCGGCATCTTGCGCGCGCTCACGCTCTGCCAGCTGTGCGGCGGCCGACGCGCACTCGGCGTCCCGCACCGTGACCGCGTTGCCCGCGGCCTCGGTGCGCCGGGCGAGGTCGCCTAACCGCTCCGTCAGCTCGCCGCGGCGAGACGCGACTTTGTCGACGAGCGCGATGACGCCGGACAGCTCGCGAGCCGCGCGCTGCTCGCGCCGGTCGGCCTCCTCGCGGACGCCGCCCGCCTGGCGTTCGGCGTGCTGAGCTTCGCCGAACGCGTCCGCCGCCGCCGCGGCGGCTGCGGTCGCTTCGCCTAACCGCGCCCGCGCCGCCTCGGCGTCCACGGCCGCCACGGCGCGCGCGCGCTCGGTAGCGTCCAACTCCTCGCGGAGTCCGGTGAGCTCGGCGCGCCGGCGCAGCGGACCCGGACCGGCCGCCGATCCCGGCAGCCACACGGCGCCGCGCGCGTCCACGAACGCCGCGCCCCCGGCGATGGCGCGCACGCGGCCTAACAGCGCGCGCACCCATCCCCGCGCCGGATCGGAGGATTCGACGAGGCGTGCGAGCGCGTCGTCGGACTGGGCTTCGTCCTGCGCCGCATCGAGCGGCAAGAGCAGCAGCGGGCCGGGGTTCGTTTCGGCGTGCCACGCGCGAATCGCCTCGGCGGCGCCAGCATCGCGCACGAGCACGGCGTGCACGCTGGCGCCGAGGTAGCGCTCGACCGTGGCCGCATCCGCGGCGCCCGCGCTCAAGAAGTCCGAGAGGGGACCAAGCACCGCGCCATCTCCGAAGCGATCGCGATCGCGCAACAGACGCGCCGCGGCCGGTGCCAAGCCCACGCGCTCTCGCTCGAGCGACTCGAGCGCGTGCACGCGTCCTTCGAGCGATGTGTGTTGGTCATCGAGCCGCACGAGCTCGGCGCGCGCGACGTTCTCGGCGGCGCGTGCGTCTTCGGCGGCGGCTTGGGCGGCCGACAGGCGCTCGGCGGCGGCTGAGGCGGCCGCGGCGCTTTCCTCGGCGGCCGTCGTGGCGATGGCCAGCGCGCGCGCCGCGTCGGCGAGCACTGAATCCACGTGCTCGCGCTCGGCGCTCAACGCGTCGGTGCGTTCCGCGAGCTCGGCGAGCTCGCGTTCCGCGCCGTCGGTGTCGAGCTCGAGGCCGCGGAGCTCATCGCGGAGGCGGCGCAGCTCCCGGTCGGCGGCGTCGAACGCCGCGCGCGCCGCGCCGACGGCGCCGCGCGCGTCGTTCTCCGCCGCCTCCCGCTGTTCGCGGGCCGAGCGCGCGGCATCGAGCTCGCCCTCGAGCGCCGCGAGCTCGGCCCGCGCGGCCTCGCGCTCCTGGGCCAGCCGCGTGCCGGTCTCTTCGCCTAACCGACGCTCCTCTTCGGCGCGTTGGCGCCGCGCCAGCGCGTTGCGCTGGCGCTCCTCGCCGACGCGCACTTCGCCCTCGAGCGTGAGCGTGTCCTGCTGCGGGGCCGCCACCAGGCGGCCCAGCTCGGCGCGCCGCGCCTCGGCCGCCGCGCGCGCGCTGTGCGCGCGCGAGCGGCGGTCGTCCGCGGCGCGGACGTCCTGCTCGCTCGCCGGCTGCCCGGCGCGCAGTTCCGTTAGGCGAACCTCGAGCTGCCGCAGCTCCTCGTGCCACGCCGCCATGTCGCGCTTGGCCAGGGTGATCTCCGCCGTGTACCGCCTCGCCGTGAGGTCGGTGTGCCGCTCGGCGCGCTTCCGCTGGCGGGCCAGCGACCGCACCTGGCTCTGCACCTCGGAGATGAGGTCGTCGAGGCGAGACAGGTCGACCGTCGTTTCCTCGAGGCGCCGCTCCGTGCTGCGCCGGCGGTCCCGATACAATCCCACCCCCGCGGCTTCCTCGAACAGCTCGCGCCGATCGTCGGGGCGGTCCGAGAGCAGCGCATCGATCATGCGCTGCTCGATCACCACGCCCGAGTCCGCGCCCAGTCCCGTGCCGCGGACCATGTCCTGGATGTCGCGCAACCGGCAGGGCGCGCCGTTGAGCATGTACTCGCTCTCGCCCGACCGCGAGAGGCGGCGCGTGATCACCACCTCGCGGAACGGCACGGCGAGCGCGCCATCGTCGTTCTCGAAGTGGAGCGAGACCTCGGCGATGTTCACCGCCCGCCGCGCCGACGAGCCCTGGAAGATCACCTCTTCCATCTTCGCGCCGCGCAATGCCCGCGCGCGCTGCTCGCCCAACACCCAGCGCACCGCGTCCGACACGTTGGACTTCCCGCATCCGTTAGGCCCGACGATCGCCGTCACGCCGGCCTCGAAGACCAGCTGGACGTGATCGGCGAACGATTTGAACCCGTGGAGCTCGAGTCTGGTGAGGCGCACTAGAAGACTCTCCCGATGCGGTAGGCCAGGCGCGGCTGGTCGCCGTTGGCCTGGAAGCGGTACAAGAGGGGTTGGGCGGCGTCGATCGAATCGAACGCGCCGGCGTACAGGTTCACGCTGCCGTCGGGTTGCAGTAAGGCGTAC
>DATJEP010000092.1:0-13846 GCA_035496475.1 Candidatus Udaeobacter sp.
TCGACGGTGGTCTGGTTGTCGGACGCGGTCGAGAACACCTCGCTCTTCTTGGTCGGGATCGTGGTGTTGCGCGGGATCAGCGTCGTCATCACACCGCCCAACGTCTCGAGGCCGAGCGAGAGCGGCGTCACGTCGAGCAGCACCACGTCACGAACGTCGCCGGTCAGCACGGCACCCTGGATCCCGGCGCCGATTGCCACCACCTCGTCCGGATTGACGCCCTTGTGCGGCTCCTTGCCGAACAGCGTGCGCACCAGCTCCTGAACCTTGGGCATGCGCGTCGCGCCGCCGACCAGAACCACTTCGTCGATCTGCGACGCGGAGAGGCCCGCGTCCTTGAGCGCCGTCAGCACCGGCTGGCGGCAGCGCTCGATCAGATCCTCGACCAGCTGCTCCAGCGTGGCGCGCGAGAGCCGCAGGTTCATGTGCTTGGGACCGTTCTGATCCGCGGTGATGAACGGCAGGTTGACGTCGGTCTCCAGCGTTCCCGACAGCTCCATCTTCGCCTTCTCGGCGGCTTCCTTCAGCCGCTGGAGCGCCATCGGATCCTTGCGGAGGTCGATGCCTTCCTGCTTCTTGAATTCATCGGCCAGCCAGTCGATCACGCGCTGATCGAAGTCGTCGCCGCCGAGGTGGGTGTCGCCGTTGGTGGAGCGGACCTCGAAGACGCCGTCGCCGATCTCGAGAATCGAGATGTCGAACGTGCCGCCGCCGAGATCGAACACCGCGATCTTCTCGTCCTTCTTCTTGTCGAGACCGTAGGCCAGAGCGGCCGCGGTCGGCTCATTGATGATGCGCTTGACGTCGAGCCCGGCGATGCGGCCGGCGTCCTTGGTCGCCTGCCGCTGGCTGTCGTTGAAATACGCGGGCACCGTGACCACGGCCTCGGTCACCTTCTCACCCAGGTATTCCTCCGCGGTCTGCTTCATCTTGGTGAGGATCATGGCCGAGATCTCGGGAGGCGAGAACTCCTGGCTCCCGACGCGAACGCGCGCGTCACCGCCCGATCCGCGCACGACTTCGTACGGAACCAGCTTGATCTCGCTCTGGACTTCCTCGTACTTCCGGCCCATGAAGCGCTTGATGGAGTAGATGGTGTTGCGTGGGTTGGTCACCGCCTGACGCCGGGCCACCAAACCCACGAGACGCTCCCCCGTCTTGGAGAACGCCACCACCGAGGGCGTGGTGCGGAATCCCTCGGCGTTCGGGATCACCTTCGGCTCGCCGCCTTCCATCACGGCAACGCACGAGTTGGTCGTCCCCAGGTCGATACCGATGACTTTTCCCATGTTCCTTCCTCGATCTCATGGACGGAGCCCACGCCCTCGATGTCTACCGGGCGTGGGCCGTCCGTTCAGGTACGGCCATGCCGTCACGGCATGCCGCGAACGCGCGGTTACGCGGTGTGAACTTCGATCTCGCGGACCTTGGCTTCCTCGGCCTTGGGGACGTGGACTTCGAGCACTCCGTCCCGATACGTCGCCTTGATCTGATCCGCCCTCACGCGCGAGCCCAGCTGGAACGAGCGCTCGAACGAACCGTACACGCGCTCGACACGGTGGCGCGTGCCGTCGGTCTTCTCATCCTTGCGCTCGCCGCGGATCACCAGGGTGTCGCCGGTCAGGCTCACCTTGACGTCCTTGGACGCCACGCCCGGAACGTCCATCTTCAGCACGAACTCCTCGGGAGTCTCGTGGATATCCGCCGGAGGCGCAAACATCGGAGCGAGGTCCTTGGAAAGCGAAGACGAACCGAAGAAACCCTCCAGGATGCGATCGAACTCGTCGTGAATCGTAGCCAGCTCGCGGCCAGTACGCGCAGGCGCCCAACGGGTGAGTCTCATGAAAGACCTCCATGTGGATGGGTTGAATGATGCGTGGATCTGCACCCGCTACTGCAGCCTCCATACCACGACGCGAAACCAACCATAACCAGTTATCGCGGCATGGCTTGCCCCATGCACCTCATGGTGTGCGCGAACGTTGCGACACGAGACGATGGCATCGATTGAAACACTGTCGTTGCAGCAGCGAACGTCCTCCGCCTCGGCCGGCTCGCGGCTTGGGCGCCTTCACGCGCTCTGCTAGCGTGGCGCGCCCATGAGAATCGCGCTCTTCCTTCCGCACGTCGGCGTGTTCGGTGGGGTGCGACGATTCATCGAGCTCGGCAACGCATGGGCGCGACGCGGCCACTCCCCCACGCTCTACCATCCCGCCGGGTCGCCCCCGTCGTGGCTTCCGTTCGCCGGCGAGGTGCTCCCGCTCGATCGCGCGATCGCGGCGGAATCCGACCTCGCGTTCTCCGCCGATCCCCTGACGTTCGAGTCGTTCGTCCAACATTCTTCGAAGCGCCACGTCTACTACTGCGTGATCGAAGGCGACGCGCTCGCCCGCCGCGGCCTCGGCGATCCGCGTCTCACCGTCGCCGCGAACTCGGGGCCGCTGCTTCGCTCGCTGCAGCGGCACTCGAGCCGCCCGGTGCTCGACGGCATCGGCGGCATCGACGTCCTACGCTTCCGGCCCGACCGGTCACGCAGGACGAACACGCTCCGCGTCCTGCTCAACGGGCGTCGCTCACGCGCGAAGAAGGGGACCGACCTGATCCTGTCGGCACTGCGGGCGCTGGACGGAAAGGAGACGCCGTTCGAGGTCGTGCTGTTCGACACCGTGAGCGAGCAGAATCGCCAGGATCCCCGCGAAGGAGCCCGGCTGCCGCGGGACGCCCGCTACGTCCTGGGCCCGACGCAGGACGAGTTGGTCGCGCTCTATCAGTCGTCCGACATTTTCGTCGCCGCCGAGCGCAAGGCGGGCTGGTGCAACACCGCTCTCGAGGCGATGGCCTGCGGCTGCGCGGTGGTGTGCACGCCGAGCGGAACGAGCGACTTCGCCAGAAACCAGGACAACGCGCTGGTCACGCTGCGCCATCCGTGGCTCCTCGAGCGCGCGATCCGGCGTCTGCTCCGCGAGCCGGCGCTGAGGAGCCGGTTGAGCGCGGCCGGACCGGGAACCGCGGCGGCGTGGACGTGGGATCGGCTGGCCGGGAAACTGCTCGATCAGCTCGGCGTGAGCGAGGGCGCGCCGGCGGCGATGCGATCGTGAGACGCCAGTCGCAGAGAGCGACGGCGAAACCTCAGCGCTTCGGCAGGTATCCCGACTTCTCGGTACCGACCAGCAACTCGTCCTTGGTGTAGATGAACGCGTCGCGGTCGTAATCCGAGAGCTCGTAGTCCTTCTCGAGGTAGATGGCGTCCTCGGGGCAGGCTTCCTCGCACATGCCGCAGAAGATGCAGCGCAGCATGTTGATCTCGTAGCGCTGTGCGAAGCGCTCGCCATGCGAGGCGGGCTGATCGGGATCGTTCTCGGCCGCCTCGACGAAGATCGCGTCGGCCGGGCACGCGACCGCGCACAGCTCGCAGCCGACGCAGCGCTCGAGCCCGTCGGCGTGGCGGGTCAGGATGTGCAGCCCGCGGAACCGCGGGAACATCTCGAGCTTCTCGTCCGGGTACTGGACGGTGAACGGCTTCTTGAACAGGTTCTCGAGCGTGACGCCGAGTCCTGTCGCCAGCTCCTTGATCATGAACGCTCCCCGAGTCGCGTGGTGGGCACTTGCGAGGTCAGGATAGCCGCGGGCGTCGAAGCTCCGCAAGCCGTCGCGGAATCCGCGAGGCTCGGCATGGAATGAAGCGCCGCGCCGCTACAGATGATCGCGGACCCAACGTCGCGCGAAGTAGAGCGCGACCGCGGAGCCGACCAGGCTGAGCAGCATCGCCACGACCATTCCGAAGCGCGCGCCCATCGCCCAGCCGATCCAGCCGCCGGCCGACATCGCGATGAATACCAGCAGATTCCGCATCATGGCCGGATCAGAGCCTCGGCAGCGTGATGCCCTGCTGCGCCTGGTACTTGCCCGCCTTGTCGCGATACGAGGTCTCGCACGGTTCGTCGCTCTCGAAGAACAGCACCTGGGCGATGCCCTCGTTCGCGTAGATCTTGGCGGGCAGCGGCGTCGTGTTGCTGATTTCGAGCGTCACGAATCCCTCCCACTCCGGCTCGAACGGCGTCACGTTGGTGATGATGCCGCAGCGTGCGTAGGTGGAGTTGTGCACCACGATGTCGTTGGCGACGAAGTTCTCCATGCCGGGGACGGAAAGGTCGTACACGACCTCTTCGCCGGCCGGAACGATCTCGGTCACGACATCCCAGACGACGTCCGAATGCACCAGAGCCTTCCACCCGGCATCCGGAGTCGCGAGCGAGGCAATCGCCGCGACTTCGTAGCTGAGCGATTGACGTGGCTGGGTCCTGTGAATCCCTGCGGAAGCCAGCGACCGCCCCGAAGCGTGAACGACCTGCTTCATCAGGTGCGAGGCATTCGGCGGAAGCGTGTCGAAGTTCGAGCGGCGGCGCGGACAGCGTTCGATGGTCGACAGCAGGCAATCGAGGGCCGCCTGCTTCTGGCTTCCGGGGATGAAACCGATCTCGGCGGCGAACTTCACGATCATGGCGCGATCGGTGATCTGGATCCGCCATGCCTCACCCCCGGTCGGCAAGGCCTTGCGGCGCACCAGTCCGAACACGCCGAAGCGCAGGAGGAGGTGGCGGACGTCGCGGATCAGCCGCTCCGAGATCGACGTGTATTCGAGGTACACGGCCGATGCGGTCTGATAGGCGCTTCCGTCGCCGGAAAACAGCGCCTGCAGAAAACGCCGTACCGGCTCGCGCCGGGCGCTGAACACGACGGACGGCACGAACTTCTCGCGCGACCGGACATTGCAGCCAAGCTTCTCCAGCCACACAGCCGCTGGATTGCGTTCTGGAATCCCGCCCCGACCGGCGTGGTTCACGAGGTTGTATCCGCACCGCCCGGCGGTGGTGACTTCACAGCCGAACTCCCGGGCGGCAGCGCGAAGCGACTCGACGAGTCGTGGGTCCATCGACGTGTAGCGGGGGCTGTGTCCCGGCGTATGACACTGGCCGTCGGAAAGCATGAGCCCGAGCAGCGTGGCCTCGTGCTCCGGCCAGTTCGCCGAGCCGAAGACGGGACAGCTTCGAGCGACGGCGATGCGATCGCCGGGAACGAGGTCCTGGAGCTCGCGGAATCCCTCCAGCATGCGAAACGGATGATGCGCGGTCGCCTTGATCTCGAGGCCGCTCCGTGTGCGCAGCCGGAACACCGATTGCCGCCCATTCACCACATGCTGTCCGATTTCGGCCGATTGCAGGTTCCATTGGTTCAGGGAAACCGTGGCGCCCGACCGGCGATGGACCAGTTCCTCCAGTGGCAGGTAGTCGCCGGTGGTCGCGTCCACGACGCGGGTGTCGCCGGTGAGGCACTTGCCGACGCAAATCGTCAGTACGTTCCTCGGAATTCGGAAGTACTCCACCGTCCGCCCGAGCGCGAACGAGTTCGGCGGTATCACCGCGACCGGACCGCGGAAATCCACCATCGAGCCGGGGTCCATGTTCTTCGGATCCACGATCGTGCTGTTCACGTTGGTGAAGATCTTGAACTCGTCGGCGATGCGGATGTCGTACCCGTAGGAAGAGACGCCGTACGAGATCACGCCCTGGCGAACCTGTTTCTCCTCGAATGGCGTGATCATCTGGTGAGTGCGGCACATCTCGCGGATCCATCGGTCGGGCTTGATCGACATGCTCACTCCTTGTGGGCCTGGAATCGTCCGAGCGTGCGGATGACGTGGGAGATCTCGGGCAGCAGAACCTGCGAGAGCGCGAGTCGAACGGCGCCGCTCGAGCCCGGAAGCAGCACGACCAGCCGGTCGCGCGTCACGCCGGCTTCGGCGCGGGAGAGCCAGGCGGCGTTGCCGACTTCGACGTGCGACAGCGCGCGGAATCGCTCGCCGAATCCGGGCAGGAGGCGGTCGCAGAGCGGAAGCAGCGCCTCCGGCGTGACGTCGCGCGGCGCGACGCCGGTGCCGCCGGTCACCACCAGAACATCGAGCGCCCGTCGCCCGAGCAGCGTTCGCGCGGCGCGGCGGATCGCGGCACGATCGTCACGAACGAAGGCGCGCGCGATCACCTCGTGACCCGCGCGCTCGATCAGCGTCTGGATCAGCGCGCCGCTGGTGTCGGCGCTTCCCCGCCGCGTGTCGCTCACGGTCAGCACCGCGCAGCGCACCGGCCGATCGCCGCGGACATGACGGGCGTGCCGGCCCCGCCGGGAAGCCGGCGCGGCAGGAACGCGGCCTGGCCGCGTCGCCCGGCTGGATCGGCTCACGCGGCCCATTGCCGGACCTCGTCGGCCACCGGATGCGGACGGAACCCGAAGTGTTCGCTCCACGGGCCCGACTCGCTGAGACGCTGCTCGGCCATTTCTTCGAGGCTCGGCTCCCAGGCGCCACGCGACGGGCCGGGGCCCGAGGCCGCCGCGAGATCGACGAGCTCGGCGAGGCTCAGCGTCTGCTCGCCCGCCACCTCATACCAGCCGGTCCAGCGCGCGCGCCCATCGAGCGCCCGCTCGAGCGTCTCGATCACGTCCGTCTCGAGAACGGGATTCAGCAGCTGCCGGCCACCGCGCGGCAGCCGCGGCCGCGATCTCAGCCTGAGCCAGAGCGGGCTCGACGGGCCGATCAGGGGCGCGAGTCTCAGGGTCAGCGTCGGCAGTTCGAAACCCCGCGCGCGCTCCTCGATCTCCCACAGACGCCGGAGGCGTGTGGCATGCGCATCGGGATGCGCGCCGACCTGGCTCAGCACGAGAACGCGCGCGCCAGGGGCGCGGCGCCAGGCACCGATCAGGATCTCGAGCGCCGCGACGTCGATCTCGGGGCCCGGACCCAGCACGAGGGTCGCCGATTCGCCCGCGGTCGGCGGGCCGCCCGAGACGCGATGCCCACGACTCGCGAGGGCCTCGATGAGACGCGGCACCGGCGGCAGCGTCCGGCCGAAGACATGGATCACGACACGAAGTCTCCGATCGCCTCGGCGATCTGACGCCGGTGCGAGAGGTCGTGCTCGGTCCACTCGCGCACCATCTCTCCGAGCGGAACGTGGCCGCGGATCGAATGCACGCCGATCCGCCCCCACTCCTTCGGGCCGAGCGGCGCGAGTCGCCCGACCAGTCGCGAGCGCGACTCGCGCCACTCCGACAGCGCGTGCCGGGAATCCTGGTCGCGGTAGTGCCGCTCGTCCCCCCAGCCACTCATGTCGGCGTACTCGATCCGCGGACACTCCTCGGTCAGCAGACGGTCGATCCTCGGCAGAAAGATCTCGCGATCCGCATCGCGCAGATGGCAGACCACCTCGTGCGCGCTCCAGCGCCCGTCGCCGGGCGGCGTGCGCCAGCGCGGATCGCCGGTGCGGACGAACCGCTGATCGGCCCATGCCGGACCCTGATCGAGCGCCGCGAGCCGCTGTGCCCATTCGAGGAACGCGATCGGCGGCTCGCGACCGGTGGTCCCGGCGTCGCTGCTCCGTCCCGGCAGCGCCCGCGCGAAACCCCGGCCGAGGTAGCTGCGCGCGAGCTCGACATAGTGCCGCGTTCCCGCGCGGATCGCCTCGCGATGCGCTTCGGTGACCTGCCCGACCACGCGCGCCGGCATTCCGACCGCGAGGCTGCCGGCCGGGATCTCCTGCCCCTCACGAACCAGCGCGCCGGCGCCGATCAGCGATCCGGATCCGACACGCGCTCCGGACAGCACGATCGAGCCCATGCCGATCAGGCACTCGTCCTCGATCACGCAGCCGTGGATCACGGCGCGATGTCCGATGGTGACGCGGTTGCCGATGCGCGCCGGACAGCCGTGATCGACATGAACCACCGACAGATCCTGGATGTTGCTCTCGTCGCCGACCTCGATGCGATCGGTGTCGCCGCGCAGCACCGAGTTGAACCACACGCTGGAATCTCGGCCGAGCGTCACCTCACCGACCACGACGGCGCCGGGCGCGATGTACGTACTGGGATCCAGCCGCAGCGACGCTGGCCAGTCGCGCGTCCGGTCGCTCACGCGAGATTCGCCTCGACGCCGACGAACGGATTGTGGCGCCGCTCTTCACCGATGGTGGTCTCGGGGCCGTGGCCGGGATGCACGCGGACGTCGTCTCCGAGCGTGAACAGACGCTCGCGGATCGCGCGCGCGAGGATGCCGAACGAGCCTCCGGGCAGATCGGTCCGCCCGACCGAGCCCGAGAACAGCATGTCGCCGGCCCAGAGGTCCCCGTTCCAGAGGAAGCACACGCCGCCCGGCGAATGGCCCGGTGTGTGGATCACGAGCAGCTCCTCCTCGCCGAGCTTCAGCCGCTGGCCGTCGGCGAGGTCATGCCGATCCGCGGGTGGATCGGCGGGCGGGAAGCCGAACGCCGCGCCCTGCTCGCGTAGGCGGTCGAGCAGCGCGTGGTCGGCGGGATGCACCCAGTATTCGCCGCCGCACGCCCGCTGCACGGTGTCCATGCCGGCGACGTGGTCGTAGTGCGCATGCGTGTTGAGGAGGTAGCGCAGCGTCAGGTTCTGATCCCGGATCAGTCGGATCACGGCCTCGGGATCGAATCCGACGTCGATCGCCGCGGCCTCGCGCGTCGACGGGCAGGCGACGACGTAGCTGTTGTTGTCGAGCGGCCCGAGATGCAGCGCGTGCGAGAGGAGCGGCATGTCAGATCACGTTCGCTTCGAGCATCGACTGATGCTCGGCGAAGCGCTCGAGCCGGAATTCGTGGAGGTCGAGGCTGGGCCTGCCGTCGACGATCCATTCGGCGATCAGGCGGCCGACCGCGGGCGAGTGCATCAGGCCGTGGCCGCTGAATCCGTTCGCGAACATCAGACCCTCGACTCCGGCCGGCGGACCCAGCACCGCGTTGCAGTCGGGCGTGGTCTCGTAGAGACCGGCCCAGGCGTTCGACACTTCGGCGCTCTCGAGCGCCGGCACCCGGTGGATGGCGGGCTCGACCACGCGCTCGAGCAGTTCCCAGTTCACGCTGATGTCGAATCCCGGCGGTTCTTCCGGGTTCGCGAGCCCGAGCAGCAGGCCGCCGCTCTCCCGGTGCATGTACACGCCGGACTTCATGTCGACGATCATCGGCAGATGGTCGTCGACGAAGGCCAGCGGCTCGGTGGTGAAGCAGTGGCGTCGGATCGGCCGCACCGGAAGATCGACGCCCGCCCACGAGGCGACCTCCGCGGCATGCGGTCCGGCGGCATTGATCACCATCGCCGTCGCGATCCGGCCTTCGGCGGTCCGCACCGCGGCCGCGCGGCCACGCTCGATCTCGATCCCGGCGGCGGGCGTCCCGAACCGGAAGTCCGCGCCGAGCCGTCGCGCCTGCTGAACGAACGCCTGGGTGATCTCGTGCGGATGAACGAGACCGTCGCGGGCATGAAACGTCGCCCCCAGCACGTCCTCGACGTTGAGCACCGGGACCTGGCGAAGCGCTTCGGCGGGCGTGAGCGTGCGGACGTCGAGGCCGAAGCCGCGCTGCATCTCCGCCTGCTTCTGAAACGCCGTCCAGCGCTCCGGGTCCGAGAGCAGGAAGAGATAGCCGACCGGAAAGAACACCGGCGGCGTTTCCATCTCCGCCGGGAATCGCTCGAACGCCTCGATCGACATCATCGAGATCTTCACGTTGAGCGGGGTCGAGAACTGGGCGCGCACGCCCCCCGCGGCCTTGGACGTCGATCCGGCGCCAGCGAAGAGCTCCTTCTCCAGCACGACCACGCCCTTCATTCCGCGCCTGCCGAGATGGTAGGCGATCGAGGCTCCGATGCAGCCGGCGCCGATCACGACCGCGGGCGCGCTATGCGGGAGGCTCACCGGTTGCTCCCGGCGGCGCCGGTGCCCGGCCGCGCGATCATCGCTTGTATCCGATCCGGCGCAGGAACTCGCGCCGCTGGTTGCGTGCCGCCTCGTCCTCGACGCCTTGCGGAGGCGATCCATCGACGACGCCCAGCACTCCCCGCCCCTGCCCGGTCTCGGCGACCAGCGCCTCGACCGGATTCGCGGTGGCGCAGAACACCTGGCAGACCTCGGGGCATTGCTTGATCGCGCCGAGCAGGTTGATCGGGTAGGCGCCGCGAAGCAGGAGGTAGAACGCGTGCCCGGCGCCCACCGCGCGCGCGTTTCGAGTCGCGGCGTCGACGAGATCGCGGTCGTCGCCCTCGGTGCGGATCAGGCAGGGCCCCGACGCTTCGCAGAACGCGAGACCGAAGTGCGCGCCCGGCACGGTGGTGACGACGATCTCGGCGATGTCCTCGACGGTCTTGATGAAGTGGGACTGGCCGAACACCAGGTTCGCGTCCACCGGGATCTCGAGCGGCACGGAGGTCAGGTTCATGATGGCGTCCGGACGCTACGGTTCGGCCGCGCGAGCGTCAAGTTGCGGAACGGCCCGGCTAGAACGCCTGGCTCGATCCGAACGAGAGCACCGGCCGCCGCTCCGAGCTGCGCACCGGATCGATCGGAATCGCCACGTCGAAGCGCAGCACCTGATCGAGCGCCGACCGCGGAAACGCGAGGCGGAGGCCGATGCCGGCGTCATGGCGCCACGGCGTCCCGTCGGCGCCCGGACCCCGCATGTGCGCGGCATCGTAGAACACCGCCGCGCCGAGGCTCACGAGCTCCCAGAACTCGGGACCATTCCAGCGGTCCTCCGCGTTCAGCCGCAGCAGCCGCGTCCCGGTCAGCTCGTGCACGGCATAGGCCCGGAGCCCGGTGAGTCCGCCGGCTGTGATCTGGAAGTCGCGCGAGACGTCATACCCGGCGAGGCGCACCGCCGAAACCACCAGCGTCTGCTTCCCGCCGAGGGGCGCCACCCAGCGCCCCGAGAGGTTCTGAATCTCGTCCCGCACCGCGCGGCGGTACCAGGTTTCGAACGAGGCGTGGAAGAGGCCGAACGCGTTCTCGTCGGGAATGCCGATGTCGGCCGAGGCGCGCGTATAGCCTTCGTCGGCGGTCGAACCGAGGAAGCGCGGCGAGACGCCGAGCTTGAGCCCGAGTCGCAGGCCGACGTCGAAGTCCTCGATGCGGTCCATGCGGTTCACGCCGGTGCGCTCGATGTACCGCGGCCGCCACCACAGTCCTTCCAGCGCCACGCGGCGAAGCCTCAGGCGCTCATCGCCGCCCTGGAATTCGGGCGGGCCGGGTGTCAGCGTTCGTGTGGGACCGAGGTGCCGGTCGATCACGGCGAACGACATCACGCCTCGACGGACCAGCCCGTCGGATTCGCGGCCGATGCCCCACATCGCCTCGGTCTCTTCGCGCCGTACGTCGAGGTTCGCGGTCTCGGCACCGAAGGAATACAGGCGGTCGATGCCCTCGATCGACCTCGTGTCGGCGAAGTATTCATGAGGCGTCGAAGGCGCGAGGAACCTCACGCCCGCGTCGGCGTTATAGGCCTTGCCCGACGCGCCGCGCGCCGCGCCGAAGTCGATCTGCGCGCGCGATCCCAGGAAGGCCGGATCGTTCCATTCGATCGACCGGGTGACCCCGGTCTCGTCCTGGTGATAGGCGACCGAGACGCTCTTGCCGTGGCCGAGGACGTTGCCCTCCGCGACCGCCACGGTGCTGAACTGCGTCGTTCCCGATCGCTGCAGATCGAACTGCGGTGAGGTCGTCCAGGTGTCGACGGTGCGCACCGTGACGTCGACGGAGTCGTTCATCAGGCGCGCCTCCAGTCGCTCCGGGATCAGGAACTCGAGCTCGCGGAGCCGGCGGATGGTCTCGGCCGCGCGCTCGGCGGTCCACAGGTCGCCGCGCTGCAACAGGAGCAGCTCGCGCACCGTCGACTCGCGCGTACGAATGTGGAGCGCGTTCGCCAGACGATAGGCGCCGCGCAGGCGTCCGTGCGGGAGCGGGTCGAAGATGTTGCGCGCCGCGATGTCGATGCGGCGGATGCGGTGTCCTTCGAGCGCGTCGAGATTGCCGGCGCTCGAGTCGGGGGCGACCACCGCCGCGGGAACCGGCGGCCGGGCGCTGGCAGCCGAGGCCCACGCCGATCCGTGGGCCCCGCAGACGAGCGCCGCCGCCAGCAGGCTAGCGGCGGCGGTTCGTGCCGAGGCGCTCACGCGCGAGCTGCGCTTCCCCCGAGAGCGGGAATCTCTTCACCAGGCTCTCCAGAGCTCTGCGGGACTCCGCGGCGTGACCGAGCTTGTCTTCGCACAGCGCGAGCTTGTAGAGGGCGGCCGGCGCCTTGTCGCCGTCGGGCCAGTCCTTGTCGACTCGCGCGTATTCCACCGATGCGCTGTCGAAACGCGCCTCGGCGAAGAAGCATTCTCCGACCCCATACTGCGCGTTGTCCGCCACGGCGGCGGTGGGATAGCGCTGGACCACGTCCCGGAATTCCTGCCGCGCGAGCGAGTAGCGCCCCTGGGTCAGATCCTGCGCCGCCTGATCGTAGAGCGTCGAGGGATCGGGAACTCCGGCGGCGGCGCCCCCGCCTCCGGTCGCGGGCGTGCCGACCGAGACGGGAGCATGCTGCTCGAGCCGGCTGAAGCGCCCCATCACCTCGTCGAGCTTGCCCTCGAGGCGAGACATCTGGTCGAACAGCTGGGTATTCGTGCTTCCGCTCGAGGCGCGTGTGCTGAGCAGGACGTCGCGCTGCGCGGCCAGCTCGCGCCGCGTGTCGCTGAGCAGCTCGTAGGTGATCGAATCGCGCACCATCAGCGTGTCGACGCGCACGCGCAGACTGTCGAGCCCGCCGCGCGAAGCGAGGAGCTGCGGCGAATAGCAGCCGGGCAGCATGAACAAGGCGGCGAGCGCCAGAGCGGCGCCCGCCGCGAGCCGCGGCCGGCCCTGCATGCGGAGATCCATCACTTCAGGACGAAGTGGGCGCGGCGGTTCTTCGCCCACGCCGATTCATCGTGTCCGGGGTCGAAGGGCCGCTCCTTCCCGTAGGAGATGACGTCGAGCCGCGTCGCGGTGATTCCGGCCGCGACCAGGTAATCGCGGGCCGCCTGCGCGCGCCGCTCGCCCAGCGCCTGGTTGTATTCCGCGGTGCCGCGCTCGTCGCAGTGACCTTCGATGGTGACCTTGGCGTTGGCGTGCTCGCGCAGCGCCTTGGCGTCGCGGTCGAGTGTCGACTTGCCCTGATCGGTGAGCGTCGCCGAGTCGAAATCGAAGAACACCGGCTGCAGATCGTCCGAGGTGAAGCCGCTCGGAGCCGGAGCGGTCTCGGTCGTGGTCGGAGCGGGAGCCGGCGCGGTCTGCGTCGTGGTCGGAGCCGGAACCGGAGTCGTGGTCGGTGTGGGTTCGGTCTTCGGATGGTGGGCGCATCCCGTGACGAGCCCGATGACGGCCGGCAGCAGGACCATCGAAATGGTCAGCATCCATCGTTTCATGAGGCCTCCCCGATTGACTTATGGACTGCGTTCGGACGCTCCGTCGCCGCGGCCTTCGATGCGTCTCGGAGACCAGGCGGGTGACGAGGCGACGAGTGCGCCGAGATCGAGCTTGCGCGGCGGTCGATCGTCGAGATCCGACACGTAGAGACCGGTCGCGCCACCACGATTCGAAGCGAACAGCAGATGCCGTCCATCCGGGGACCAGTGGGGATTCTCGTTGCTTCCCCCGGTCACCACGTGCCGGAGATCCGACCCGTCCGCCTTGCAGACGTCGATCTCGAATCCATCGGATGTGCGAGCCACGAAGGCGATCCGGTCCCCTTTCGGGGACCAGGCCGGCGAATCGGTATAGCTCGCATCGAAGGTCAGCCGGCGGACATTACCACCATCCCGATCCATGACGTAGACCTGGGGGGTCCCGCTGCGATCGGACGTGAAGGCGATCTCGCGTCCGGTCGGCGACCAGCTCGGCGAGGTGTCGATGCCTCGGTTGTCGGTGAGACGCCGCGCCGAGCCGCCGCGCGCGTCGAGCAGGTAGATCTCGGCGTTCCCGTCCAGG
>DATJEP010000093.1:0-2953 GCA_035496475.1 Candidatus Udaeobacter sp.
GTTCGCCATGATCGCCGCGATCGCCATGATCGGCACCGCCTGCACCGGGCCGAAGGCGATGACGAGCACCGGCATCAGCATGACCGACGACCCAAAGCCGACGATGCCCGAGAGCGTGCCGGCGATGAGGCCGACGGCGAGAACGAAGAGAAAGTCCAGAGGCTGCTTCTGTCGATGGAAGCCGGGGGAATTCTATAGACTTTCCGCATGACCGCCTTCGGCCCGGCGCTGCGCCGCCATTTCCTCCTCGAGCGCGGCACCGCGTTCCTCAACCACGGCTCGTTCGGCGCGACTCCGCGCGCGGTGCTCGCCGTGGCCGAACGCTGGCGCGCGCGCATGGAGGCGAATCCAGACCGCTTCATGCGCGAGGTGCTGCCGCGCGAGCTTCGCAAGGCCGCCGGCGCGCTGGCAGGCTTCACTGGCGTCAAGGCGCGGGACCTCGTCTTCGTCGAAAACGCGACCGCGGGCGTCAACGCGGTCCTGCGGTCCCTGCCGCTCCGGGCCGGCGACGAGATCCTCTCGACCACTCACGGCTACAACGCCGTGCGCCAGGCGATCCGCTTCGTTTGCAGCCGGACCGGAGCGAAATCACGCGAAATCGACATCGGCTTGCCCCTGCAGGATTTCGATTTTCTTTTTCACGAATTGAAAAAGCGAATCGGCCGGAAAACCCGGCTGCTCGTCATCGATCACATTTCCTCCCCCACGGGGCTCGTCTTTCCCGTCAAGCGCATCGCCGCGCTCGCGCGCGCACGCGGCGTGCCGGTGCTGGTCGATGGCGCGCACGCGCCCGGGCAGATCGCGCTCGACATCGGCGCGCTTGGCGTGGACTGGTACACGGGCAACTGCCACAAGTGGCTGTTCGCGCCGAAGGGCAGCGGCTTTCTCTGGGCCCGCCGCCCCGCGCAGCGCCACCTGCATGCGCTCGCGATCTCGCACGGCTACGGGCGGGGCCTCGCCGCGGAGTTCGACTGGCCCGGCACGCGCGACTTTTCCGCGTGGCTCGCGGTGCCCGAAGGCATCGCCTTCCTTCGGCGATTGAATGCAACGCGGGCGCGCAACCACATCCATGAGCGGGTGACCGCCTGGGCCGCGCAGGTGTCCGAAGCCTGGGGCACCCCGGTGGACGGCCCCGCGGGGCTGCACGGGGCGATGATGGCGGTCCGCCTGCCCGAGCGGTGGCAGCGCGCCGATCCCGTGCGCGTGATGGCTCAGCTGCTCGCGCGCCGGCGCACCGTGGTCGCGATCAACTCGATCGGCGGCGCGCTGTGGGCGCGGATGTCGGCGCAGGTCTATCACTCCGCCCGCGATTGCGAGCCGCTGCTCGAGCTCGCCGGATGAAGCCGGCCCTCGCGCTGGCCGCGGCCGCTTTCATCGCCGGTTGCGCGACCTTGCCCGGACCTTCGGATCGGGAGCTCGCCTCGCGGATCGATTCGATCCTCGCGCGGCGCGCCCTCGGCCACGACGCGCTCGGCGTCATCGACAACCTGCTCGCGCACGAGGGCGCGCTCCCGCCCCGCGTTCCGCCGCTCGCGCGCGCGATCCTCGCGCGCCCGCTCGGCGCGCTCGACACCGCCGCCTTCTTCGACCAGGCGGTGCCGGGCGCGCTGGTCGATCTCGCCGCGGCGATGAAGGAAGACGCGAAGCCGGGAGCGAGCATCCCGGCGCGCGAGCTGCTTCAGCCCTACCTGGACGAGCTGGCCGACGCGCAGCGCCTGCTTCGCGCCGCGGCGCGCGGCCCGATCGATACCGGCCCGCTCGCTCGCGAGCTCGAGTCTCGCCTTCCCTCGGCGCGGCCGCTCGCCGCGCTTGCGGGCTCGCTCGACGCGGCGCAGCTCGAGCGCGCGAACCGCGCATTCCTCGAGGCGACCGCGAAGTTCGCGCGGGCAGTGCGCGCCGCGCAGGGCCGTATCCGCTTTCCCGGGCGCGCGGAGCGCTTCGATTCCGCGATCGGCGCGATCGTCATCGGCTCGCCGGGCGACGATCGCCACGCCCCGGCCGCGCTCATCCTCGATCCGGGAGGGAACGACACCTACGAGCGCGCGCGCGTGTCCGGCGGCGCGATCTCGGTGATCGTCGATCTCGCGGGCAACGACCGCTACGAGGGGTCCGACCTCGTCCTGCACGGCTTCGCCGCCCTCCTCGATTTCGCCGGCGACGACCGCTATGCCGCCGCCGGACCCGGGCTCGGCGCGGCGATCGCGGGCGCGTCCGTGATCGTGGATTCCGCCGGCAACGATAGCTACGACGCCGATCTCTTCGGCGAGGGCGCGGCCGCTTTCGGCATCGGCGCGATCCTCGATCTCGCGGGCGACGATTCCTATCGCGTGCGCGCGGGCGGCCAGGGCTTCGGCATGACCGCGGGCCTCGGGCTGCTGTGGGACCGCGCCGGCGACGATCGCTACGCCGCGGGCGGAATCGCCGATGCGTTCGACCGCGGCGGCGGCGTGAGCTTTGCACAGGGCGCGGGACTGGGCGGGCGCACGAGCCTCGGCGGCGGCATCGGCATCCTGCGCGACGACGCGGGCAATGACCGCTACGAGGCCGAGATGTTCGCGCAAGGCGTCGCCTACTACTTCGGCGCGGGCCTGCTCTGGGACCGCGGCGGCGACGACCGCTACGGCGCGGTGCGTTACGCGCAGGGCTGCGGCGTGCATCTGGCGGTGGGCCTGCTTCGCGACGAATCGGGAAACGACCGCTACGACCTCAAGGTCGGCGTCGGCCAGGGCATGGGGCTCGACCAGTCGGTGGGCCTGCTTTACGACGGCGCGGGGGACGACGACTACGCCGCGCCCGGGATCGCGCAGGGCGCCGCGACCGAGAACGGCATGGGTTTCATGATCGATCTCGCCGGCGCGAACCGGTTCCACGCGAGCGGCGGCGACCGGCGGATGTGGGGCCGGGCCGAATGGGCGCGCGCGCTGCCGAGCCTTGGAATCCTGCTCTACGAGCC
>DATJEP010000094.1:0-12873 GCA_035496475.1 Candidatus Udaeobacter sp.
CGCCGGCCCCCGGTTCTTGGCGACTGCGTTGCTGCCGCCGATCAGGCTTCCTTGTAGATCATCGCTCCGACCCATGTGCCGAGCACCTTCGCGACCAGCCCGCCGAGCGCGGAGTGGAAGATCAGGGCGTGGGAGTAGATGCCCATGAAGCAGAACGAGGAATAGGCGATCGAGGTCAGCGCCCACACCGCGAATCCCGCCAGCAGCGCCGTCTTCGGGCCGGGGTTGAATCGCGGCCGAATGCCGGCATAGAGCCAGATCGCTAGCCATCCGATCACGAGATCCGACAGGATCCATCCCATCGCCGACATGCCGGCCGACGGCATGTGCTCCATGTGGAGCAGGTTGGTCTCGCTCATCCAGCGAGCGCCCAGCAAGGGAACGTTGACGCAGTAGTCGATGACGTTCATCACCACGCCGGCGACCAGACCGCCGAGAATCACTCGACCCCAGTTGATCTTGCCCATGGAACCTCCCTCGTGAGACTCCCGTTCGCCGCGAGGATCGCGGACGGACGGCGGCCAGCAGCTAGGTCAGCACGATTCCAGCGCGGCGAAGGGCGAACCAGGCGAGATGGAACGCGCCGCAGGCGGTGAGGCCGGCGATCACGTCGTCGGCGACGACGCCGATTCCGCCCGGCAGGCGCTGCGCTTGATTCGCGCCGAGCGGCTTCCACACGTCGAAGATGCGGAACAGCACGAACGAGGCGGCAAAGGCCCAGAGGCGGTGCGGCACGAGGAGCAGCGCGAGGCTCTGTCCCACCGCTTCGTCGACGACGATCGGCTTGGCGTCGTGGCCGAGGTCCTTCTCCGCCTCGCCGGCGAACCAGATCGCCAGCACCGTCCCGACCGCGATGCATGCGATCGCGATGATCAGGGAGGGCGGCGGAATGAACCAGCCGATCGCCGCGACCACCGCGCTCCCGGCCGTCGCCGGCGCGAGCGGCGCCGAGCCCACCGGACCGAGCGTGGCGAAGAAACGAGCGACCGCCCTCACGCGCGTGTGATGCCTCGGGCGTAGCGGCGCGGCGCGGTCGCGATCCGCGGCGGGGGCAGGATGGGGCGCGCCACCGGCGCCGCCATGGCTGCCGGGCGCGCGGCATCGCCGGAGGGATCACCGGCTCCCGGCGCCTGCGTCTTCGCATCGGTCACGACGCGCGTCAGCCGCGCAAGCACGCTCTTGCAGGCGGCGCGAAGCGTTTCCGCCACGCCGCGCCCTTCGCGCGCCACCGCTTCGAACTCCGGAGCGCCGTGCGCGTTCAGGGACGCGCGCAGGCGCTCGACCGGAAGCGCCGACACCACGTCGCGCTTGTTGTACTGAACGATCCACGGCAGCCGCGCGATCTGTGGCTCATCGAGACCGACCGAGGTGAGGTGTCCGCGCGTGTCCTCGAGCGAGTCGCGATTGGCCTGCTCGCGGGCCGGATGCGAATCGGCAACGAACACGATCCCGTCGAGCCCCTGCAGCACCGCGCGCCGCGACAACTTGTAGTAGACTTGGCCCGGCACCGTATAAAGGTGGAAACGGGTCAGGAAGCCGTTGACCTGGCCGAGATCGATGGGCAGGAAGTCGAAGAACAGCGTGCGCTCGTGGTCGGTCGAGATCGAGACCAGGCGCCCGCGCCGATCGGGCGGCAGCCGGTCGTGAAGCATCTGGAGATTCGTCGTCTTGCCGCTCAGGCCCGGCCCGACGTAGACGATCTTGAAATGGATCTCACGCGCGCGATGATTGATCAGCGCCATGGCACCCCCGGGGGTACGGTCGTTGGTGCGCTAGTCGCCGAACAGCGCGTCTACTTCGCGGCCCGCGGCATCGGCGAACTCATGAGCGCCCTCGGTCGGCTCCAGCAGCCCGACCTTCTCGAACAGCGCGCGGAAGACGATGTCGAGCTCCTGCGCCGCGCGCTGGGCGCGAAAGCGCACCAGGCCAAGCGTGCTCCGGCGGTCGAACACCGTGCTCATGATCACGCGGTCCGCCAGCATGCACGAATGGACCGAGCGCTTCGGCCCCTCGCTGACCACCACATCGACGCGATCCTCGCCCAGCAGCTGCGACAGCTCGGCGTTCGCCGTGAAGTCGGCGGCGACGAGGCTCGCGAAGGCGGTGGCGTCGAAGTCGGCGGTGCGGCCGGCGGTGGTGATGAGCTGGCCGGAGCGATCGACGAGATGAACGCTGAGCGCGTTGGTGCGCTCGAGCAGATCGTTCAGTACCTGGTCGATCGACCGAAAATCATTTTCGAACAGAGTCCATTGAGGCATGGAACCCCTCCCGCTCTCCCGGCGGTTATGGGTACCTGAGACTCCGGCACGTCCGTGTTCCAGCCGCGCAGTAAACACTCTTGGGCGGCGAATCGCAAGCAATGATTGAAGTAGGGTGAAATCCGGGGTCCGGGGCCGGCCGCGAGCCTGGATCGCCTTCCCCACATCGCCCTCGAGCCGCCCCACTCACATCGGCTGCGCTTCGGGGGGCTCGGGCTCGTCGTGCTCGTCCTCGATCTCGCCCACGATCTCCTCGAGTATGTCTTCCAGCGTGACGATGCCGAGAAACTGGCCGGTGCGGTCCCGCACCACCGCCATCGCCCGCTTGGCGCGCCGCAGCCGCACCATCACCCGTGCCACCGAGGCGTCGGGGTCGACGAAGATCGCCGGATACATGGCGTCCATCAGGATCACCAGCCCCTTCAGGCTGAAAAGGTGGAAGAGGTCCTTGGTGTTGACGATGCCGACGATGTTGTTGGTGTCCTTCTCCCACACCGGCATGCGGGTATGCGCGGTGTCGCGCGCCGTTTCCAGGATCTCGTCCTCGGAGGCCCGCAGCGACAGCGTCACCACCTGCTCCTTCGGCACCATCACGTCCCGCACGCGCTTGTCGGACAGCTCGAACACGTTGCGGACGTAGCTGGCCTGATCGGCCGGAATCACGCCGGCCTCCTGGGTTTCCTCGACCAGCATGTCCAGCTCCTCGACCGAATGCACCGACTGCTCGGCGGTGGGCGGCGGCAGGCGCATCAGCCGCACCACGAAGGCGCCGGACTTCCGCATCGCCAGCACCAGCGGGCGGGTGAGATTCGCGAAGGCGAGCAGCGGCGGCGTGAAGAGCAGCGCCACGGTTTCCGCGCGCTGCAGCGCCACCGCCTTGGGCGCGAGCTCCCCCAGCACCACGTGCAGATAGGTGATGGCGAGGAACGCGACGCCGATCGCGATGCCATGGGCGACCACCACGCTCCACGGCAGAGGAATCCGATGGATCAGGGGCGTCAGGTCACGGGCGATGATCGGCTCGCCGATCCAGCCAAGGCCGAGGCTCGCCAGCGTCACCCCGAGCTGGGTCGCCGCGATCACGTCGTCCTTGTGCTCGATTGCCCACTGCACCGCCCTGGCGGCGTAGTTGCCGCGACCTGCCAGCTCCTCGATCCGGGTCCAGCGCACGGTCACCAGCGCGTACTCGGCGGCGACGAAGTACGCGTTCGCCGCGACCAGGAGGAGGACGGAGAAGACTCCGAAGAGATCGAGCATGGTCGGCCGCGGCGCGGACTACTCGACTTCGCGCCGCCCCTCGAGCGCGCGCGCCAGCGTCACCAGGTCCGAGTACTCGAGATCCGAGCCCATCGGCACGCCGCGTGCGATGCGCGTCACCTTGACGCCGAGCGGCGCGATGAGCTTGGAGAGGTAGAGCGCGGTGGCTTCGCCCGCGACGTTGGGATTGGTGGCGAGAATGATCTCGCGCACCGTCGTGGTCGCGGAGCCGGGCTCGGGGCGCAGCCGCTCCAGCAGCTCACGGATCCGCAGGTGATCGGGCTGAATGCCGTCGAGCGGCGAGAGCGCGCCGCCGAGGACGTGATAGCGGCCGCGAAACTGCCCGGTGCGCTCGAGCGCCAGCACATCGCCCGGCTGCTCGACCACGCAGATCTGCCCGCCGTCGCGCTCGGAATCCGTGCACAGGCGGCACGGATCCTCTTCGCTGAAATTGCCGCACACCGAGCACAGGCCGACGCGCTCCTTGATGGCGCGGATCGCCTCGGCCAGCCTGAGCGCGTCCTCGCGCGAGGCCCGCAGCAGATAGAGGGCGAGGCGCTGCGCGCTCTTCTGACCGATGCTCGGCAGCCGCACCAGCTCTTCGATCAGAAGCTCGACGTATTTCGAGCTGTACATCGGGGGCGTGGCGCTAGAACGGCAGCTTGAAGCCGCCGGTCAGCTTGGAGAGCGTCTCGTTCATGTGGGTTTCGGACGAGCGCTGGGCCTCGCCGACCGCGGCGACGATCAGATCTTCGAGCAGCGAGGCGTCGCCATCCTTCATCGCGTCGGGCCCGATCTTCAGCGACTTCAGCATCTGCTTGCCGTCGACGATCGCGGTCACCGCGCCGCCGCCCGCGCTGGCCTCGAAGCGCTCCTCGGCGAGCCGCTCCTGCATCTCGGACATCTGCTTCTGCATCTTCTGGGCCTGCTTCACCATGTCGCCAAAGCTCTTCACCGGTCCGTCCTTTCCGCGGCACGATCACGGCGCTCGATGATGTCGCCCTGGAACCATCGAATCGCGTTTTCGATCATCGGTTTCACGTCGGCGTCGCGCGGCGGCTCCTTCGCATCGAGCGGCGCACAGCGCAGCGTGAGCGAGCGGCCGAAGACGATGGTGAGCGTTTCCATCACCAGCGCGCGATTTTCCTTCTCCTCGATCACGGCACGATGGAGATCGTCCATCGCCAGCGTAACGCAGCCGTCGGCCGAGCCGAGGTAGCGGCAGGCTTCGAGGAACGCACCGAGCATGCGCTTCTTCTGTCCGATCTCCTGAACCGCGCGCACCCAGAGCTCGGATTCGGGGCCGGCCGCGGATTCGGCGGCGGGAACGGCCGGGGCTTCCGCGACCGCGGTCGACAACGCGGCAACGGTCTCAACCGGCGCGGGAGCCACGGCGATCGCCGTCGGCGCGGATGCGACCGCAGCCACGGGGGCGGCGTCGCTCATCGCCTTCGGGCCGCTCGACCCGGAGCTGCCGGGTGTCTTGATCGGCCTCGGCGGCGCAGGCGGGGGCGTCGATGCACCGGCGCCACTTCGCCCCGCCGGACCCGGCGTACGCGGCGCGCCGCCGAGCCTCTGCTCCAGAGCTTCGAGTCGCGCGATCACCTCGGCCACCGTCTCGCCACGCTCGAGCGTCGCCATCTGCACCACCGCGGCCTCGAGATGAATCAGCGGATGCGGGCTCTCGCGCAGCGGCCACTGCAGGTCGGAAGCGATGCGCAGCAGCCGCAGGAGATCGCCCTCGGACCAGCCCGACGCCTGCTCGCGCATGCGCGTGATCTCCTCGGCGCTGGCCGGAACGAGATCACTGCCCTCGGGATCGACGCGGAGGATCAGGAGATGACGCACGTGCTCGGCCAGGCCCTCGGCCAGCTCGCGGGCATCGAGCCCGCGCTCGAACGCGCGATGGAGCGCGGCCAGAGTCTCTTTCGGATCACGCGACAGGATCGCACCGCCGATGGCGAAGAACACCTCGCGGTCGGCGAGACCCAGCACCCGGCGCACCAGCGCGGCATCGATCAGATCCTCGCCCGCCGACACCACCTGATCGAGCGCGCTCACCGCGTCGCGCATCGAGCCTTCCGACTTGTGCGCGATCAGGAGCGCGGCGTCTTCTTCGAGCTTGAAGCGCAGGCCGTCGGGGTCCTTCGCCTCACGCGCGGCGATGTCGAGCAGCCGGTCCGCCACCTTGCGCATCGGCACCCGTGCGAAATCGAAGCGCTGCGTCCGCGAGCGGATGGTGTCCGGCAGCTTCTGCGGATCGGTGGTGGCGAACACGAACACCAGGTGCGGCGGCGGCTCTTCCAGCGTCTTCAGCAGCGCGGCGAACGCGTCGTTCGAGAGCTGATGGACTTCGTCAATGATCACGATCCGGTAGCCGCCGCCGGTCGGCGAGAAGCGAACCTTCTCGCGCAGCGCCTGGACGTCGGCGATGCCGCGATTCGAAGCGCCATCGATCTCGGTGACATCGAGCGAGGCGCCGCTCGTGATCTCCGTGCAGCTGGTGCAGTGATTGCAGGGGTCCGCGCCCGACCCGCCTTCGGCGGGTGCCCGCCGGCCGGCGCGGCGTTCCTCGCAGTTGATCGCCTTGGCGAGGATGCGCGCGGCGGTGGTCTTGCCGACTCCGCGCGCGCCGGTGAAGAGGTAGGCATGGGCAATGCGCCCAGCCTCGACCGCACGAGCCAGCACGCGGGTGACGTGGTCCTGACCGACCATGTCGGTGAAGACCTGCGGGCGGTACTTGAGGGTCAGTGCGCGATGGGCCATGCGTTCCCGAACGAACAAGGGCCAGGGTGACCAGCGGCACACCCGAGGGATTGCTTACCGCTGCTACCTTCCGGTCCTGACGGGGTTCACAAGTTCGGGTTGCGCTGGGCCTGGCCCAGAATAAATGGTGGAGATGAGCGGATTCGAACCGCCGACCCCCTCGTTGCGAACGAGGTGCTCTCCCAGCTGAGCTACATCCCCACGAAATCGAGGGTTGGGCCCGCGCCCAATGCACCCCGCGCGAGCAACCGGCCGGCGCATATTAGCAGCGGCGCGCGGGGCGTCAAGCCTTCCGCGGCTCCTTGAGCGAGAACAGAATCGCCGTGCCGAGCGTGGCGATGATCACCAGCAAGGTGATCAGGATCGGGATCTCGATCCACTCCGAGATCAGCATCTTGACCCCGACGAAGATCAGCACGATGGCGAGGCCGACGTTGAGGTGCCGGAACGCGCGCATCACGCCGGCGAGCGCGAAATAGAGCGAGCGCAGGCCGAGGATCGCGAGCGCATTCGAGCTGTAGACGATGAACGGATCGCGCGACACCGCCAGCACCGCCGGCACCGAATCCACCGCAAAGGCGAGATCGGCGAACTCGATCACCACCAGCGCCGCGAGCAGCGGCGTCGCGTTCCAGCGGCCGTTCACGCGGGTGATGAAGTGGCCGTTGTCCAGCTCCTCGCTCACCGGCATGAACCGGCGCAGCAGGCGCAGCCCGAAATTCTTCTTGGGATCGATGTGCGGCTCGGTGCGGCGCAGCATCTGGATGCCGGCGAACACCACGATGGCACCGAAGACGAAGACGAGGAAATGCAACGTCCGGATCAGGGTGACGCCGGCGATGATGAGCCCGAGGCGCATCACCATCGCGCCGAGGATGCCCCAGAACAGCACGCGATGCTGATAGCGCTCGGGCACGCTGAAGTGCGTGAACAGCATCAGGATCACGAACAGGTTGTCGGCGCTCAGCGATTCTTCGATGACGTAGCCGGTCAGGAACTGGAGCGAAGGCGAGCGGCCCTCGAAGAACCAGAGACCGCCGGCGAACAGCAGCGCGAGCGCGATCCAGCAGCCGCTCGCGATCAGCGCCTCGCGCGTCTTCACGGTGTGCGCCTCGCGGCGCAGCACCACCAGGTCGATCGCGAGCAGCAGCAGCAGGACCGCGTTGAAGGCGATCCAGACCACCGGGCCGTTCATCGCCGCGCCCACTCCGGACGCATGATCTGCAGGCAGACCGCCGGGCCGTTCATGGCCGGCCGACCTACCGGGTCGCCAGGGCGGCCTGGATGAACTGCGAGACGTCGCGCTTCAGCTTCTGAAGCTCGCCGGCGTCGATGTACATCATGTGGCCGGCCTCGTATTCGCGCGTGGTGATGCGCCCGCGCTCGGCCGGCTCGAGCCCGAGATGGTCGAGCGTGTAGCGCGTGGCGAAGTACGGCGTGGCGAGATCGTAGTGGCCCGAAGCCACGAACAGCTTCATATCGGGATTCTTGGCGAACGCCGAGCGCAGCGAGCCGCTCACGTTGGGGAATCCTCCGCCCGCCGAGCCCCAGTCCCACGGCCCGATGCCGCCGCCCAGGATGTAGTAGGGCAGGTCGCTCTTCCAGCCGAGCTCGGTGCGCACGTAATGATTGAACGCCGCGGTGTAGGGCGGACGAATTGCCGACAGGCTGGGATCGAAGTCCGGCGTCTCCCCCACCGCGCTCTCGTCGATGCCCTTGAAGCGCGAATCGAGCCGGCCCACGCTGCGCCGCTGATCCCGCAGCAGCTCCTTGCAGAAGTGCTGAATGTCGACGCGCAGATCGGAGCGATCGAGGTAGCCGCGATCGAGGCCGGTCAGGCGCGCGAGCTTGTCGAGCGTTGCGGTGCGCTCGCCGTCGCCGAGCGCGGTGCCACGCGCGAGCGCGGCCGGATACTCGTTGGCGGCGAAGGCCTCGGATTCATCGAGCGCGGCGCGCAGCGGCTTCGACTGAAGATCGGCGGGGAGCTTCTTGTGGTACCAGGCCGTCGCGGTATAGGTCGGAAGGAAGAGCGAATACGGCAGCTCGTTGCCGCGGGTGAAGTCGGCGGTCTCGAAATTGAGGATCGAGGACACCAGGATGATGCCGTTGAACGCGATGCCCGAGCGCTCGACCAGATAGCCGGACAGCGCCGCGGCGCGCGTGGTGCCATAGCTCTCGCCGACCAGGAAGAGCGGAGAGGCCCAGCGCTCGTAGCGGGTGAGATAGAGGCGGATGAACTCTCCCACCGATTCCAGGTCGCCCTCGATCCCCCAGTATTTCTTGCCGAGCTCGGGCTTCGATGCGCGGCTGTAGCCGGTGCCGACCGGATCGATGAACACGAGATCGGTCTGATCGAGCCAGGTGTATTCGTTGTTGACCAGCCGATAGGGCGGCGACGGCATCTGGCCGTCCGGCATCATGCGCACGCGCTTGGGGCCGAGCGCTCCGAGATGGAGCCAGACCGACGCCGAGCCGGGGCCACCGTTGAACGAGAACATGAGCGGACGAGTCTCGGGACCGCCCGGCCGGTCGGCGGTATAGGCCATGAAGAAGATCTCGGCCTCGGTCTCGCCCTGATCGTTCTTGAGCGGGAGCTTTCCCGTCGTCACCTTGTAACGCAGCACCTTGCCGCCGATCGTGATCTCGTGCTGAGTCGTCACGGGTGCGGTCGAGCTGTCGCGTGAGGCCGGCTTGGCTTCCGCCGTCTTGGAATCGGCGGGCTTGTCGGCCGCGAAGCATGGCGTGGCCAGGCCAACGGCGAGGATCAGCATCAGGGGCAGGGCGAAACGCAGCGGCGCGCGCGTCATGAGAGCTCCCGGGGAATCGGAGAATGGCGGAGAGAGTGGGATTCGAACCCACGAGGCGGTATTAGCGCCTACACGATTTCCAATCGTGCTCCTTCAGCCGCTCGGACATCTCTCCGCGACAGGCCAGCGTGATCACGAGCGCTGGATGCGTCTACTCCATGCGAAATTCGCGGCCCGCACGGGGTTCGTCGCCTTCGTGCGGGCGCGATCGGCGACCAACCTACTCGGAGTCCCGGCCGCACCGCAAGCCGTGATCCCCGGCGCGTGGCACGGCACGATGCGCGCGCGCGGGCATCCGCGGGGGACGGCGACACCTCGATAGAAGTCGCGCGACTAACGATTCTCCAGCGCGGCGCGCGAGTACGACGCGAGCCGCGCCAGCACCGGATCCCCCGGACTGGTCGAGCGCGGGACCTCGCCCAGCGCCCGCCGCGCCTCGGACCAGTCTTCGCGCTGGACCGCGAGGAAGGCGCGATAGATCGCGGCGGGAACCGGATCGAGCCCGGCGCTCATGGCGCGGTCGAGATCGCGGGAAGCGTCGCCGTAACGCCGGGCCTGAATCTCGATCCGCAGCAGTCCCTCGAATGCCAGCGCCAGATCGGGCGCGGCTCGAGTCGCTTCCGAGAAGAGGCTCTCCGCGGCGGTCGGATCGCCGTGTGCCGCGGCCGACCAGCCCTGATCGAGCAGGAGCTGACCGCGCCCGCCCGGCACGCGCATCAAGCGCCGCGCCATCCGCTCCGCATCCGATGGCCGTCCTTCGCGTTCATAGGCCACGCGCAGACGACCGAGGCTCCCGGCATCGTTGGAATCGAGCGCGACCGCGCGCTCCCATCGCGATACCGCATCGGCATCGCGTCCGAGGGCCTCGAACGTCGCGGCCTCGTGCGAATAGAACGAAGCCAGGGCCGCGCGGACGTTTGGAGAAGGCAGTCGCGCCGGTGCCCGATCGAGCGCCGACTCCGCGCGCGCGTAGTGCTCGGCCGCCGCGTCATACGACCCGCTCGCCTCGAGTCTCATCGCCTGATCCGCGATCGCGGCCCACTCGCCGGAGGGTGCCGAGCCGCGGGCGATGGGGGCGAACACGATCGCGGCGGCGATGGCGAGCGCGACGAGTGGATATGCGCGCGCGCGCGGGGACCGGTCACGCCATGCGCGCGCGAGCGCGGCGATGAAGGCCGCGGCCAGCAGCGCGAGAGTCGGCACGAAGTGCAGTCGATAGCGATCGGTGACGAAGAACGGCGCGAGTCCGAGCATGAGCGCGCACAGGGCCGCGACCAGCCATTGTTCGGCCGCTTCGCCGCGTGACGCGAATGGAATCCCGGCGAGGCCGAGCAGCGCCACCGCGGCGAAGCTGCCGGCGAGCGGGAGCCCGAGCGGGCCCGCGGCGCGCGCCGAAGATTCCATGCTCTCGATCTGCGGCAGATCGCGCCGGTTCCACATCAGGAGCAGCTTGCGCCCGGTGACGCGCAGCGCCTGGAACGGATGGCCGGCCACGAACGCGAGCGCTTCACGAGACCAGAAGGCGGAGCTGGCGCCGGCCGTGAGACGCACGCCGTCACGTGCGAGCAGGTAGGCGCGGCCATCGAGGGCGGCGCCGGTGGTCGGCGAGAGGCTCGGGAGCGGAACCGGAGTCGAGCCCTGCGTGACGTCGACGTAGGTTCCATCGGCGTCGGGATTGTTGCCGACCTCGAGGTTGTATCCGAAGCCGTAGGTGAACGGGATGGGTTCGCCCGAGGCCCGCTGATTGGCGACCACCGTCACCAGCGCGCAGACCGCGAACGCTGCCACGGCGATTCCGATCAGTCTCGCCCGCCGTCCCGCGCCTTCGCCCGACGCGCGGGCGAGCAGCAGCAGTGGCACCAGCAGGAGCGCCTGGCTGGCGCGGCCCACGGCGATCACACCGACGATGAGTCCATATCCCGCATAACGAGCCGCGCCGGCCCGCGACCAGTCGGTCCGGATCACGAACCAGACCAGCAGACTCTCGAGGAAGAACAACAGGGACTCGCCGAGCACCAGCCCGTCGAAGAATGTGGTCGGCTGAAACAGCGCCAGCACACAGCCGGCTCCGATCGCGATCCTGGGTCCGTACAGACGCCGGATCGCGTCGGTGAGCAGCACGACGCCGGCGGCGCCGATCACTGCCTGAACCGCGAGCACGTCGTGGATCGTGCGCGCGCCGAGAAACCGCCACGCGGCGAGGACGTAGGGATAGAGCGGCGCGAGGAAGAACGGCGCGGGCGACTCGACGCCGTGCCGGACGATATGACCGGACCACGCCCAGTAGATCCGTGAGTCGGCGTTCAGACTGCCGGCGAAGGGAGTGACGGCGAGCCGGCCGAGGTAGGCGAGGCGCCACGCCGCCGCGAGAAGAAAGATCAGCAGGTTCGCGAGCGCGGGCCTGGACGCCATGCGCCGTACCCTCCCACGTTTGATCACCGGCTTCCTCATGCAAACGAGAACGGCCGCCCGGTAGCCAGCCGGACGGCCGTCCGTTCCCTGATCGACTACTGAACCAGCACGACTCGCGACAGGGAGACTCGGTCGCCGGAGCGCGCGCGAACCAGATACACGCCGGGCGGCACCAACTTGCCGCCGCGATCCAGCGCACCCCAGTTGAGCGTGTGACTGCCGGCCGGCATCCAGGCGTCGAGCAGATCCGCGACTCGCCGCCCATCGGGGCTGAAGAGCTGCACGTTCACCACGCCGTCGCGCACGAGATCGAGCGCGAAGGACATGGGACCGTGGGCCGGATTGCCGAGCGGCACGATGCGGAATGCGCGCGGCAGCACGCGCGGCGCCGGCGGGGTCGCGGCGGTGCCGGCCTCGACCTGGATGTTCGTCGACGCCGTGTTGAGGCTGGCCTTGCCGCACTTGAGGTCGGTCACCGTCAGCGTCGCGAAGAAGCCGCTCGACGAGCTGGCGATGTTGTACGTGTGCTGAATGGTGGGTGAGCTCTGCGTCACCGGAGTCGAGCCGTCGCCGAAGTCGAACGTGTAGCTGGCGACGCCGTCGCCGACGGCGACGTCGGGATCGGTCGACGAGCTGGCATCGAACGTCACCGGCAGCGGCGCCGATCCCTGGGTCGGAGAGGCGGCGAGACCCGCGATCGGAGCCTGGTCCACGGTGCAGAAGCACGAGGCGTTGCCGACCAGCGCGTAGTCGCCGTTGACCGTGATGTCGGAGGCATTGTTCTGGGACTTCTGTCCGGCGTCCGGGCGGGCCAGGTACGTCCTCACGTTGAGTGCCGAGAGGTGATCGCCGGCGCCGAGCGCGGAGCCATCCAGCTTGCTGTCGGCGAGCTTGATGGTCATCACCCCCGAGGTGGGATCGAAGCTGCCGAAGTCGGCGTTGCCGAGCGGCGTCGGCGTATTGGCATTCGGCGGTGGAAGGCTGCCGTCGAGCGGCAGCGGCGGGCCGAAATCGCCGTAGACGAAGCTCTCGGCGCCGGTGGCGTCGGTCTTCATGCAGACGAAGCGACGGTCGCTGCCGTCCGCGGCCAGCGTCTTGCGATTCCAGATGATGTACCACTGACTGCTGGGCGGCACGACGCCGGTGGTCGACGGCGTCATCTGCATCGTGAAGGTGACCTGGTTGTCACTGGGAGCGGTGAACGGCTCGGCCAGCGAGAGCGAGCGGATGTTCACGCTGGGATCGGGGGGCGTGTTCTGGCCGGAATCATTGTCGGTTCCGTCCCCATTGACGTCGCTCACCCCGAGCAGGCCGGGCACGATGCAGGCGGTGGCGACCGGTCCCGTGGCCGGGAGGAAGTCGTGGCAGTACGG
>DATJEP010000095.1:0-54400 GCA_035496475.1 Candidatus Udaeobacter sp.
AAGACCGCGCCGTTCTCGGCACGCAGCGTCGCGCTGAGCCGGGTCTCGAGATTCTGCGGCGTGCGCGCGTGACGCAGCGTGGTCTCGAGATCGCGCCACGAGGCGCCGAGCACGGCGATCGAAATCGCGATCGCGGGAAGCGCGCCCGCGCTGGTGAGACGCGGCGCGGCCCAGATCGCGGCCAGCGTGGCCAGCAGCGCGGACAGCTCGACCAGATGATTCTCACCCGATTCGAAGTTCATCATCACGATGATCGCGTACGTCACGCAGAGCAGGGCGAAGGCCGTGATGGGCGCACCGGGGCGATCCCCGCCTGGATCCCGGCGCATCAGCCACGCGCCCGCCAGCGCGCCCAGGATCGCGAGCTCGCCGAAGCTCCCGAGGTAGCGGAGCAGCTCGGCGGGGCCGCGGACGAAGCTGGACCGTCCGCCGGAGTGCAGAAACAGAGCGCGCGCCGAGTCGGCATACCAGGCCGGTCCATGAAACGGGACCATGACGGCGATGCCCACGACAATGGCGATCAGGAAACGTCCGCCGAAGCGAACGAGGAGCCCCGAGCGGCGTCGCCAATGCCAGACCGCGATGAACGCGACCGGCAGCGTGAACGACGTCGCCTTGATCATGAGCGATGCCGCCGAGAGCAGGGGTACGCTCCAACCCCGGGCTTCTTCATCGCGGGACCATGCCGCCAGCGCCGCCAGTGAGAACGCGGCGGCGAGCAGGTCCGCGCGGGCATCGAGCAGCGTCGCCTTGACCGGATAGCACGCGATGACGAGAGCGCACGCGAGCCATGCGCCGCGCGCGCCCGCGCCCAGCGCCCGCGCCAGCCACGCGGCGGCGATCAGGAGGCACAGACCGGACAGCAGGGATGCGAGCCGGAGAGCGCCGAGCCAGCCGAGGCCGATGCGCTTTGCCGCCGCGATCACGAGCGGAAAGGGAGGGAAGTAGTAGGTGGTGAGGAACGACCGGCCCTGATCGTGGCCCGGCGACTCGCCGCGCAGCGCGGCGTCGGCCAGCGCCGCGTACGAGCCGGCCGCCGAGCGCAGGCCGTGCGAGCCGGGCCAGACCGCGACGACGCTTCCGATCGCCGCGGAAATCGCGACCACGGCCAGCGCGGCCACCAGCAGAGTCGCGGCCCGGTCCCGCGTCACTCGCGCGTCCGCACCTTGCCACCCGCTCGCGGCCGGCCTAGACTTCGGGCGTTCCGCGCGCGTCCCCCGCGGCGTTTCATCCGATGCCGCGCGAAAGTTCCAGGGAGGATGTTCATGCCGTTCGTCATCGCCGAGCCCTGCATTGGAGTCAAAGACAAGTCGTGCGTCGAGGTCTGCCCCGTCAATTGCATCTACGAAGGGGAGGATCAGTACTATATCCATCCCGACGAGTGCATCGACTGCCAGGCCTGCGAGGCCGCCTGCCCGGTCCAGGCCATCTTCCCCGACAACGGCGTTCCCGAGAAGTGGAAGACGTTCATCGACAAGAATCGGGTGCATTTCGAGAAGTAGCGCACCCGCATCTCACCATGCCGGCCCGGATCTGACTCGCGCCGCGCCGCGTCCGTTCCTCCGGATCCCATGACCGAAGCCACGCTGCCGAGCCGCGAGCAGGCGCTCGCGCTCCTCAACGAATGGATCGCCAATCCGAACCTCCGCAAGCATTGCTTCGCGGTCGAGGCGGCGATGCGCGCCTACGCGCGTGAGCTCGGCGGCGACGAGGAGCGCTGGGCACTGACCGGGCTCATCCACGACTTCGACTGGGAGCGTCATCCCGACACCGAGCGACACCCCATGGCCGGTGTCGAGGTGCTGCGCCAGCGCGGCTGGCCCGAAGACATCTGCCGCGCCGTGCTCGGACACGCGAGCTACAGCGGCGTGCCGCGCGACACGCCGATGGCCCGCGCGCTGTTCGCCTGCGACGAGCTGTGTGGATTCCTGGTCGCCTGCGCGCTGGTCACGCCCGAGAAGAAGCTGGCGCTGGTCGAAGTGGCGTCGGTGCGGAAGAAGATGAAGCGCGCCGATTTCGCGCGGAACGTGAACCGCGACGACATCATCAACGGGGCCGCGGAGCTCGGCGTCGATCTCGATCGGCACATCGCGTTCACGCTCGACGCGGTGCGCACGGTCGCGGAAGAGCTCGGGTTGTGAGCCTTCCGGTCGCCGCTCTGATCGCCGCGGCGGCCGACACGACCCGGCACGTTCCCGAGGTCATCCGCGAGCTCGGAGCGACGCCGCCGGCGGGACAGAATCCATCGGCGCCCGAGGTCTCCGCGCGGCTGCTAGAGGGCTGGCACGAGTTCTACATCTTGTCCGGCAGTGCGGCGGCCACGCTGGTCGGACTCCTCTTCGTGGCGCTGTCATTCAACCTCGACATCCTGCTGCACGACCGCCATGCGCATCTGCTCGCTTATGCCCGGCAGACGATGATGGACTTCGTCTTCGTGCTGATCGTCTCGCTGATCTTCCTCGTTCCACACGTGACGGTGCGGCCGCTGGGACTCTTGCTCGCGCTGTTCTCGCTGGTGTGGCTGGGGCTCGGCTTCATCGGCCGACAGCGAGCGTCGCGCCGGGCGCACAAGGAACACGACAAGAACGTTCCGACCCGCCGGCGAATGGCGGGAGTGCTTGCGCTGATCCTCGTCACCGTGACGGGACTGACCATGTTCTTCTGGCGCAGCCCGTTCGCCGCCTACCTCATGATCAGCGCGATCTGCATGATCCTCGGCAACGCCGCGGGAGGCTCGTGGCATCTGCTGGTCGAGGTCGGCAAGCTGAAGAGCGGTGGAAGGCGCGCGGGCAACTCGGAGGACTGAGCCGCGCTTCCAGCGCCCTCACGCCTCCGCCGCGCGTGAGCGCGGCCGATACACCAGCCCCCAAAAGCCGAACGCCGTCCGAGATTTCGGTCCCTGGCATTGCCCGGGATCGCACCCCGAATCGGCGTATCGGCTGTTTGCTTCTTCCGACCGGCGGTCCCCCTTAGAGGTTCCGCACTCGGCCGCGCCCACTGAATCAGTGGGCTTCGTTCGACGCGCGGTTCGCTACCCGCGACGTCTGCCTCCTGTCTACGCCTCGGCGCCGCGGCGGTCAACGGAAAATCGTGCAATCGTGCAATCGCCCGTCTCGCTGTGATTTCTCGGCCTGTCCGGGACCGGAACTCTTCATCGCTCGTTCAAGCTCCGCCGAGTCGGTGTCTCGGGTTCTCATCGGCGCGCCGCGTTTCGTCCGTGTCCTTCGGACGGAGCTCCATCGAGCGCGGTGGCGTCGAGCGCGATCGCCCGCTCGATGATCACGGTGACGGTGTCGAGCCTCCGGTCCAGCCGGCCCTCGACGCGCAGGATCGAGCCCTGCATCACGTCCGCCAGCGCGCGATAGACGTCGGGCATCAGCATGCACTCGGCGAGTCCGCTGTGATCGGCGAGCGTGCTGAAGAGCATGATCTCGCCGCGCTTGGTCTCGAGCCTGCGCCCGGCGCAGCGGAGCCCGACCAGCGTCACGCGCTCGGCCGTACCCTTCCCATCGGCCGCGGCGTCGGTGAGCGATCGGATCGGAACCGAACCGCGCCGCGCCTCGCCGTCGATCAGCACGTCGAGCGGGTGCGCGCTGAACCACAGGCCGGTCGCATTGAGCTCGCCGCGCACGCGATCGGCGGAATCGAACTCCTCGATCTCGGGCGTGGCGATGGGGGCGATGGCATCGGGCATCACCGCTCCGCCGCTCGGCGCCATCAGTACGGGCGCCGGGGCCGAACGCGGCTTCGAGCCGGCGCCGGTGCGCGCTTCGAGCAGCAGCGACGGCCGCGATCGGCGGGTCCAGTCGAGCGCCCCGGCGAGGATCAGGCTCTCGATCTCGTCGATCGAGGGGCGCGCCCGGTCGATGAAGTCGGCGAGGCTCGAGAACGCACGCGATGAACGCGCGGCGAGCACGCGTTCGCCCGCCGCGACCGAGAGCCCGAACACGCGCGAGAGTCCGACGCGGACGGCGCCGGCCTCCGGCCTGGTATCCCAGCCCGAACGCATCGTGCAGGGCGCGCGGAACTCGACGCCGTGGCGACGCAGGTCTTCGACGTGGACCCAGGTCGGATACATGCCGGCGTGGTGATTGAGCACCGCCACCGCCCATTCGGCCGGGAACCTCGACTTGAGGTAGGCGGTGTGCCAGCCCAGCGTTCCATAGCCGGCGGCGTGCGCCTTGCAGAACGCGTAGGCGGCGAAGCGGGTCAGCTCGCACCACACGCGATGCGCGGTGTCGCGGTCCACGCCGGAGCGCGCGGCGTGCGCGATGAAACCCTGCTCGAGCGAGCGGAATTCCTCGTCGGTCTTCGCGTGCGCGATCGCGCGTCGCAGGTCGTCACCCTGGGCCAGCGTGAGGCCGGCGATCGCCGAGGCAACGCACATCACGTCCTCCTCGTACAGCATGAGCCCATGCGCCTCGCGCAGCACCGGCTCGATCTTCGGGTGCAGGAACGACGCCGGCTCGAGCCCGCGCTGCCGGCGACAGAACGTCTCCTTGGTATTGCGATCGCGCCCTTCGCTGAGATTGGCTTCGACGGTGCTGGCCGGGCCGGGCCGCACCAGCGCGACCGCCACCGCGGTTTCGCTCAGCGTTCGCGTGTTCGCCATCCGCAGCAGGTGCCGCATCGCCGGTGATTCGAGCTGGAAGCAGTTCAGCGTGTCGCCGGAGGCGACGCGCGCTCCGGTCCGGGGATCGTCCTCGGGAATCCGGTCGAGCTCGATCGGCGCATCGCCCGGCGCCGCGCGCGCGCTCACGAGCGCGATGCACTCGCCGATCTCGGTCAGCGCGCGGTTGCCGAGCAGGTCCATCTTGACGAGGCCGATCGCCTCGATCGCGCGCATCTCGAACTGGGTGACGATCACGTCCTTGGCGGCGCGCTCGAGCGGGACGTAATGGGTGAGCTCGCGATCGGCGATGACGAGACCGCCCGAGTGCACCGACAGATGTCGCGGAGAGCCATCGAGCCTCTCGGCCAGCGACAGCGCGCGCTGCAGGACGGGTTCGCTCCAGTCGATGCCGCGCGCGGAGGGCAGCCCGCGCAGCCGCTGGAGATAGGGCGGCTCGAGATCGTGAGGGATCCGCCGCGCCAGCACGTTGACGCGCGCGTTCGGCACCCCCAGCACCTTGGCGGTCTCGCGGAACGCCGAGCGCGCGCCGAGCGTGGCGTGGGTCGAGATCATCGCCACGCGATCGTCGCCATAGGCGCGATAGACGTGGGCGAGCACCTCGTCGCGCCGCTTCCAGCAGAGATCGATGTCGAGATCGGGGCAGTCGCGCCGCGAGGGATTGAGGAAGCGCTCGAAGTAGAGCCCGTAGCGGATCGGGTCGACGTTGGTGATGCCGAGCACGTAGGCGACGATCGAGCTCGCGCCCGAGCCGCGGCCCACCGTCGGAATGCCGTGCGCGCGCGCGAAGCCGACGATCTCGGCGACCAGCAGGAAGTAATCGGTGAAGCCGATGTTCGCGATCACCGCCAGCTCCTCGTCAAGACGCGCGACGGCGCGACGCCGATGTTCGTCGGAAGCGTGTGCGTAACGCCCGGCCAGTCCCGCGGTCGCCAGTACCCGCAGCCGGGCATCGCCGCTCATTCCGGCGTCGACGTGGGGCCCCACGGCGCTCTCGCGCGGCGCGCGCGGAAAGATCGGCGTGCCGGTCCCGAGCTCGAGATGGCAATGGTCGACCAGCGCCGCGTTGTGGATCAGCGCCTCATCGGCGGCCTCGATGCGTCCCGCGCGCCCGCAGGCCGCGCGCACGCGCCGCGTCCATTCCGCGGGCGTCGCGAACCAGGCATCGCGCGCGGCGAACGCGGCGGCCGGCATGCGATCGATGAGCTCGCCGCGTGCGGCGGTGACCGCGGCGCGATGCGCTTCGTGGTCGGCGGCGGCGAGCATGGCGACGTCGCCGGTCGCGACCAGCGGCACGCCGAGCATGCGGGCCGCGTCGATGCGCGACGTCAGGCGCGCTCCTTCGCCGGCGAGTCCTCGAATGCCGATCCAGAGTCCGGCCTGACCGCGCGCATTCGATGCGGGCCCGACGCCGCCCGCGAGCGGCCCGGCCACCGCCTCGGCCGGCGGTACGCCGGCGGCCAGCAATGCCGCGGCGAGACCCGGCGACTCGACGACGACGTGGAGCCCGCTCGATCCTTCGGACAGGACCGCCGCGAGATCGAACGCGGGATCGAGATGCCGGCGGCTGATCAGCGCGCAGAGCCGTGCGTATCCGCGCCGGTCGGAAGGGATGAGCAGCGCGTCCGCGCCGGAATGATCGAGCGTCGGATGCGTGATCTCGGCGCCGAGCAGCGGGCGCAGGCCCTCGGCGCGCGCCGCCAGCATGAAGCGCACGGCGAGGTAGAGGTTGTCGCGATCGGTGAGAGCGAGCGCGTCGAAGCCGTTCTCGAGAGCGCGGGCGATCAGCGCTTCGGGTGAGGCGAGGCCGTGGAGCAGCGAGCCGTGCGAACGCACGCGCAGCGGCGTGAACGAGGCCATCACGCGCCCGCGGAGCTGCTCGAGAAGGCCGGCGGCGAAAACGTCACGCCGGTGACGCGATCAACGGCGGCGCGGGTGCGCCGATGCTTCAGTGCGTCGAGGCGGGCCCGAACACCGGCATGGTCGAGCTGCCGCGGGCGCGAAGGCGAATGCGCGGCAACGAGCCGGCCTTGAAGTTCTCGGCGACCAGCGCGCGATCGAGCAGCCGCGATCCCCACCGGACTTCGTCGGGCGAGAGCCCGCGGGACGCCGGTGTGCCATCGGCCGGCGAGACGAAGTGGAAGTTGCAGACGGCGAGATCGGCGCCCTCCATCCATGCCAGCACCAGCCAGTGTCCCGCGCTGTTGGTGCCGCTCGAGGACACCGCGCTGGCCGACGCGCCGGAGGGCAGGTCCAGCCACAGCACGCTCACCACGTAATCGCCGACCGGATGACGCGACTCGCCGATCACCATCGATTCGTCGAGCCGCATCACCTGACGCAGCGCGAGCCCGGCTTCGGTTCCGGGAGCGAAGCGCCCCTGGATCAGCGCGGCGCTGGGCTCGATGCGCATCGGCGGATCGAACATCTGGCGCACGTCGGGATCGACGCGCGCGAGCGTGAAGCACACGGCTTCGGCGCGATGTCGCGGCGCGATCGAAGCCGGCACCTGCGACCAGAGATCCATGGCGAGATAGCCGATCACGATCATGAGCGTGACCGGAACCAGCGCGACCATCACCATCAGCGCGGGGCGCGTCGCCTCGCCCACGCGCTTGAGCCGTGGCACCGAGGCCGGCTTGATCGGCGTCTGCGAAGAAGGAACGGGCATGATTCCGGGTTATCGGCCACGGACGCCGATCCCGTGAGCGCTGGATGCCGGATTCGGGGCGCCCGCGCATGCCGGTATTCCGGAAGACGCCGCGATCGAGGGGCCGCATGAGGGCTACTTGGTCAGCGAGGGCGTGCGCAGCCTGAAGCCGTGACGGTCTTCCTCGAGCCGCCCGCGCAGGTGCAGCGCCTGGCCGGAGACCAGCACGCCGTGCCCGTACGCGCCGCGAACCCGATCGAACGTGCGGTAGAGCGCGTTCCGGCGTCCGGCTTCGCGCTCCTCGAAGAGCAGGCCCTGCGCCGCGCCCGCGGCGTGGAAATTCGACAGCGTGAGACCGACGCGATGCAGCGCGACGCGCCGCGTGAAGAGTGCCGCCAGGAGTCCTCGCGCGGCCTCGATCACCGCCGGATCGACGTCGCTCGCCGCGCTCAGCGTGCGCGCGCGCTCGGCGCCCTGGCCATCGGAATAGCCGAGTCGCACGCTCACGGTGCGCGCGGTCAGCTCGAGCTCGCGGGCCGCCCGGCAGGCGCGCGACGCCAGGTATTCGAGCATGCCTTCGATCTCGAGGCGATCCGCCGTGTCGCGATGAAACGACGTCTCGCGCGAGATCGAAACCGGCACCTCGCGCTCGTGCACCGGCGCGGTGTCGTGGCCGCGGCAGCGCCCGTGAAGCAGCCGGCCGGGGGCGCCGAACAGCGCTTCGAGCGCCTCGGCGGAAAGCGCACGCAGCTCGCCGATGGTGCGGAGATTCATCGAGCGCAGCGTCTTCGCGTGCGCGTGTCCGACGCCCGCGAGCTGTTCGATCGGCCGCGAGGTCAGGAACTCCTCGGCCTCGGCGGCGAAGACTCGCGCGAGACCGTTGGGCTTCACGGTCTTGCCCGCGAGCTTCGACAGCATGCGGTTCGGCCCGAGGCCGCAGGTCACGGTCAGGCCGGTCGCCTCGAGGATCTCGCGCTTCAGTCGCGCCGCCTGATCGACGGGATCGCCGTGCAGTCGCGTGGTGCCGCTGAGATCGCAATACGCTTCGTCGAGATAGGTCTCGATCGCGGGGGAGAACGCGCGGCAACGGCCGAAGATCTCCTCGGCGAAGCAGCGATAGATCTGCGCGTGCCCTTCGAGAATGACCGCGGCCGGGCATCGGCGCTTCGCTTCCGAGAGCGCCATGCCGGCGCGGAGTCCGAAGCGCCTCGCCTCGTACGAGCACGAGGCGATCACGCCGGCGCCGACGATCACCGGCTTGCCGGCGAGACGCGGATCGAGCCGCTGCTCGATCGCGGCGAAGAACGCATCGATGTCAACGTGGAGGATGACGCGCTCGGCCGCGGGCGCGCGGGAAGACACGGCCGCGGAGGTCGCTGATTTCGCGGGGGCCGCAGGTGCCACGGACGCCACTGGCCCTGCGAAACGCTCCCCAGGGCGGGCGAGTCCGGACGCGTTCGGCATCCCCGCCGTTCCGGCGCCGGCACTCGCTCCGCCACTGGGCTCTTCTCGCTTCGCTTCGTTCCCCACCGCGGCGCCTGTCGCCACAGAGGCAGGTGCCTTGGAATCCGCCCGGGAGGAACGAGTCGCGTCGTGCGCTTCGTTCGGCGCCGCGGCGGGAAACGACCGCATCAGTCCTCCACCATCACCGCATCGAGCCACCACAGGAGATCGCCACTTTGAAGCTGAAGCTGATAGACGCCGCCGCTCTCGTCGGTGACCGAGAAGTAGAAATGCGGATGTCGCGGCACGCGATCGATCCAGCGAGCGTTGACGCGGGTCACGCGGTGCTCATGGCCGCGCCGGCGGAACGCCACCGGCGTGACCACGCCGCCCTGAAACTCGGCGCGCACCGTCACCGCTTCATCGAGGAGTTCGGATCGCATGGGACTTGGCTGGAAGCAGCCTACTGCACGCATGTGCAGTAGGCAAGCACGAAGAAAATGCCGATAGAAGCGGGAGAGAAGCCCGCTGAAAGAGCTCTCGAGGAGACTTCCCGTGCGGAAATGGATCCGGATGTTCCCGCTGATCGCGATCGCGCTCACCGCCCTGCTGTCGATCGGCGCCGCGAACGCGCCGGTCGCGCTCAACACCACTGAATTCGGCAGCGGCCCGACCATCGTGCTGGTGCACGGGCTCGGCTCGAGCCGCCTGTCGTGGATGCCCACCGCGCGCAAGCTGCTCGCCGGCCATCGCGTCGTCATGGTCGACCTGCCGGGCCATGGGGACAGCGCGCTGCCCGATCCGTTCTCGCTCGAATCCGCGGCCGACGCGGTCGACCAGGTGGTCGCCCGGCAGCCGGGTGACAGCACGATCGTCGTGGGCGAAGGCGTCGGCGGCCTGCTCGCGCTGATGTCCAGCAGCGCGCATCCCGGCCATCAGCGCGGGGTGGTGCTGATCGACGTCGCGCTCAAGTCCCCGATTCCGATCGAGGATCAGCAGAAGAAGATGTTCAAGGACTTCATGGACGCGAACTACGACCAGTTCCTTCAGATGACGTTCGGGCGCATGGGCCGCGATTCGGCGCAGAGCGTGCAGATCCACGCGCTGGCCGCGCAGGTGCCCGCGAACACCATGAAGGCCTACTTCCGCGCGCTGCTCGACGTCGACGGTACGCGCGCGCTGCGCGATCTCAAGACGCCGATGATGCCGGTCTTCACCGAACGCCTGCTCGCTCCCGGCAAGGAATGGAGCGAGGTGGCGAAGCAGATCGGCTGGGAGAATTCCGCCGCCTTCATGCCGCGCCGCATCAGCGGCGCCGGAGTGCTGGTCGCGAGCGAGCAGCCCGACACGCTGTCGACGCTGATCTCGAGCTTCGCCGCTCAGGCGCTGGCGAAGAAGCAGACGCTGGCGAATCAGTAGACGCCGGCGTTCATCGCCGGGAGTCCCTCGCCCGCGAGCATCACGCCGTCCGCGCCCAGCGCGCGCGAATCCTCAGCGCGCGGCGACGTCGTGCAGTCTGCGGCCGCTGCGAACCGCGCGCACCACGTCGTGGACCGCGTTCGCCACGACCAGGGCCGACGCGGAGTCCGTGACTGCCGAGCCGTGGGTCGCGCCCGGCACGATCCGCCGCTCGGCATCACTCGAAAGCGCGGCGTTTCCCTGCTGCAGGTTCGCCCATCCGCCCCAGCGCTTCGCGCTTTGCTGCGCGGTCAGCACCATCAGCGGGCGTGAGCCGAAGCCATGCGTGCGCGCGGCCTCGGGATTCGTGAGCGGTCCCCACGCCTTCAGCTCACGCACGATCCCGGCCCAGTGCCGCGACGATGAAAGATACGCGCGCTGCTCGTGGCGCTCGGGGTCGGGCAGGCGATCGGCATCGATCGGGAAGAACGTGACGTAGGCGCGCATGAGGCCGAGCCGCGCCACCCAGGGCGCGGCGGGGTAGAGCGAGCGAAACCCGCGCAGCGCGTGCGCGGTGCGGCCCGGCGAGGGATACGACGATTCGACCAGCACGGCGCCGACGACCTCGTCGGGATAGCGGTCGGTGAACAGTCGGGCGAGCAGACCGCCGTAGGAGTGCCCGACGAAGACATAGGGCGGATGGAATCCGCCGCGCTCGAGCGCGGTGTGGAGCTCGGTCACCAGCGTGATGCCGTCGCGCGGCGTCGGCCCGGGATCGCTGGCGCCGAGCCCGGCGCGATCGTAGGAGACGACCGGCGCGAAGCTCTGGATCGCGCGCCGCTCCCACGCCCAGCTCGCCGCGGTCGATCCGCCGATGCCGCACTCGAGGAGGACGGTCGGCCCGGGCTGATCGAGTCCCGAGGCGACCACGTGCAGCCGGTGGCCGCCGACGTCGATGAACTGGCCCGGAGCCCGCTCGCGACGCTCCACCGCGGCGAGCACGTTGTGCGCGATCACGCCCGCGACCGCGAGCGCGAGGACGGCGAGCCTGATCCGACCCGGGCCGCGCCTCCGGGCTTGGTGATCCATCATGCGTCCAGCTTAACGCGGACGGGCCCCTCCGCGCCGCATGCCGGCCCTCTCCAGCGATGATCTCCAGCCGCGGCAGGTCCCGGCCGATAACCCGCCCATGAATGCGCCCCGCGGCCGCATCAGCGCGCGCCGCATTTCACTTCCACTCATCGTCCTGCTGCTCGTCAGCGCGGGCGCGCTGCTGCTCTATTCGCGCGCGACCCAGCCGCCGCCCTCGGCCCACTATGCGTTCGGGCATGGCTCGACCATCGTGCTGGTGCACGGGCTCGGCAGCCGGATCGGACACTGGCTGCCGACCGCGAGAATTCTGGCGCGTCATCATCGCGTGGTCCTGGTCGAGCTTCCCGGCCACGGCGAGTCCGCGATGCCGGAGCCGTTCTCGCTCGAGCAGGCGGAAGCGTCGCTCGATCGCGCGCTCGCGGAAGAAGGCGGCGGGCCGGTGGTCCTGGTCGGGCATTCGGTCGGCGGCCTGGTCTGCGCCGCGGAGGCGATGGATCATCCCGGGCGCGTTCGCTCGCTGGTGCTGGTCGAGGCGCCGCTGCGCCAGGATCTGAGTGACAGCGAGCGCTCGAATCTTCTTCGGTCGCTGGATCAGAACTACGGCGAGATGATCCGCCAGGCGTATGAGTCGTTCGGACGCGATTCGGCGCAGGGCCATGCGCTCTGGCTCGAAGCCAGCCAGCTCGATTCGATCAACATGCGGCGCTGGGTGCGGATGGCGCTGACCACCGATCTCGCGCCCCGCGGCGGTTCGCTGCACATGCCGGTGCTGGCGGTGATGGCGGAACGCTCGTGGGCGATCGGGCAGCCGTGGCCGGCCGCGCGCGACGCGATGGGCTATCAGCGGATTCCGAACCTGACGCCGCTCCGCATCGAGCACTGCGGCCACTTCATCATGCTCGACCGGCCCGAGGATCTCGCGGAAGCGATCGAGCGCTTCGCCGCCGGCAGCGTCGAGAAGGCGATCGCCGCGCGCTAGACGGATCGCGCGTCGGAGTCGCTACGTCGTCAGCGAGATTCCGGGATTCAAGCTCTGGTTCACGATCACGGTGTGGATCGACGTATAGGGGATCGACATCGTCCCGCCGCCGGTCCTGGGCTTGAAGCTGACGTGATCCCCCTCGATCGTTCCCGAAACGCGGTCGCTCATGTTGAACCAGATCTCGTCGCTCGGCGCCGACGGTGGATTCTTGAAATGGATCCATTGAATGTCGTGCGTCGCGAGCGTGATGGGTCCGAGCGGCGAGCGGATGGTGAACTGCTTGTCCTGCACCTTGCCGGTGATCGAATCCCCGCCCCGGCCGACGATGATGTCCATGGTGTCCATCGTCACTGCCCCGCCGGACGCACCGCGGCGCCGCCGCGACCCAGCTCGTCCTTGTAGACCCGACCACCTTTCATGACCCACTTCACGCGCTCGAGCTCGGTGATGTCCTTGAGCGGATCGCCCGGCACGGCGATGAGATCGGCCCACGCGCCGGTCTGAACCACGCCGACACGGCCGGGCCAGCCGATCAGCTCGGCGCCCGAGACGGTCGCGGTCTGAATCGCCTGCATCGGCGTCATGCCCTCATCGACGTAGATCTTGAACTCCCGCACCTGATCGCCGTGCGGGAACACGCCGGCGTCGCTGCCGAACGCGATCTTGACGCCGTTGCGCATCGCCGCGCGCAGGGCGGCACGCAGGTGGCCGCGCACTTCGCGCGCCTTGGCGAGGCTCTCGTCGCGCACCTTGAGCGGATTGCCGGGCGCGAGGATCGGCTCGATCACGTACTGCGTCGGCACGTACCAGGTGCCGTTCTTCTTCAGCACCTTCGCGGCTTCGTCGTCCATGTAGCTGCCGTGCTCGATCGAGCGCACGCCGGCATTGCTGGCCATGATGATGGCCTCCTTGCCGTGCGCGTGCGCGGCGACCGGGCGCCCGAAGCGCCGCGCTTCCTCGACCGCGGTCTTCATCTCTTCGAACGTGAACCCGGGCACCTTGGGATCGTCGTGCGCGGAGAGCACGCCGCCGCTGGCGTGGATCTTGATGAGATCGGCGCCCTGCTGAATATTGAAGCGCACCTGCTTGCGCACCTCGTCGGGTCCATCGACCACGCCGCGCGGCCCGCCGGTCCACTCCCAGTGGTAATCGAGCGCGTTCGACGCGTCACCGTGCCCGCCGGTCTCCGACAGCGGCCAGGTGGCGACGCGCATGCGCGGCCCGATGATCTCGCCGGCGTCGATGCCGTCGCGCAGCGCCACGTCGACGAGATCGCGGCTGCCGACGTCGCGCACGGTGGTGATCCCGACCATCAGCGTGTTGCGCGCGTTCATCGTTCCGGTGACGGCGTTGCGCGACGAGTTGCCGTGGATCTGCTCGAGCGCGCCGACGCCGACCCGCGACGACAGATGCGTATGGCAGTCGATCAGTCCGGGCAGCAGCGTCGCGTCACCGAGGTCGATGGTCTCGACTCCGGCGGGAGCGCTCGCGCGCACGGCTTCGATGGTGTCGCCCGAGACCTCGACCCACACCGGACCTCGCTCGATGCCGGCGCGCACGTCGATGAAATGGTTGGCATGGACTGCGACATGACGCGGCGGCGCATCGGCATGGGTTTTCGAAGCGGCGGCGAGAGCGATCGCGACGAGCGCGAGCAGGCGAGCTGTGCGCATGACATCCCCCGGGATGGATTCGGGCGCCCACGCGCGTCGACGGCGGCGCGAAATGCGGCGCGGCGCGCGCGATCCTGCCAGCGCCCGCCCGCCCGGCGCAAACGAAAACGGCCCGGCGCTCGGGCGCCAGGCCGTCTCGCAAGTCGGGGTGTTCTACTTGAGGGCGAGTTCCTTCATGGCCTTTGCGATGCGGAACTTGAGGACGGTCTTTGCCGGAATCTTGATGGCTTCGCCCGTCTGCGGATTGCGGCCCATGCGCGCCTTGCGCTTCACGACCACGAGCTTGCCGACGCCGGGGAACACGAACCCGTTGCGTGCCTGCTTCGCGGCCAGCGTGGCGAGCTCTTCGAGAATCATCGTGCTCTGCTTCTTCGTGAGCTCAAACTTGTTGGCGATGTGTCCTGCGATCTGCGACTTCGTCATCATTTTCGCCATGTTGCCTTCCTCTCCCTACGAAGGTGTGTGCGAAGTGGTCGGACGGACGCGCAGGAGTCGTAACGCGCCCTAGCCGAGGCTGGGTATAGCAAGATCACCCGCGATTTCAAAGGCATTTCTCGCAGTGCCCTCGATTTCATGCCGGTCTGGAGCGGCTGAAACCTCTTGCATAATCCGGGCCGCGCGGGGAGCGGGTGAAATGGCGTCGCCGTGGCGAATCGAGAAACCGGCTCGCCGAATCCTGCGTTCCGTTTCTCGCGAGCTGGAACGTCACCGAGTCGAAACGTGGCGTCTGCGACCGCTCGCGTCAGAGCCGCACGAGGCGCCGCGTCATCACCGCGCCCGGCGTCGCGGCGCGCACGTAGTAGACACCGGCGGGGGCCCTGCGGCCGCTGGCATCTTCTCCATTCCAAGCGGTTTCCCGTCTTCCGGCGTCCATCGTTCCACTCATCAATGTCGCGATGCGGCGCCCCGCGGGATCGAAGATCGCGAGGTCGATTCGGGCCGCTCGGGCGAGCTCGATCGAGAAGCGTGCCAGCGTGCGCGAAGGGTTCGGAACCGGTGCGGAAAGCGAGAGCGTCGCGGTCGCGGACGCCACCGGAACGTCGGTCGAGAGGCCGTTCAGATCGAGCTTCCACTGCGACCGGCCGTGGGTCGCCGCCACCAGCGTGCGGCTCGCGGCATGGAGGGTGAGATCGTCCACCACCTGGCTGATCGGGATGCCGTTGCCGAGCGGGAACCAGTCGCCGCCGAGGTCCTGGGTGGCATAGACGCCGACGTCGGTGGCCACGAACAGCGTCGAGAGATGAGCCGGATCAACGACCAGATCGTTGGCCGGAGCGTTCGGAAGACCGGCGCCGATCGCGTTCCAGTGCGCGCCCTGATCGGTGCTTCGATAGACGTGCGCCACGTGCTCGTCCGACACGAATCCCGACAGCGTGATGTACACCACGCTGGAATTGCCGGGATCCGCGGTCAGGTGGGTGACGTAGCGAACCGGCAGGCCGGCCGAGATCTCCGTCCAGCTTCCCCCGGAATTGTTCGAGCGCCACACCCGGCCGTCGTCGGTGCCCGCGTAGTAGAGCGTGCCGTCGACCGGCGAGATCTCGAGCGCCGAGATCGTTCCGTAGGTGAGCTGGGCGACCGGGTTCGTGGTCAGATCTCCGCTCACGGCCGTGTAGCTCGAGCCGTTGGTCGTGCTCTTGTAGACACGCTGACTGCCGACCAGCAGGACATTGTGATTCTGCGGATCCATCGCGATCGGCGTGTCCCAGTTGTAGCGGTCGGACGAGACGAACCCCGATGGCGTCACGAACCCGCCGGAGCCGCCGCTGGCCGAGCGCAGGAGTCCGCTGCCGTTGGAGCAGAACTGGTACTCGGCAAACACGATGTTCGGGTTGGTCGGATCGACCAGACACTGGAAGCCGTCACCGCCCAGCATGGTCGTCCAGCTTCCGACCGGTCCCGAGGTCTGGATCGAGCTGTTGTCCTGCGCGCCACCGAGCAGCCGGCTGACGTTCGAAGGATCGATCGCGCCGTTGTAGAACTGCGTGATCGGAAGGTCGACCGACTTGGTCCAGCTGCCGATCCCCGACACGGCGTAGAAGAGACCGCCGTCGTTGCCGAGGTAGGAGCGATTGGTGTTCGATGGATCGATCCACAGGGCGTGCTGATCGGCATGGGTCGAGCTGGCGACGTTCCCCCAGCTCACGCCGCCATCCGATGACTGAATGAGGGCGACGCCGAGTGAATAGACGAGATCGGGATTGGTCGGACTCACCGTCACGTCGCCGAAGTACCAGCTGAAGCCGCCGAAATTCCCGGTGTAGGTTCCGCCGTCGCGCCGCGCCCAGGTGTTGCCGCCGTCCAAGCTGCGATAGAAGCCGATGCCGACATAGCCGCCGCTCGCGCCGCTCGTGATCTGCGCGTAGACCGTCGATGGACGACTCGGAGCGATCGCGAGACCGATGCGCCCGAGATTGTCGGAGGGCAGCGGCAGGCCGCTGGTGAGCTGTGACCACGTCGATCCGTGATCCACGCTGCGCCAGATGCCGCACTCGGGCCCGTAGGCGCGGCGATAGGTGGCACGCCGCACGCGCTCCCACGTCGCGCAGTACAGCGTTTCGGGATGTGCGGGATTGATCGCCACGTCGCAGGCGCCCGTGCTGTCGCTGACGAACAGCACCTGGCTCCAGGTCTGGCCGCCGTCTTCGCTGCGATAGAGACCGCGATCCGGGCTGGTCGAGAACTGCGTCCCCATCGCCGCGACGAAGATCCGGCTCGGATCGGACGGATCGACCGCGATCCGCGCGATCCGCCGCGTGGCCATGAGGCCGAGGTTCCGCCAGGTCTGTCCGGCGTCGTCGCTGCGATAGATGCCGGCACCGTCATAGGAATCGACCGACGAGTTCGCTTCGCCGGTGCCGACGTAGATCGTCGAGCTGCTCGAAGGATCGATGGTGATCGCGCCGATCGAGGGAATGCCGAAGACGTCGAAGATCGGCGTCCAGTTGACGCCGCCATTCGTCGACTTGAACACGCCGCCATTGGCGGAGCCGATGTACGCGGGATTCCCACCCGCGACCGAGGCGATCGCGGTGATGCGCCCGCCAATGTTGGTGGGCCCGGCGAGTTGCCAGGTCAAGCCGCCGCTCATCGCCGCGTCGCCACGGGCCCGCAGCGAGAGCGCGGCGCGATCGACTTTGGCGCGCTCCAGAGCCTCGAGATAACGCTCGTGAGGGATCGTGGCGTCGGGAAACGCGCGCTGCGCCACGAACCAGTCGCTCTCGAGCCCGCGCGAGTCTTCGGGCTCTGAGCCCGGGGCCGGGTGGGTCACGGCGTGCGGTGTCGCGGTCCAAAGGGCGGCGAGCGCGATCAGGCCGGCGAGCGGAGCAAGGCGGATGGACAAGATGCGGGATCCTCGGGAGTGACGGCGCGGCAGGGAAAGTCTATCGCGGCGTGGGTGCGATGCTCAATGCTAGTGCGGGCGGTGCAACGTGGAATCCGCGTAGGCCGAGTCCGGCGGCATGGGTCGTCTTTGCGCCGCCGTGGAGTCCGAAGCCGCCGCGGCCTGCATGGCCCGCGCCTCGTCCGCGAACTCGGCGAGCTGCGGCAGCATCTCCGCAACGCCGAGCGAAACGCCGGCCAGCCGCACCAGCGCGGCGCGCTTGTCGTCGCCTTCGAGCGGGAACGGCTGGAACGGCGCGTCGGGCCAGCGCGTGATCTGAATCGGCACCAGGTCGGCGTCAACCGGGCCCGATTTCGGCACCCGCAGCCGCGCGATCGCCGACAGTTTGTCCTGCGGATCCTTGTTGCCGCCGAACACGAAATTACCGAGCGAGTAGAAGATCGGCGCGCCGCGATAGACTTCGACCGCCTGGAATCGATGAGGATGCGCGCCCAGCACGGCCCGGCAGCCGAGATCGATGGCACGATGCGCGAGATCGATCTGGTAGTCGCGGAGCTCGGTCGAACCCTCGTGGCCCCAGTGAAAGAACGGAATCGCGGCGTCGACGTCGGGCGCCAGATGACGGACGTCGTGCTCGAGCATCTTCCGCATGCAGCCGAGGTCGGTGTAGCAGCCGGCGACGCCGGCGTCGTGTTTGGTCGCGAAGACTTCGCGCGGCTCGCGCATGTCGCGGGCGTCCTGGAAGTAGTAGCCGAGGAATCCGAGCCGCACGCCGGCGCGATCGACGGTCAGCGCCCGCCGCGCTTCGCCGAGATTCTTGCCCGCGCCGAAGTGCAGGATGCCGGCGTGGTCGAGCGCGCTCACGGTATCGCGCACGCCGACGTCGCCGTAGTCCATCAGGTGATTGTTGGCCAGCGTGACGGCGTCGACCGAACCCTCCTTCAGGATCTCGACCAGCTCGGGGCGCGCGCGGAAGTTGAAATTCTTCGGCAGTGGCTTGCCGCGATCGGTGAACGGGCACTCGAGATTGACCATCGCGAGGTCCGCCCAGTCGAGCACCGGCTTCACGCCGGAGAAGTAGAGCGACTGGAGCAGCTCGGGCGAGATGCCGGACGACGCACGGTCGTCGTAGTGCGCCTGAAGATTCGCGCCGAGCGTCGTGTCGCCCGCGGCCGCGATCAGCGCGACGGCGGAGCGGGCCGCGTCGTCATGGGTCAGCGAATCCGGCGCGGCGGCCGTGCCGCCGTGCGACTCGGAGGCAGCGCCCGACTCGGTAAAAGGACCGGAAGCCTGCGACCGCCGTCCCAGGGTCAGCGCGGCGGTCGCGGCGGAGAGCCGAAGCAGGAACTCGCGACGATTCACGCGCGACATTGAAACACATCGCGAAACCCATCGCGTGGCGGCGGCCCGGGCGGTAGACTCCCCGCCTCGCATTCGGAGGACGACGATGATCGTGATGAAGTTCGGCGGCACGTCGGTGGGCATCCCGGCGCATTTCGATCTGGCGACGCGGCTGGTCGCCGGCGCCGTCCAGCGCGATCCCATCGTGGTGGTGAGCGCGCTCTCCGGCGTCACCAACCTGCTGGTCGAGCTGGCGCGCGATCCCGCCGCCCGGCCGCAGCTGTCGAAGCGCGTGATCGAGCGCCACGAAACCTTCGCCGCCGCCGCCGGACTCAGCATCGGCTCGATCGCCGAGCTGATCGAGGAGTGGCAGTTCGCGGCGCTCGAATGGTGCGCGGACGACGCCCCGCTCCGCGCCGAGCAGCGCGATCAGCTGTTGGCGTTCGGCGAGCGATTCGCGGCCGCGCTGTTCGCCGAGCGATTGCGCGAGCTCGGGATTCCGGCCCGCGCCGTCCATGCCGGCGAGGCCGGACTTCTCACCGACGATCGCTTCGGCGCGGCGCATCCTCTGGAGGGGAACGCCTCACGACTTCAGGCGTCGCTGGGCTCGCGCCCGCCGCTTCCGGTGGTGACCGGCTTCATCGGCGCGACGCCGGGCGGCTGGACCACCACGCTCGGTCGCGGCGGATCGGACTACAGCGCCGCATTGATCGGCGCCGCGCTCGGCGCCGAAGAGATTCAGATCTGGACCGACGCGCCCGGCCTCATGTCGGCCGATCCTCGCCTGGTGCCCGAAGCGCGAACCGTGCCTCGACTCTCGTTCACCGAGGCCAGCGAGCTGGCGTACTTCGGAGCGCGCGTGCTGCATCCGAAGACGCTGCTGCCGGCCATGGAGCAGGGAATCCCGGTTCGCGTGCTCCACACCGCGCGGCCCGAGGACCCGGGCTCGTTGATCACGCCCGAGAGCGGAGCGCCCGATTCGTCGTGGCGGGTGAAGAGCATCGCGTGCAAGAAGGGAATCACGGCAGTCACCGTCGCGTCGACGCGCATGCTTCTCGCGCACGGGTTTCTCGCCCGCGTGTTCGAGGTCTTCGGCCGCCATCACATCGTGGTCGATCTCGTCACCACGTCCGAAGTCTCGATCTCGGTCACCGTCGATGATGCCTCGCGGCTCGCCGCCGCGCTGCCGGAGCTCGAAGCCATCGGCCGAGTCGAGGTTCGAAGCGGCCTCGCGGTGGTCGCGGTGGTGGGCGAAGGCGCGCCGCAGAAGATCGGGCTGGCCGGACACCTGTTCACCCTGCTCGGGGGAGTCGGCGTCGGCGTCGAGATGATTTCCCAGGGCGCCTCCCGCGTGAATCTGTCGTTCGTGGTGCGGGATGAGGACGCCGACAAGGCGGTGCGGCTGCTTCACCGCGGGCTCGGACTCGACATCGAGGTCCCCGCCGAACCCGCGAGCCTCGCAACTTAAGTTCTTGGCCGGTTCGGAAAACTTGGCGGGATAAGGCCGCCGGGGGTACGTATCCGGAAGGCGCGAAGCTCCCCGGGTCGCTCTCAATCACGGGAGGGGTTCATGCGTCATTCGATCGTCGCAGTGCTCGCCATGATGATGGGATTCGCCTCCGCCGCTCAGGCCGTGGACGTCGATGGAAAGTGGGGAGTCGGCGCCGGCCTCGGCAACAATTTCACCGACGTGACGTTGATCCACGGGCGCTCGCCTTCGTCGGCCTGGCTGTTCGACGCCGAGCTCGAACAGAACGAAGGGTCCGACAAGTTCCATCAGGAGAATCCCTTCTTCTCCAGCGATCAGACCGTCAACCACAATTTCTGGGCGGTCGACGCCGGCCCCGGACTGCGGCACTACACGCGCGCCTCGGCGGACTTCTCGCCCTACTGGGACCTGTTCGTCCACGGCATGTACGAGCACGAGCACATCTTCATCACCGGATCGCAGGATCTGACGATCTATGGCGCGGAAGCCGGCGCCGCGATCGGCCTCGAGTACTTCACGCGCTGGCACTTCTCGGTGGCCGCGCACACCGATGTGGTCACCGGGCAGTGGCTGTACCGAAAGCAGACCGAGAACGAGGGTTTCGGCAATTCGATCCGCCTGACCGGTCACCAGCAGACGGCATCGGTCGGAATCAGCCCTCGATTGTTCGCGCGAGTCTATTTCTAGGCAGGGATGGCGAGGGCCGGGCGAAGCCGCGACGGAGTCACCTTCGCGATCGTGACGCGATCCGCGCCGACGAACGCCGCCAGCGACCGCAGCGCGTCGGCGACTCCGGCCAGCGCCCCGTCGCGGTCCACCGCGCCCCAGTGCGGCACCGGAGGCGTCGCGCCGTTCGCGAACCAGGGCTCGAAGTGCGCATGCCGCACCTCGAGCCGGCGCGCTTCGCGATGAGCCTTCGCGTCGAGCCGGCCGATCAACCGCCCGTCGTGCAGGATCGGCAGCGAGTAGTAACCGTGCACGCGCTTGTGCCCGGGGACGTAGACCTCGATCGTGTAATCGAAGCCGAACAGCTTCGCGGTGCGGGCGCGGTGCCACAGGAATGAATCGAACGGGGCAAGGAACGCCGTGCCGTGGGATACCGGTCCCGGCCGCCGGCGCGCCGCCCGCGCGAGCTGAGGCAGGTCTTCGGTGAGCGCGAACCAGCGCGCGCGATCGCCTTCGATCGCGACCTCCGTGACCTCGCCGGAAGCGACGAGATTCTTGAGCCATGTGCGCCGGACCACCGCCTTGTAGCGCGGAAAGGTGAGATAGAGCAGCAGGTCGGTCTCGGTGGCCGCGCCCATCGCGTGCAGCGAGGTGCGGACGGGCCAGCGCGCGATCTCCTCGCCGGTGCGCGGCGTCACGGACTGGAACGCAGGCAGCACGCTGTCGGCGATCGCGAACCGCTTCTGAAAATGCGTGCGCGAGTGACTCAGCGTGCGGCCTCTCATCCACAGGTAGTGGAGCGCGTGCGTACTCGGCTTCCAGCTCCACCAGCCGGCCGCGCCCTTCTTGCGCTCGCCGAAGTCGGAGTTGCCGAGCGGGCCACGCTCACGAATGGCGTCCTCGATCTCCGCCAGCATCTTTTCGTTCTTGCGCAGGAACTTCGACCAGCCGGTGTGATGCGTCCCGTAGTCGAGCATGGCGCGGCGCCATGCCGCGACGTGCGAGGCGGGAACGAAGCAGGCGGCGTGAGCCCAGTACTCGAACAGCACGCGACGCCGGTAGATCATGCGGTCGAGCGCGGCGCGGTCGTAGACGCCGAACCGGCTCCACAGCGTCAGGTAGTGCGCGCGGTCGAGCACGTTGATCGAGTCGATCTGAAGCCCGCCGACGTCGGCGACGAACTGCTCGAGCCGTCGCGGCGTCAGCTTCTCGCCGCGTGGACGCGCGAGGTGCTGGCGCTCGAGGAAGAGCGCGGCCGCGGCATGCGCCGGAAACACGCGCGGCTTCGCGCCCGAAGGACTCGCTCGCTTCACGATGCGTGGCTTCGCGCCCGAAGGAATCGCTCGCTTCGCGATGCGCGGCTTCGTGCCCGAAGTACTCGCTCGCCCGGCCTTGCGCGGCTTCACCATGACGGCGCTCAAGCGGTCGTGGACGAAGCCGGCGTGTACGCCATGCCGAGCACCTCGACCAGGTGCACCATCGGCACGTCCATGCCGCGAGACTTCGCGCCGCGCGCCATGTGCAGCAGACAGCCCGGGTTCGACGCCACCACGACGTCGGGCGAAACCGCGGCAATCGAATCGAGCTTCTTCTCGAGCTGAGCGTCGGCCATCTCGGGATGGGTCAGGTTGTAGATGCCGGCGCTGCCACAGCACCAGTCGGAGTTCGGCAGATCGACCAGCTCGACCCCAGTAAGGCCGCGAAGCAGCGTGCGCGGCGCGGCTCGCACTTTCTGCGCGTGGGCGAGGTGACAGGGGTCGTGGTAGCCGACCCGCAGCGCGCGCGCCGCGTCGCGCGGCGAGTGAAGAGCTGTGTCCGCAGCGGGCAGGCCGAGCTCGGCCAGAACCTCGGCCACGTCGCGAACACGCTCCGAGAACTTCAGGGCTTCGCCCGCGACGGGCTCGCCGTTCAATAAATGCCCGGCCTCGCGAAGCGCGGCGCCGCAGCCCGCGGAATGCGTCACGATGAAGTCGGCGTCGCGACCGATGATCTCGACGTTTCGCCGCGCCAGGCTCTTCGCCTCGCGGCGCAATCCCGCGTGGGCGTGCAGTGCTCCGCAGCAGCCCTGATCCGCGGCCACATCGACGCGGGCGCCGGCGATCACCAGCAGGCGGATCGCCTCGTGCGTCATGCGCGGGAACATCACGTCCATGACGCAGGTGGTGAAGAACGCGACCCGCGCCTTCGCCGTCCCGGCAGGCTCGAACACCCGCGTTCCGTCGGCTTCGCGGCGCATGCGCGCGCCGGCCGGTAGCCGCTCGGCGACGCGCTCGACCGCACGCTCGCGCCGCGGCTCGATCGGCGGCGTCATCGCGTAGCCCTGCCTCGCGAACTCCGGCAGCACGCGTCGCGCGAGCGCGGAACGCATGAACGAGGCGATCGGGCCCTGCTGGCCCAGCCGCAGCAGATCCGCGACGCGATGCATGCGGCGGCGGTGCGGAATCAGCGACTTCAGCGCCCACTCACCCAGTCGGCGCGCCGGCCCACGGCGGACCGCTCGGCGCGACAGCTGTCCGCGCGTCTCCTCGAGAATGCGGCTGTAGGGCACGCCCGCCGGACACACCGTCTCGCAGGCCCGGCAATCGAGACAGTTGTCGAGGTGGGTGATTAGCTCGACGCTCGGCTCGATCCGCCCTTCGGCCAGCCCGCGCATGAGGTAGATCCGTCCGCGCGGCGAATCGGGCTCGATCTTCAGCGTGCGATAGGTCGGGCACGCGGTCAGGCACAGACCGCAATGAATGCAGGTGTTGAGATCGCGGCGCGCCGGCGCGTCCTCGGCGTCGAACCAGGACGGAAGCGCGGCGCTCTCAGACACGGGCTCGGAGCTCACACGCCGAGAGTATCACGCGGTCCACGAGCGCTCCGGCCCCTGCGCTCGATCCCAAGGGACTCCGTCCCGGCCTTGTTCGGCGGGGTCAGTACTGCTCGTCGGCGCCGGTCTCGAGATGGAGCTTGTGCAGCATGCGATGGAGCGCGGGGGCGAGGAACACGCTGACGCTGGTCAGGAACGCCACGCCGCTGAACAGCGCGTAGACCGACTCGAACCACTTGCCGCCGGTGGTCGCGATCGGGTCCACCGGACCCATACCGCCCAGAATCATCGAGGCGTTGACCAGCGAATCGAGCCAGTGCAGCCGGCCGAGGAAGTGGTACCCGAGCACGCCGAGCATGAGCCCGACGGACACGATCAGCGCGGCGATGCCGCCACTCACCATCATACGGCGAACGAACAGGGACCAGGGCAGCAGCGGATCCTCGCGATGCTCGAGGTCCAGCAGCTCCGCGGCTTCCTTCATCGGTCCTTCCATGAGACCTCCTTCGCTAGGGCACCAGCACGACCTTGCCGAAGTGCCCGCGTGCTTCGATCAGCCGATGCGCCTCGGCGGCCTCAGCGAGCGGCATCGCGCGATCCACCACCGGCTTCAACCGTCCGTCGCGCACGAATTTCAGTACCTCGACCAGCTCGGATCGCCTTCCCATCCACGAGCCCATCAGGTTGAGATGGCGCCCGAACAGCGCGTTGATGTCGAGCTTCACCTCACCGCCCGTGGTCGCCCCGCAGGTCACGAGCCGACCGTTCCGCGCCAGCGCGGCGAACGCCTGCTCGAACACGCGGCCGCCGACATGCTCGAACACCACCTCGACGCCCTTTTTTCCGGTCAGCTCGCGCACGCGCGCGGTGATGTCCTCGCGCGAGTGATCGATCACGTCGTGAGCGCCGAGCGCTTTCGCGCGTTCGACCTTGGCCGCGCCGCCGGCGGTGGTGATCACGCGCGCGCCGATCAGACGCGCGATCTGAATCGCGGCACTGCCGACGCCGCTGCCCGCGCCGATCACCAACACGTCCTCGCCGGGCCTCGTATCGGCGCGTCCGACCAGCATGTGCCACGCGGTGAGGAACACCAGCGGCACCGCCGCGGCTTCCTCCCAGCTCAGGTTGTCCGGATAGGGGAGGCAGTTGACCGCGGGAACCGCCACCAACTCGGCGTAGCCGCCGTTCCGCCGACGGCCGATGACGTCGTACTGTCGGCACAGGTTGTCGTCGCCTGCGAAGCACTGCGCGCAGGTTCCGCAGGAGAGCGTCGGCAGGATCAGCGTGCGGTCGCCGGGCTTCACGTGACGCACCGCGACTCCGACCTCCACGATCCCGCCCACGATATCGTTGCCAAGGATGTGCGGCATCTCGAGATCGAGGCCACGAAGGCCGCTCCGCACCCAGAGATCGAGATGGTTGATGCCGCAGGCGCGCACGCGCACCAGCGCCTCGTCGGGCGCCGGCTTCGGATCGGGCACGGTGCGAAGTTGCAGGACTTCAGGGCCGCCGAATTGATCGAAGACGATTGCCTTCATGACGAGCTCGTGAGGCAACGATGCGGGGAGACCCGAAAACCCTGTTTATTCATCGAACAGCACCGTCGGCTCCTGATAGAAGCGCACCTGACGCTGGCGCAGCTTCTCCTGGACCCATTCGCGCAACCACTGGTTCTTGGTCTCGAGCGATTGCTGATCGTCGGCGAGACGGTCGAGCGGAATGCACAGGCGCAGCGCACGCCAGCGCACCAGGTGGCGGGTGATGCCGGCCGGCAGCCGCGCGCCGCTCGTTGCCAGCTCGATCACTTCATCCGGCTCGAAGTGCGGAAAGACGACCAGCGCGGTCACGTCCGGATGCCGTGACTGCGCGGATTCCAGCGAGTCGCTGGTGACGCGGAGGAAGCGGGTGTCGCCGCGATACGAATCCACCACCGCGTTCAGGAGATCGTTGCGTGAGGCCAGGTCCGTCCCGCCGCACAGCGTATCCACGCCGCCGTCGCCGCAGACCACGTAGGCCAGCGATTCCCGGCGCGCCAGCACCGCGCGCGCATGCGGAAGCGTCTCGGAATGGCATTCGAGCCCGGGAATCTTCGCCAGCTTGAGGCCCAGCTCGTCGTGCGGAAATCCGACCAGCGCGTGATACCAGGTCGAAAGCTCGACACCGGCATCGCCGTAGCGCACCACCTGGACCACGAGGTGCGGCAGGTTCGCGGCGCGCGCCGCCATCGCGCGGTTGGCGCCGTCGAGGATGACGAATCGCTCCGGCTGCCCGGGCTCCAACTCGAGCGGCGCGACGATCGGCGGGTTCTTCAGCACGCCCTGATCGCGCAGCTTGCGCACCAGCGGCTTCATGCGCTGCTCGTCGGGCCGCTCGTGCGGGATCAGCGCGTCGACCTGAACGAATCGCAGGTCGGGCATGCGGGAATCGGTGCCGGGCATAAAAGGTGCGACAAACTAACACACGGCGGCACCGGTCCTGCCGATTGCCGCGTTCGTGGTCGACCATCGACCGGGCCTCGCGAGTGCGCTAGAGTGCCTCGCGAAACCCCAGACCCTTCAGCAGCGTATCGAAACCCACGACCGTGCCCGCGTTGGCGAAGTCCTCCGCGTCCGCCCGGCTCCGGACTCGTTCCCCCATCCCAGGAGGATTCCATGCTTCGCCGATGGCTCACCGTGCTCGGCCTCGTCGCCGCGCTCGCACCGGCCGCATCCGCTCAAACGATCGACGACATCATCAACAAGAACATCGCCGCGCGTGGCGGTCTCGACAAGCTGAAGTCGATTCAGACCGTGCGCATGTCGGGCAAGATGTCGGTCGGTCCCGGCTTCGAGGCGCCGCTGACGATGGAGATGAAGCGCCCGAACTCGATGAGGATGTCGTTCACGCTTCAGGGCCTGACCGGCATTCAGGCCTACGACGGCACCAACGGCTGGGCCGTGATGCCGTTCAGCAGCGGCAAGAAGGATCCCGAGGCGATGTCCGCGGATGACATCAAGGAAATCGCGGATCAGGCCGACATCGACGGGCCGCTGGTCGACTACAAGGCCAAGGGCAACACCGTCGAGCTGCTCGGCAAGGAATCCGTCGAGGGCACCGACGCCTGGAAGATCAAGGTCACGCTGAAGAGCGGCACGGTGCGCACGCTGTTCATCGACGCCGACAGCTATCTCGAGATCCGCGGTGAAGGCAAGCGCATGATGCGCGGCACCGAGATGGAGTACGAAGGATCGATCGGCGACTACAAGGCGGTCGACGGCGTGATGTTCCCGTACTCGATCGAGAACGGCGTCAAGGGCCACCCCGAGAAGCAGAAGATCACGTTCGACAAGATCGAGGTCAATCCCACGCTCGCCGCGGATCTCTTCACCATGCCGGCGAAGTCGGACAGCTCGGCCACCGCGGCGAAGGGCGACGTGAAGGCCCAGGCCGCCGGTGACGCCAAGACCGCCGACGCCACCGCCGCTGCCGCGACCGCCGCTTCGGATACCACGAAGACCGCGACCGCGAAGACGGTGAAGAAGACCTCGAAGAAGTCCGCCTCCAAGCCCTGAAGGAGCGCCGGCCGATGACGACGAATATCACGCGGGCCCTGCGGACCCCGGGCGTCATGCTGCTGATCCTGCTTGGCGCCGCCGCGTCGGTCCTGCCCGCGGCGGGCGCCGATGAGGTGAAGGTCGATGCCTCGACGTTCGATGGTCTGCGCGCGCGCTCCCTGGGCCCCGCGACCATGTCGGGGCGAATCGCCGCGATCGATGGCTTCGCCGGTGACCGGCTCACGCTCTACGTCGGCGCCGCCGGCGGCGGCGTCTGGAAGTCGGTCGACGGCGGCACCACGTTCAAGCCGGTGTTCGACAAGTACACGCAATCGATCGGCGCGATCGCGATCGATCCCGTGCATCCGAAGACGGTGTGGGTCGGAACCGGCGAGTCGTGGACACGCAACAGCGTCTCGATCGGTGATGGCCTCTACAAGTCCACCGACGGCGGCGACGACTGGCAGAAGCTCGGGCTCGATTCGACCGAGCGCATCGCCCGCATCGCGATCGATCCGCAGCATCCGGACACGGTCTACGTGGCCGCGACCGGCCACCTCTGGAACGACGACACGCACCGCGGCGTCTATCGCACCCGCGACGGCGGCAAGATCTGGGAGCGCGTTCTCTATGGCGACGCCTCGACCGGCTGCGCCGACATCGTGCTCGATCCGTCGAATCCCCGGACCGTGTATGCGTCGCTGTGGACGTTCCGTCGCAAGCCCTGGTCGTTCAGCTCGGGCGGCGTGAAGAGCGGGCTGTTCAAGAGCACCGACGGCGGCACGACGTGGCGCGAGCTCCGGAACGGCCTGCCGGCCGGCATGCTCGGCCGCATCTCGCTCGCGGTGACGCCCGCCGATCCGGCGCGCGTCTATGCCGTGGTCGAGGCCAAGGAAAGCGCGCTCTACCGCTCCGATGATCGCGGCGAGTCGTGGAGGAAGATGAACGCCGGCGGAAACATCACGCTCCGGCCGTTCTACTTCGGCCGGCTGGCCGCCGATCCGAAGAACGCGGACCGCGTCTACAAGCCCGGCCTGCAGCTCTCGATCAGCGAGGATGGCGGCAAGACGTTCACCGGCGCGGCCCAGTCGGTCCACAGCGACATGCACGCGCTGTGGATCAATCCCAACAATCCCGAGCAGATGTTCGTCGGCTGCGACGGCGGCGTCTACGCCACCGAGGATCGCGGCACCTACTGGCGCTTCCTCGCCAACATTCCGGTCGGCCAGTTCTATCACGTGAGCTACGACATGGAGCAGCCGTACAACGTATACGGCGGGCTCCAGGACAACGGCTCGTGGTCGGCGCCGTCACAGCATCCGGGCGGCATCGAGAACTATCACTGGAGAGTGCTGGGCGGCGGCGACGGCTTCTGGGCGTTCGTCGACCCGACCGATCGCGATGTCGCCTACGTGGAGTACCAGGGCGGCAACGTGCTGCGCGTGAACCAGTCGACGCTCGAGACCAAGGAGATCAAGCCCTTCAGGAAGAGCGACGAGCCCGAGTATCGCTGGAACTGGAACACGCCGATCCACCTGAGCCCGACCAAGCCGGGCACGATGTACATGGGCTCGCAGTTCCTGTTCCGCAGCAGCGATCGCGGCGACCACTGGGAGCGCATCTCGCCCGATCTCACCACCAACGATCCGCTGAAGCTGAAGCAGGCCGAATCCGGCGGACTCTCGGTCGACAATTCATCGGCCGAGAACCACTGTACCATCTACGCGATCTCGGAATCGCCGAAGAATCCGCAGGTGGTGTGGGCCGGCACCGACGACGGCAACGTGCAGGTGACGAAGGACGGCGGCAAGAGCTGGATCAACGTCACCAGGAACATCGCCGGTCTGCCGGATCACCGCTGGGTCTCGTACCTCGACGCCAGCCGCTTCGAAGAGGGCGCCGCGTTCGCCACCTTCGACGGCCACGCGCTCGGCGACATGAAGACCTACGTGTACTCGACCTCGGACTACGGCAAGACCTGGAAGGCGCTGGCCACGCCGGATCTGCGCGGCTACGCGCACACAGTCAAGCAGGATCTCGTCAATCCGAACCTGCTCTTCCTCGGCACCGAGCTCGGGCTCTTCATCAGCGTCGATGGCGGCGCCCAGTGGGCGCAGTTCAAGGGCAACCTGCCGAACGTGGCGGTGCGCGATCTCGCCATCCATCCGCGTGATCAGGATCTGCTGATCGCCACGCACGGACGCGGGATCTACATCCTCGACGACCTCACGCCGCTGCGCGCGCTCACCCACGACGTGCTGACCGCCGACGTCACCATGCTGCCGTCGCGACCCTCGGTGCTCGGGATTCCGGCGTCCGAACAGCGCTTCGACGGCGACGCGACGTTCGACGGCGACTCGCCCGGAGACCACGCCAACATCACCTACTACCTGAAGAAGCGGCACGTATTCGGCGACTGCAAGGTCGAGGTCTACTCACCGGACGGCAAGCTCGTGGTCTCGGAGAATGCCGGCAAGCGCAAGGGCCTGAATCGTGTCGAGGTGCCGACGCGGATGAAGGCGCCCAAGGTTCCGCCGGCGACGAACCTGGTGCCGCAGGCGTTCGCGTTCGTCGGGCCGCGTCTCGCCCCGGGCACCTACAGCGTGAAGCTGATCAAGGGCAGCGAGACCTACACCACCAAGCTCGAGCTGGTCAGCGATCCGCGCTCGACCCACTCGGCCGAAGATCGCCTGGCCCAGCAGAAGCTGGTGCGCGAGCTGTACGACATGCTCGCCGATCTGACCTACACCACCGACGCCGTGGCCAGCGCGCGCGACCAGCTGCGCGCGCGTTCCGACAGCCTGAAGGCCAGCGATCCCGCGAAGGCGAAGCTGGTGGCGCTGGCCGACAAGTTCGAGAACATCCGGAAGAATCTGGTCGCGACGCGCGAGGGCGGCCGGCTGACGGGCGAGGAGCAGCTTCGCGAGAAGCTGGGCGCGCTCTACGGCGCGGTCAACGGCTACGACGGCCGTCCGACCGGCTCGCAGGTCGCCTACAAGGAAGTGCTGGCCGCCGATCTCGCCAAGCAGCGCCAGGCCTACGACGCGCTGGTCGCGAAGGAAGTCGCGACCGTCAATGGCTCGCTGGGGCCGAAGAACCTCGCGGCGGTCGCGCCGCTGACCCGCGAGGAGTGGGACAAGAAGCAGAGCGAATAGCGATGGAACAGCGCGCGGGCGCGGGAGAGGAGGGGGACGCCGGATCCGGCGCCCCGACTTCGACCCCGCGCCTGACGCCGACGATTCAGATCGGCAAGTTCAAGCTGACGGGCACGGCGGCCACGGTCGTGGCCTTCGCTCTGATCGGCGCTCTGATCGGTGCGGTCATCGCCCGCTCGATGCGCCCCGGGTTTCACTGGTCCCCGCTGTGGATCTCGGTCCTGTTCTGGCTGATCTTCAATGTCTACTGGACCGTCGCCGCGCTCAAGGCCGCGCCCACGCGTCGCGCGGAATCGCAGGGCTCGCGGCGAATCCACGAGCTGCTCCTCAACTGGGCTCTGCTGCTGCTGTTCATTCCCGTTCCCGGCCTGCGCGCGCGCTGGCTGCCGGATTCACCGTGGATCGTCGATGCCGCCCTGGTTCTGCAGGCGTTGTCGCTCGCGCTCATGATCTGGTCACGACGCCACCTTGGCCGCAATTGGAGCGGCGCGATCACGGAGAAAGTGGATCACGAGCTGGTGAGATCCGGGCCCTACCGCATCCTGCGCCACCCGATCTATACGGGATTCCTCGGAATGTATCTGTTCACCGCCGCGGTTTCGGGCGAGCTGCACGCTCTGCTCGGGGTGGTGATCGCGATCATCGCGTACGCGCGGAAGATTCCGATGGAGGAGCAGAACCTCGACTCCGTCTTCGGCGACGCCTACGCCGAGTACCGGAAGACGAGCTGGGCGCTGGTTCCCGGGATCTACTGACGGGCCACACGCAGCGCCGACGCGACTCCGCACCAGCATCACCCCCGCCGTCGCGTCTCCTGAAACCTCCACTCACCGGTGCCGCACCGCCATTCGCCGAAATCCGCGCGCCCGGCGTTGCTTCCGACCGTAGATTGCCTTCGAACGCGGGACACGGAGTCGGTTCGCACCGGAGCAGAAGGAGGTCGGGCAAATGAAGAACGTCGTCTGGGGCTCAGTCGTGATCGCGCTCGGCGTGCTCCTCCTCATGAGTCGCCTCGACCTCCTGCACGTCACGTTCGCGAATCTCTGGCCGCTCATCCTGCTCGCGATCGGGATCGCGCATCTGGGCGAACGGCGGATCGGTTCGGGCGTCATGTTCATTCTGCTGAGCGCTGCGTTTCTCGGCTGCACGTTCCACTGGCTCGGCATGACGTATGAGAGGTCGTGGCCGCTGTTCATGATCGCGGCCGGCACCGGCATGGTGATTCGAGCGGTGACGGGCGGCGAACGCCTGCGGAGGAGAGGAGAGGTGAGCCATGAATAACGGGAGGGGACGCGAGCGCGCGATCTGGATCGGCGTCGTCGCGGTGCTCGCGACGTCCTTGCTCTGGCTGACGGTCTTCGTCGCCATCGCGATGGCCGGAACGCACGTCGTCCCGGTCACCAGCGTGATCGCTCTCTTCAAGGCGCTCGCGCGCGTGTGCATCCTGATCGTGAGCCGGACCTGGCGCGCCTTGCCGCTGCTGGCGCTCGGCGGCATCATGCTCGCGCTCACGCTGCGGGCTCCTTCAACGGCGAAGCGGGAGGCGCGTCATGCCTGAGACGGTCCAGCACCGATACACCGGACGGCTGTTGATCGGACTCGTCGTGCTCGCGCTCGGCGTGCTGTTCACGCTCGACAACCTCGGGCTCGCCGACGCGCACGCGGCGCTGCGCTGGTCGCCGGTCGTGATCATTCTCTACGGCTTGATGAAGCTGCTCGGCCTCGGCTGCCGGCGCGGATACATCTCCGGCACGATCTTCATCCTCGCGGGTACATGGCTCCTGCTCCATGCGCTGGGCTACGTCGAGTACGACATCTGGCAGTTCTGGCCCGTGCTGCTCGTGATCTGGGGCATCGCGATCATCCGCGGAGGCGGCCGATTCATCGGCGTGTCGTATCGGAGGCCGAAGGGGTGGCGCGTCGTCCGTGATTGGGACAAGGCCGCGGACGTCGGCGTCGGAGTCGGCGCGATTGGATCTTCGAGAAAGCAAGCCGGCGAAGCCGCGGGCGGGACCGGCGGCGCCGGCGCCATGGGCGGCGCGGACGAGGGCGATCCGCCACACTCCGCGCGCTATTCACCCGAATCCAGCATGCCGACGTTCAGCACGTTCGCGTTCATGGGCAGCGTGGCGCGCAAGGTGACGTCACAGGAATTCCGCGGCGGCGACATCGTCTGCGTGATGGGAGGCGGCGACGTCGACCTGCGACCGGCGCGCATGGCGGAGGGAGTGGCCCGGGTCGAGGTCAATCTTCTGATGGGCGGAGTCAATCTGTTCGTGCCGGCGAACTGGGCGGTCGAGTTCCAGGGCATGCCGATCATGGGCAGCGTCGAAGACCGTACGCAGCGACCGGAGAGCGCGCCCGCCGGGCGGTTGATCCTGAGCGGAGTGATCCTGATGAGCAGCGTCATCATCCGGAACTGAGGCATGCATCCGCTGCTGATGGGGCGCCTGAGACAGGCGCTCTACTTCGCGGGATGGATCGGGATCGGCGCGCTGCTGGCGGCCGTGCTTGGGGCGCTGACGCCGCGGCCCATCGGGCAGACCGTTCTCTTCATCGCGCCGCTCGCGTTGTTCTACGCGTTCGCGTGCCTCTCGGCATGGTGGGTGTGCCGCGCCAATCCGCTGGCGACGACGTCACCGGAACGCCTGCTGGCGGTGATCGCCGGCGCCTCGGTGCAGGCGGCCGCGATGTGGGTCGCTCTCGGCGCGCTATGGGCGATCGCCTTGCAGGAGGTGGCGCACGTTGGCCCGGATCGCATCGGCATCCTGCGCGACGTGGGCGTGCTCGGCATCGCCGGGGTCGTGCTCTATGCCCAGTCGATGGCGGGCCACTACTTCCTGCTCTCCATCGAGGCCGCGCGCACCGCCGAACGCCGGATCCTCCAGTCTCAGGTCGCGGCGCGCGAGGCGGAGCTGCGCGCCCTGCGCGCCCAATTGAATCCTCACTTCCTGTTCAACAGCCTGAACTCGATCAGCGCGCTGGCCGGCGGCGAGCCCGAGGCGGCGCGGCGCATGTGCCAGCTGCTCGGCGATTTCCTGCGTACCAGTCTCAGCCTCGGCGCGCGCGAATCGGTGAGCTTCGGTGAGGAGCTGTCGCTCGCCGAGCGCTACCTCGCGATCGAGCAGGTGCGCTTCGGTCCGCGTCTCGCCTTCGAGAAGCACGTCGATCCCGAGGCCGAGCACTGTGCGGTGCCGCCGCTGCTGATTCAGCCGCTGATCGAGAACGCGGTGAAGCACGGCGTCGCCGATCGCGTCGAGGGCGGCACGGTCCGGGTGGAGGCGCACGTGCGTCAGGGTGTACTCGAGATCTCGATCGAGAACCCTCGTGATCCGGCCGCGCCGCCGCGCCGTGGCCATGGCCTGGGGCTCGCGAACGTGAAGCAGAGGCTCAACACGCTCGATCCCGAGACCACGCGGGTCGACGTGCTGCGCGAGAACGATTCATTCCGGGTGCGGCTCACATTGCCCGCGATCGGGAACGGCGAGGCAACGGCTGTGCGCGCGGCCGCGATCGAACGGAATCAGGACGATCATGGCCGCTGAGCCGCGCGCGATCCGCACCGTCATCGTCGATGACGAGGCCCCGGCGAGGGCGCTGCTGCGGCAATACCTCGGTGCCGAGCCGGGCCTCGAGGTGGTGGGCGAATGCACCAATGGATTCGAAGCGCTGAAGCAGATCGGCGATCTCTCGCCGGACCTGGTCCTGCTCGACGTTCAGATGCCGAAGCTCGACGGGTTCGAGGTGCTCGAGCTGCTGGAGAAACCGCCCGCGGTGGTGTTCGTCACGGCCTACGACGAATACGCGCTCAAGGCCTTCGAGGTGCACGCCGTCGATTACGTACTGAAGCCGATCGGGCGCGAGCGGCTCGCGGAAGCCATCCGTCACGTGCGCGAGCGGCTGGCGGCGCCGAAAGCGGAAGCGCCGCGCGCGGCATCGCTCGCGACCGCGGCGCGGGCGCCCGGGCGATTCATCGAGCGCGTGCTGGTGAAGGACGGCGTGAACGTGCACGTCATCCCGGTCGAGCGCCTCGACTGGATCGAGGCTCAGGACGACTACGTCTCGATCCACGCCGAAGGCAAGAGCCACCTCAAGCCGCAGCCGATCGCCGAGATCGCCGAGGGCCTCGACCCCGCCCGCTTCGTCCGGATCCATCGCTCGTACGTGCTCAACGTCGAGCGGCTGGCGCGGCTCGAGCTCTACGCCAAGGACAGCCGGATGGCGATCCTGAAGGACGGCAAGCAGCTCCCGGTCAGCCGCGCCGGTTACGCGCGGCTTAAGGAGATGATGTAGTGAAGCGTGAACGCCGGTTCGTGTTTGACCTCAACCATGTTGGAGCGCACTCTCGCGCTCGCAATTGGGGGTCAACATGGTAACAACTGCACTTGTTGCGACTCGCAACACATGCTTTGCGATCATCTCTGCAATCGAGACTGACCTCCGCGAGACTGTCCAACTTCTCGCGGAAATGCATGGCATTACCGATCTGCTACCAACAGATGTTCGCGAAATAGCCCTTAGAAGATGGGCTAGCGATCACTCGTCGGGCCCGGGGTTGTCTCCGGAAAATGATTTCGATCTCCTGCCCTATTCCGATTTTGCGGACCTATCCAAGATTATTGCCTCGCAGTTCTCGAATTCCCCGCTCATAGCCGCACACGTATTGTCGGTCCTCGCTGCGGTCATAGATATGCTCAATCCCATCCGACACCGAGTATGTCACTCAAGACCGCTTGAGCCCGACGACCTGCCGCTGTCACTAGACGGCGCATCGCGCCTGCTTGCGCTTCCGGAACTCCACTTTGCGACCCTAAAGGCTACCGTTGCGCGCTTGTCCGAGGATATGCCGTTCGTACTCAACCTTGTTATCCCGGCTTTTTGGGCCGCCGACGACGACCGGGTGTACAACAATCTCCCTCTACCGGAGTTTGACGAGACGGGCTTCCTGGGTCGAAACGACGATCGACGGCAGGTTACGCGGTTGCTCCTGTCGCATTACCCGGTCGTTTCGATCGTGGGTGAGGGCGGCGTAGGGAAAACCGCGTTGGCTCAGCGATGCCTTTACGACTTGCTGGACATGTCGGAAGCACCGTACGACGCCATAGTGTGGACGAGTCTGAAGGCGAGCACGCTGACTCCTAGCGGAGTTCAAGAAGTTACCGAGCAGGTACGGACAACACTTGGCTTGCTGGCCCAACTCGCGTCAGCGTTAGGTACACCGGACAGTGCGAGCCAGACGGTTGAGGCGCTTGTTGAGGAACTCCACGAGTACATGCGGGCGTTTCGAGTCCTGCTGGTGATCGATAATCTGGAAACACTATCGTCGCACGGACTGAGGCCTCTGCTGGCCGGACTCCCGGCGGGGTCCAAAATTCTCATAACGTCGCGCGTAGGTTTGGGGGAGTTTGAAGCGCGCTACGCGCTGAGTGGTCTTGATAAGCCGACAGCGACGGCGCTCTTGCGCAGTTACGGCCGCGTGGTCGGAGTGGACCTACTGGCAAAGGCCGCCGACGCCCTGCTCCAGTCGTACGCCAAGAAACTCTTCTTAAATCCGCTCTTGATCAAATGGTTCGTAGCCGGTATCGCACGAGGGAGTTCGCCCGACGCATTGCTCTCTCGGAGCGAGGGTCCATTCGCCGAGGCCCTTGCGTTCTGCTTCGCAAATCTATTCGATAGACTGTCGATCCACGAGCGCGACATTCTGCATGTCCTTGCATCAGCTCGCAGACCGCTTTCTCTCGCTGAATTGCACTATCTCCTTTCCGACCGAAGCCCACGCGACGTCGATTGGGCGCTGAATACACTTTACAATTCGAGCATGCTTCAGCAATCAGCCTCCACAAATGATCCCGTGCGCTATCGACTATCAGATTCCGGTAGTGAGTTCATCGCCCGACAGCGGCCTCCAGGGAAGGCGCTATTTGATCAGGTACAACTACGCATTCGTGAATTGCGCAACATCGCCGAATTGGAGAATGTCAGGCAAAACCGGTACACGTACGATGTCTTCGCCGTACGCGCGCGGAATAGTGATGAACGCATTGTAGCGGTCTACTTGAGGAGAGCCCTTGATGCGGCGAGAAGGAAGCAATGGGATGCCACACACGTGGCGATCGAAGAGGCAAAGCGGCTAGTCCCGCAGAGCTCAGAAGTATGGCGCGTGAGCGGGTTGGTTTTGGGTCAGGAGGGCGATCACTTTCGTGCCCTTCAGGATCTCGAAAACGCCGTCGCGCTTGACGGTCAGTCAACAATAGCGCGCTACACCCTCGCGTTGTTCTTGCTGCGCGAAACTGGAGACGCTGAGGGCGCGCTAGTCCATCTTGAAGCGGCGGTTCGGCAGGAACCGGACGACCTCACGCTTCAGAGTGCGAAGGCTCAGGCCTTAGTGCGGCTCGGAAATTACGCGGCGGCTGAGGAACTCTATTTGCGTGTGATCGATGATAAACGGTTCTCCGAGCTAGGGTGGCGTCACAGGGTGGCGATCTTTGATCAGGCATGCGAATGCTATCGCCGCTGGAGCGAAAAGGACGCAACAGATCGGGACGATGGCCAGTTCCGCGAGCATATCGATCGCGCTCTGGGAATTGTCGAGAGGGCCGCGGAACTGAAGTTATTCGATGAACAGACTCGAGAACGGCTCTCGAGGGTCCTGAACGAGGCCCTGTGGCACGCGCTCCATCGCAAGGACAGCGGATACGCTGAGCGTGTGCTCGAACGCGCCGCTGCAGTTGTGGCGCAGATGCCCGCGAGGCCCCTTGCACTTCACAGTAGGGGTATCTTTGAACAGGCCTTTGCTGGATCTGTTGCGGTATTGAGGCTATTGGCGACCCTGAGCGCCGAGGACTCGGGTGGGGGAGCCATAAGCCTCCGGCCAGCCGGGGAAAGCGATCCCGTGCCAAGTGGATATGGTACTGGTGTTATCCACACGCTCGTGGCGGGGGGCAGCTACGGCTTTATTGAGGATAGCTCGGGCAGCCGGCTCTTCTTTCACCGCAGCCATGTCGTGAGCGGAACGCGGTGGGAGTCGTTGAGGATGGGGGCAATGGTGAGGTTCCGCGTCGGGCAGAATCACCAAGGGAAGTGTGCAGTTGATGTATCACTGTCGGAATAACTCTCTACACCGCGCAGTGGCAAACTAATAGGGTCGACGCCCGAGGCCACCAGCGACCGACGGTGCGGCAATACGCCTCGTACTCCTCGCCGAACGACCGCCTGAGCGTCGGCTCCTCGTACGCCAGGACAAACAGATGCGTCACGAGGAGAAATCCCGCCGCATAGCCGAGCAACCCCAGCGATCGATAGAACATCGCCGCACCGACCAGCGCGAGCGTCGCGCCGACGTACATGGGATTGCGGATGAATCGGTAGGGCCCGCGGATCACCAGTTGTCGCGGTGGATCGAATGGCGCGGGGGTCCCCCGGCCGAAGCGCACGAAGCTCAGAATGCACCAGAGCGCGACCGCGGCGCCGGCGGTGGCGACGATCGCGCCGATGATCTGCGGCCCGCCGATCGTGGTCGGACGGCCGAAGCCCGGCGCGAGCCGCGACGGCAGGTAGATCAGCAGGAGCCCGATGAAGAGCGAGGCGTAGACGATGGTGCGGAAGAGAATGAACATTTCGGCCCCGCGCGGCGCGAACCGCGCCTACTGATCGAGCCTCATCTTCTTCAGCAGCTCGCGGAATCGCGGCTCTCCGCGGAGCGCGTCCAGACGGGGATGCACCTTGAGGAACACCATCGAATGGTCGTGCACCTCGTAGCCGCGCTCGAGCCAGCCCAGGGCCTCCTCGGTCTCGCCCCTGACGGCATGGAATGAGGCGATGCCGAATGGTGCGATCCAGCGCTTCTTTGCGATCTCCTTCACCTCTGCGATCACGCGGCGCGCGTGGTCATGCTGACCCGCCTTCCACAGCATGATCGCGAGACCGGTCGATGGAGTATCGGTGCCATCCGGCTGTGCGGTTCCTTTGCGGAACAGCTCGAGCGCTTCGTCGTAGCGTCCGACGTGCTCGAGCGAGCGCGCGAGGTCGGTATTCCCGGGACCGAACGTCGGATCCATCTCGTGGCACCGCCCATAGTAGGTAATCGAATCCGTGTAGCGTCTCGAATAGAAGAGAACGTCACCGACCGCGGTGTATGTGATCAAGGACAGCGGATCGCGCTCGAGCGCCACTTTGGCTTCCGCCAATGCCTCTTCACGCCGATCGAGGCTCATGAGCAGCATCGCGTAGCGGTTGTGGGATTCTGCAACGCCGGGATTCAGCTCCAGGGCGCGAAGGTATTCGCGCTCGGCGCCGGCCCAATCCCAGTCATGTGAGCGGAGCGCGTTGGCCAACGATCCATGCAGCTCGGCACTGCTGTCGTCGAGCGCGAGACCCTGCTGCGCAAAGAGTTTGCCCTTCGAAAATGCCTCGGCCGGCGCCATCACCATCGTCGTGCCCAGCGTCGTGTAGGCATCCGAAAGGCCGGCGTAGGCGAGCGCGTAACTGCCATCGGCCCGCAGCGCCTCTTCGAAACACGCGATCGACTCCCGCACTTCCTTCGCGCCCCAGCGATTCCACAGGAATCGGCCGCGCAAATAGGCGACCTGCGCCGCGGGATTCACCGCCTTCTTCGGCGCCAGCCGCGCCTGCTCCTGCGGCGTCACCTTGACGCGGATCCCTTCCGCGATCGCGCCCGCCACCTCGCTCTGTAGCGTGATCAGATCGGCTTCGGCGCGCTCGTAGCTGCGCGCCCACAGGCTCTGATCGGCGAGCGCATCGAGCAGCTGCACGGTGACGCGCACGCGCCCGCCCGCGCGCATGGCCGAGCCCTCGACCACGGCCTGGACGTTCAGCTCGCGCGCGATCTCGGGCAGAGACCGCGCCGTGCCCTTGAAGCGCATCGCCGACGTACGCGAGATCACCCGCAGCGCGCCGATCTGAGCCAGATCGGTGATCAGCATGTCGGTGAGTCCGTCGGCGAAGAAGTCCTGCGCCGGATCTCCGGAGCGATTCTCGAACGGCAGCACGGCGAGAGAGCGAATGCCTTCTCCAGAGCTGGAATCGGGCCTGGACGTCGTGCTGACGCTCGCACCCTCGCCGCGCAGCGCGCGCGCCAGCGCGGCGGCGTCGGGGAAGCGCGCGGCCTGGGATTTCTCGAGACAGCGCGCCACCAGATTCTCGAGGTCGCGTGAGACTCCCGGCCGCGCGCTGCTCAAGGCGGGCGCGGGCTCGTGCACGATCCTGTAGATCAGCGAGGCGGGATCGTCGCCGGCGAAGGCGCGGCGGCCGCTCACCATCTCGAACAGGATGAGCCCGAGCCCGTGAATGTCGGTCCGCGCGTCCATCGGATGCTGCTGGATCTGTTCGGGCGCCATGTACGGCACCGTGCCCGCGAAGCCCTCGAGCGAGCGCGTGCTGGCGATGCTCGCCACCGTGGCGTCGACCACCACGTGCGCCAGGCCGAAATCCAGAATCTTCGCTTTGCCGCGCGGCGTGATGGCGACGTTGCGCGGCTTGAGATCGCGATGGACGACGCCCTGTTCGTGCGCGGCGTGCAGCGCTTCGGCGATCTCGATCGCGATCGCGCGCGCCCGCGCCTCGGGCAGCGGCCCGGATGCCAGCAGGTCGGCGAGCGTGTTGCCGGGCACGTATTCCAGCACCAGAAAATCGACGTCGCCCTCGGAATCGAAGTCGAACAGCGTGGCGATGTTCGGGTGGAGCAGTCGCGACAGCGTGCGCGCTTCCTGCCGGAAACGCCGGCGGACGTCGTCGCTGCTCAGCGCGTCGTCGCGAATCACCTTGAGCGCGACCTCGCGCTCGAGGCGCGGATCCTCGGCGCGGTAGACCACGCCCATCCCGCCCTCGCCGATGCGCTCGACGATGCGGTAGCGCCCGAGCGTTCGTCCGATCATGGCCGGAGTGTAGCGGAAGGAACGCTCAGTGTCGGGGGCCCGAACCCAGCTCGATCGTGATCGATCCCGCGCTCTGTGCCGGCACCATGCGATCGACGAGAATGCGCTGGCCGTCGGCGCTCACGTCGTACGAAGCGCCGAGCCCCTGGAAGGCCGGCCTCAGGCTCATTCCAAAACGGCGCTCGGGCGTACCGATGCCGAGCGTGGGCTTGAAGCTCATCGACACGCTCATGACGGTCGAGTCGCCTCGCACATAGAACAGCTCGCGACCGTCGGGCCGCCACACCGGAGAGGCCCCGCCGTTCGTCGAGACCCGCCACTTCTCCCCGCCCTCCGGGAACTTCCGAACATAGACCTCGGACTGTCCGTTCTCGTCCGACATCCATGCGATCCAGTGGCCGTCCGGCGAAAGCCGGGCCTGCCGTTCGTCGAACGCGGTCGGCTGCCATGCCGTGACCTTGTGGTCCGACAGAGACAGTAGAGCGAGCTGCGACACCGGGCCGGCCGCGCCGGCATGAGCCCGCGCGATCACGAGCGAGCGGCCATCGGGCGTGCAATCAAGCGGCGCCACGAGGAGATCGCTGGTGGTGCACACCGTCACTTCCGCATCGGTGCCGGACAGAGACCGCGCGTGAATGTCGCCTTGGGCTCGCGCGCCCACGGTGGACATCCAGTACAGCCGGTCGTCGCGCGCGGACCAGATCGGAAGCGTCTCGTTGGCAGGATCGGACGTGATCCGATCCCCGACACCGCGCGAAATCTGGAAGACCCAGATGTCGCCGTTCCCGGTTGCGGGATCGAGGAGGGTCGTCGCGACGCGGCCGCCATCGTGAGACAGCCGCGGCGCGTAGTAGTAATCGGGCGATGCCGACAATGTTCCGATCGTCCGGCCCGCGCGATCGACCCATGCCAGCTCCGAAAGCTCCGAAGCGCCCCCGCGCAGGTATGCGATCGTCCCGGGCGACGAGATCGAGAACAGGCCGCAGCCGAGCTCGGTGTCGTGCGCCACGCGCTCGGCGACGCGCGTGGCGTCGCCGCTCATCCGCATTCGATGATCATCGAACGGCTGAGTCCACAACGCTCCGTCGCGCCAGAACATGACATGGTCCGGCCCGGCAGGGATGGCGTGCATCACGCCGGGAAGGAGCGCGCGCGCGTCGCCAGGCTCGCCGACTGCGCCGACATAGATCGATGTCGGCGGACCGCCGTGACCGACGCCCTTGAACGCGAAGAAGAGATAGTGCCTTCCGTCGGGCAGCCAGGCCGGCCAGGCCTGCCAGCCGAGTTGTTTCGGGTCGCTCGAGCCATCCGCCCGCGCGAAGGAACCACCGGCGGCGGGGATGCGCATGATGGGCTCCCCGAGGTGCCCGGCATAGAGGATCGTTCCATCGCGTCCCCACGATCCGCCACCGCTCCACGGCGCGTCGGTCAGAGCCTGCGGCGGCCCGCCCGCGACTTCGATGCGCTGGAGCTTTCCTCTGGCGAAGAACCCGACGCTGCGGTCATCGGGCGACCAGAACGGCGAAGCCGCGCCTTCAGTGCCCTCGAGCGCGCGCGGCTCGGGGTTGTCGAGCGCGCGCAGCCAGAGTCTTGAAGTCCCCGCCGAGTCCACCGCGACGAACGCCAGAGTGCGCCCGTCGTTGGAGAGCACCATCGGGCCGCGGTGCGGAGTGATCGCGGCGCCTGAAGGCGGATCGATCGACGAGATCACCCGCGGTACCAGGTGATCCGAGCGCAGCGCCATCAGCCACAGTCCGGCGATGAGTGCGATCGCCGCGGCCGCGACCGGGGGCCACCACCCGAGCGCCGGACGCGCCATGACGTTGCTCGGGGCCCGGCCCGAATCTCCCGCGATCCAGCGCAGCTCACGGGCGAGGTCCGCCGCGCTCTGCCAGCGTTCGTCAGGATCCCTGGCGAGACAGACGCGGATGGCACGATCGAGCGCGGGTGGAACGCGGGGCTCGAGGCTGGTGAGCGGCGGGGGATCCTCGTTCAGGATCGCATAGAGCGTCGCGACCGGCGTGTCGCCCTGGAATGCGCGGCGGCCGGAGACCGCCTCGAACAGGATCGCTCCGAGCGCGAAGAGATCGGAACGGGGGTCGGCCTTGAGCCCGCGCACCTGCTCGGGCGCCAGGTATCCGACGGTGCCGAGGATGACCCCGCTCTCCGTGAGGCTCATCGACAGCGTGCGACCATCCTCGGAAAGAATCCCTCCGTCCGGGAGCTCGAGCGTCGCGAGACCGAAGTCGAGCAGCTTCGCTCCCGACTTCGTGAGGATCACGTTTCCGGGCTTGAGGTCGCGGTGCACGATGCCGGCGCGATGCGCACGATCGAGCGCGTCGCCGATCTCCGCGCCGAGCCGGAGCGCCTCGGAAATGGTGAGCCGCCCGCGGGCCAGGCGCTGCTGCAGCGTCTCCCCCTGGAGCAGCTCCATCACGAGATAGTCGACCTCGCCGTCGCGGCCGATGTCGAACAGCGAGCAGATGTTCGGATGATTGAGCGCCGAGATCGCACGGGCCTCGCGCTCGAAGCGTGCTCGCAGCTCGGGCCGGCCGTTCAGGTGGGCGGGCAGCACCTTGATCGCGACCTCGCGGCCCAGGCGAGTATCGCGCGCGCGATAGACTTCGCCCATTCCGCCCGCGCCGAGCAGGGCGACGATCTCGTAGGGACCGAGGCGAGTCGCGGGGGCCAGCGGCATCCGGCGAATTTACATCAGAGACGCCCGCCGCGTGAGATGCGGGGTCATCGATCTGCCCGGAACCGATTGCGGCCCGGTCGTCAGTCCGGCGGGACCGGTGAGGCCAGCGGATCTTCGCGGCGCGGCGCGTACCAGAAATCGAGTCCGGCGCGCGACTCGACCGATTTGCGGCCGTTCGCCAGCAGATACATCAGTGTCTGAAATACTTCGGCGCCGGAATAAGCGCGCAGCTTTCGCCCCGACGTGAGCGCCAGCTCCCTCAGCACCACGAACCGTCCATGGCGCTTGAGCGCCTGGCTCATCAGGATCTCTTCACCGCCATAAACGCTCTCGTCGAAGCCGCCCGCCGCGCCGAAGCCCTCACGCGTGCAGAAGAGGAAGCAGCCGGCGGCGAGCTTCGCGTGTCGGAACGAATCGTCGAGCAGCCACTCGATCACTCGCGCGTAGCGGGGGAGTGGATCATCGAACTTGACCGCGCAGCCGCCGCCGATCGCCCCCTCGCTCATCGCGGCGAGCGCGGCGCGCACCAGCGCGGCGGTCACCTGCGTATCGGCGTCGACGAAGATGAATCGGTCACCCGTCGCGGCGCGCGCGCCCGAATTGCGCGTGGCGGCGATGTGACGGTGACGAACCCGTATGACGCGGGCGCCGTGCGCTTCGGCGACCGCTCCGGTGCGATCGGTCGAGCCGTCATCGGCGACGATGATCTCGTGGGGCTCGCCCAGCGCGCGGGCCGCTTCGGCGATCGAGCCCAGTGTTCGCGCGATCGAGTGCTCTTCGTTGTAGGCGGGAATGATGAAGGAAACGGTCATCGTGGAGTTATCGGCAAGTCGAGCCGCCGCCCGGAGTCCGAGCCGGCCTACTTCTTCGCCTCGGCGCCGGCGGCGCGGCCGCTCTCGGTGTACGCGCGCTTGAGCCCCGCCATCAGGGCCTCGCGGCGGTCATACAACCGCTTCAGCTTGCGCGGCGCATGCCGCGCGAGGGCATACGACGTCAGCAGCGGCAGGGTGATGGTCGAATCGGCGTAGCAGATCACGGTGCCGGGAAGCTGATCGGGGTCGATCTTGCCCCAGCTCACCGCCTCGGCCGGCGTCGCGCCCGACAGGCCGCCGGTGTCGGGCCGGGCGTCGGTGCAGGCGAGAAAGTAATCGTGGCCCTTCTCGGCGATGCCGAGCACTTCCTGGATCTGCGGCTCGGTCTGCAGCAGAAAATTCTTCGGGCTCCCGCCGCCGAGGATCCACACCGCGCTCTTTCCGCCCTTCGACTTCGCGTCCCACACGATCGCCGCGGTCTCGTTGACGTCGGCGTTGACGTCGAACTGGAGCTGATTCCCCTCGAGAGCCTTGGCGGCGACGTTCATCCCGATCGAGGAATCGCCGGGCGAGCTCGTGTAGATGGGGACGGCGAATTCGTGCGCGGCGGCGAGCAGCGAGCGCCGATGCAGCCCGAGCTTCTCCTCGCGCCCACGCACGTAGCGGCCGACGCGGAAATGGAACTCGGCGGTGCTCATGGTGCGCTGGAACTCGGGCAGCGCGATGATCTCGCGAAAGAACGCGTCGGTGTCGAGCAATACCGAGTAATCGAAGAAAATATCGTAGATCCGCACCACGCCCTTCTCGCGCAGGTCGACGTCGTCGGCCTGCCAGGTGCCGGCGTGCATGCTGAGCCCGATGCCGAAGTGGGTGTCGTGGTAGAGATTCGCGCCGGTCGAGACGATCCAGTCGACGAATCCGGCCTCCATCAGCGGAATGATCGCGCTCATGCCGAGTCCGGCCGGCGTCAGCGCACCGGTCAGGGACAGGGCGACGGTGACGTCGTCCTCGAGCATGCGCTCGGCGAGCAGCCGCGCGCCTTCACGCAGCCGCGCGCCGTTGTAGGCGAGGAACGCGCGATCGATGAGGTCCGCCGCGGTCTCCTTGCCGGTGATCGCGGGCGGATCGATGCGCGGGCCCTTGATGTGCGGATTCTTGCGGGCGGTCATGGCCGCCACCTTATCCCGACCCGCCACCAGCGCGCCACCCGAAATTCCTGCAATTCCCTGTCATTCCAACCGTTGCACCATCCCCACGCCTGGCGTCTCAAGTCCTGCTCAAGCCGGTGAGCCGATCGTCTCCCGTGGCTGCCGCGACCGCAGGAGCCGCGGGGCATGCATCGACGGTCGCGTTCGTGACGCGATTCGTCCGTCAGGGAATCCAGGCTCTCTTGAGGAGGTTCGTTCCGTGCGCACACCTCGAATGCTCATCATCGCGTCCCTCGCGACGATGATCGCCGCGAGCTCAGTGCTGGCCGCGACGCCGTCCACGATCACGATTCACGCCACCGACACGCAGGTCACGTGGAGCGACGGAATCCTCGGCGGCTCCAACCCGAACGATCGCACCACCTGCGTCTACGGCGTGAGCTGCGACACGCTTCATCTCGTGATCGCGCCCGGCGATTACACCGGCAAGTCGCTGCTGGTCGAGATCGACTGGCTGAATCCCGGCAGCGACTACGACATGTACTGCTTCGAGAATGTGGTCGAAGGCCCCGTGGTCGGTTCCTCAACCAACGGCGCGCCCGAGAACACCGAGCAGGTGCCGATTTCCTTGAACGGCGTGGTGAGCTCGCCGCGCACGATCGCGATCCAGGTCGTGGCCTGGGCGGCGGCGCCCGAGCCGATGTCGGGCGTGGTCAAGGTTCAGACGGCGCCGGCGGCGCGGACCGCGATCTTCCAGAACTCGACCGACATCACTTTCAGCCCCAACGTGACCATGTATGCGCCCGGGACGGGCCGCGACTGCGAGCCGAGCATTCGCGTCGACGTGCGCGGCAACTGCTACATCGGCGGGATCCGCGGCGTGCCGGGCGGTGTCGACATGTGGCGCTTCGATCTCGACCCGACCAGCGGGACGTATGACCCGCAGATGCGCCAGCCGTTCTACCTCGGACAGCCGGACAGCTTCGCACCCAGCGACAGCGTTGGCGGCAAGGACGGCGGCGGCGACATCGACCTCGCCACCGGCTTCCCGGACAACGGCACCGACGTTCCGGTATTGAGCGAGATCAGCCTCGCGCTCGCCAACATCTCGTCGGCCACCTCGACCGACCGCGGCAACAACTTCGCGCACAACATGGCGGCGAGCTCGGTGCCATCCGACGACCGGCAGTGGATGGAGGCCCAGGGACCGGACACCGTCTACATGATGTACCGCGGCGTCGCACCGGGGACGAGTCTCTTCTGCCAGCGCTCGACCGATCACGGCCTCAACTACTCGCCGCCGACGGTGGTGAGCCCGACCGGAACCACGCCGGGCTACATCGACGTCGATCACAGCAACGGCTACGTCTACATCGCCCACCTGTCCTCGACCTCGATGCTGGTCTCGGTGTCCCGCGACGCCGGCCAGACCTGGACCACGCACACCGTCGACAACAGCACATCGCACCACAACCTGTTCGACGTGGTGAAGGTCGGCGATGACGGCACGGTCTACGCGGTGTGGAGCGACAAGAGCAGCATCCACATGGCGCACTCGACGGATCACGGCGACAGCTGGAGCCCTCCGGTCACGGTGAGCGGCAGTGAATCGCAGAGCGCCCTGTTCCCGTGGCTGGAAGCCGGCAGCGCCGGTCGTGTGATGGTGGTGTGGTTCGGCTCCGCGACTCCCAACAACACCGACGCGTGTGACTGGCGCGTGTATGCGGCGTTCACCAGCGACGCGACCGCTCAGAATCCCCACGTCAAGATCGTCCAGGTCAGCGATCACGTGGTCCACGCCAGCAACATCTCGCTCGGCGGCCTCGGCGTCGACACGCCGGCCACGCCGCAGCCGAATCGCAATCTCTGCGACTACTTCCAGGTCGCGATCGATCCGCTCGGCGCCGCGGTGATCGCGTTCACCGACGATCACAACGACTTCGACGGCAATACCTACGCGTCGCGCCAGCTGTCGGGCCCGAGCCTCTACGCGTCGGCGAACGGCGGCACGGGAGTGCTGGCGGGAGAATCACCGATCCCGCTGCCGACCCCGAATCCCGGCGATCCGCAGGTGACCGACTTCCTGCACGATGCCGGTGCGAGCCTGCAGCCGGATCCCAACGACAATCCCTACGACATTCTCTCGATCCGCTACGGCTGTGCCGTCGTCAACGCGGCCGTGCAGCTCGACGTGAAGATGAAGGTCAGCGGGCTCGCCCCGGTGCCGCCGAATACGTTCTGGCGGTCGCTGTTCGCCGCCAACGCGCCGGGCGGAACGCCGGATCGCGGAGACGACTTCTATCTGCAGGCCACGACCGACGGGTCGGGCACGCCGAGCTACACCTTTGGCCAGGCGGTGCGCGATTCGAACGGCTCCTACTCGTACAACCCGCTGGGCACCGCGGACGCGGGATCGATGGATACCGGCACCAACACGGTCGAAGTCGCGCTGACGCTCGGACGGCTCGATCCCTATGTCACCCATGGTCCCGGCATCCGTGCCGGCTCGACGCTGTGTGGATTGCGGGGCGCGACGGGAACCTCGAATGCGAACGAGATTCATGACGTCACCCGCGGCGCGGGCCCGATGACCGTGTGCTCCGAGGTGCTGGCGGTCGACCCGCCGGGCGGCGTGACCGAGTTCGGTCTGAGCGCGCCGCGTCCGAATCCCGCGCGCTCGGGCACGGCATTCAATCTCTACCTGCCGCGAACCGCGTGGGTCGAGCTCGGTGTGTTCGATGCGAGCGGCAGGAGAGTGCGTAGCGTGCAGGCGGGACTGCTGCCGGCGGGAACGACTCAGATCCGGTGGGATGGGCGCACGGACACCGGACATCCCGCGCCGACGGGCGCGTACTTCGTCCGCATGCTGGCGAGCGGACAGTCGATCCGCCAGCGGCTGGTGCTGGTGCGATAGGGGGAGACGCCGCCGCGCATGGGCGCGGCGGCGGGGGATCACCGCCACACCGTACGGCAGTGCGGGGTGGCTGATGCAGCGCCGCGAGAATGCGGCGGTTGGAAGAAGCGGCGGTGTCGCACGGTCGGGGGACGGCCGGGAGGGGTTCGAAAGCGGCCTCGAGCCCTCCACGCGGCGCCGCCGCTTGTTTCCTGTCGCTCGCCCTACGGCAGGGCGACGAGCCGGGCGCTCAAGCATCGCCCCGGCGTCTCGAGTCTGACGAAGTAGAGCCCGGCCGGGACGCGACGTCCGGCATCATCGATGAGATCGAACGTCGCTTCGTGTACCCCCGCATTCAGCGGCCCCTCGATCAGCACGCGCACGCGTCGCCCCGACGGATCGTAGATCGCGAGCCTCGCCGACTCGGCGCGCGGAAGAGAGAAATGCATCACGCTCGTGCGTGACGCCGGGCTCGGCGATGGACGGGCGAGCGCGAGAAGAGCTACGCCGGCATCGGTATCCAACGTTCCATTCGGACCGAGCACGGCGTACGGGCTCTCGTTGCCGTGCGCATCGATCGCCGACAGCTTGTACCAGCTCCCCGCCGCGCCGGCGTCGTTGTATCCGGTGTCCGGCTGAGCCGAGATCAGATTGCCGGGGCCGGGTGTGAAGCCCGACGACGATCCGCGATAGAGCCGGTAGCCGGCCAGATCGTTCTCGGTGTTCTCGCCCCAGTGAAGATGCGTGGCGCCGGAAACGTAGGCGGCGGTGAACGGCGCCGGGATCGACGGCGGAAGATTGTCGACCGAGTAGCCGCTGTCGGGGGCGGAGAACCAGTGCGGACTCGAGGGGTACGTGCTGGTTCCGGCTTCAAGCATGAAGGCGGTGCGCGGATTGCCGGCACCGACCGAATCGCTGGTGGTCGCGGTCACGATGCTGTAGCCGGAGAGCTCGTAGGCCTGCTGCCTGCCGACCAGCTCCCAGAGATAGGTCGTGGCCGAGCTCGGCAGTGAAAGGAATCGTCCGCTGCGCGCGGCATCGTCCGGATCCGATGTCACGCCGCGCGCTAGAATCGCGCGGGCGCTCGCGGCGTTGGGCGGCGCCGAGCGCCAGATTCGATACTCATAGATGCCCGCGACGGGATCGGCGTCGAGATAGCTCGGGTTCCAGCCTACCTTGACCTCTCCGCCCTGATCGAACGGAACGTCCTTGACGCTGATGATGCTGGGGCCGGGATCGCCGAGATAGCCATAGCGCTCGATGCGTTGAGCGTAGATGTCGTAGTCAACGGCGTTGCGAGCATCGAGCCAGGTGAGGATGGCGCCGCCCGCGCCGTCGGTCGTGATGGTGGGATAGAGCTGATATCCGTAGGCGGTCGAAATCGCCGCTCCGTTGTAGGCCCACAGCGTGTTTCCTGTGGCGCTGATGCGCTGCGCGTAGACGTCGTAGGCGCCGTTGCGGCCGTCGTTCCACGCAATGATCGACCCGCCCGCGCCATCGGAGGTGATCGTCGGAGTCTGTTGATTGTCGGTGGCGGTGGAGAGTGGGACGCCGTCTGCGGTCCACTGTGTCGCGCCGGCCGGGCTCACGCGCTGCGCGTAGATGTCCGAGAGACTGACACGGTTGTCCTGCCACGCGATGATCGCGCCGCCGGCCCCGTCCGACGTGATCACCGGGAGCGACTGACCATTCGCCGCGGTTGAGATGGCGTTCCCGTCTCCCAGCCATAGGATCGTGCCCGCGGCGTTCACGCGTTGCGCGTAGACGTCGTAGGAGCCGCCGCGCAAGTCCTCCCAGGTCATGATCGCGCCGCCCGAGCCGTCGGGAACAATCGTCGGGTAATCCTGATTGTTGGCGGCGGTGCAGATCGCGACGCCGTTGGCGGTCCACTGCGGTGTCCCGCCCGAGTTCACGCGCTGGACGTAGATGTCGTAATTGCTCCCGTTGCGGAGGTCCGACCAGACAACGATGGCGCCCCCCGCGCCATCGGACGTGATCGAAGGACTCTGCTGGGTGTTCGACGCCGTGCACATCGCGACGCCGTTCACGGTCCACTGCGGCACCCCGGCGGAGTTCACACGCTGGGCATAGATGTCCGTCGGGCCGCTGCGGGCGTCGGTCCAGGTGATGATCGCGCCGCTGGCGCCATCCGCGACGATGACGGGCGAGGACTGGTCGTTGACCGCGGTGCAAATCGCCACGCCGTTGGCAGTCCACTGCGGCGCGCCCGCGGCGTTGACGCGCTGCGCATAGATGTCGGCGAGGCCGCCGCGGTAGTCGTACCAGGTGATGATCGCGCCGCCAGCGCCATCGGAACAGATCGTCGGATAGACTTGGATGCCGGCGGCCGTACAGACAGCCACGCCGTTTGCGATCCACTGCGCAACGCCCGCGGCATTCACACGCTGCGCGTAGATGTCGTAGTTGCCACTGCGGTAGTCATACCAGGTGATGATCGCTCCGCCTGCGCCATCAGAGCAGATCGTCGGATAGTCCTGATCCCCGGTCGTGGCGCAGATCGGCACATTGCCGTTGTTGGGATCGTGTGGCCACGCCGCGTGGGAGCGGCCCGTGATGGTCGAGAGGAGAACGGCGCTGACGAGAACGGCGGCGAGCGAAACGCGGGCAATACGCGGCAAGGAGCCAATGCGGCCAGGGAGCATGGCGGGGACCCTCCTGCCTTGGATTGTCCGCCCCCGCTCGCGAGGAATTCAACGTCAAAGGTGGAGCGCGGGGCTTAATCCGCGGGCTTAGACCCTTGGCGCCGTCGCGACGTCGCTCTCCGAGATCGCCATGACCTTGGCCGGCTCGGGGGTGAAGTCCTCGCCGGGATTGATGAAGCGATTGAGCTCGATCTGGTACTGGCGGTCGTAGAGCTGGCGATAGCGTCCGTTCAGCGCCAGCAGCTCGTCGTGCGTGCCGCGCTCCACGATCTCGCCACCTTCGAGCACGATGATCTGATCGGCGCTGCGGATGGTCGAGAGCCGGTGCGCGATCACGAACGTGGTCCGTCCGCGCCGCAGGCGGTTCAAGCCATCCTGGATCATCGCCTCGCTCTCGGAATCGAGGCTCGAGGTGGCCTCGTCGAGGATCAGGATGCGCGGATCGGCGAGGATCGCGCGCGCGATCGCGACCCGCTGGCGCTGGCCGCCCGACAGCCTCACGCCGCGCTCGCCGACGATGGTGTCGTACTTCTGCTCGAACTGCTCGATGAACTCGTCGCAGTGGGCGATGCGGCTGACGCGCTGGATCTCTTCCAGCGACGCGTCGGGACGCGCGAACGCGATGTTCTCGCGCACCGTGCCATCGAACAGAAAGTTGTCTTGAAGTACGACTCCCAAATGCTCGCGGTACTCCGCGAGCCGCAGATCCTCGAGATCGTGCCCGTCCACCAGGACGCGGCCCGACTTCGGGTGGTTGAACGCCATCACCAGGCTGATCAGCGTGCTCTTACCGGAACCGCTCGAGCCGACCAGCGCGGTGGTGGTGCCGGCCGGGGTCCGCAATGAGACGTGCTTCAACACCGGAATGCCCTCGCGGTACTCGAAGCTCACGTCCTGGAACTCGATCTCGCCGCGCAGCGCGCCGACCGAGGAGTGCTCGGCGTCCATCGCGTCCTCGGGCGCCATCGCCATGACCTCACGAATGCGGTCGAGTCCGGCGAACGCTTCGCTGATCTGGGTTCCGATCGCCGACATCTCGATCAGCGGCGCGGCCATCATGCCGGTGAAGGAGAGATACATGACCAGCTCGCCGATCGTCATCTCGCGATTCAGCACCGAGCGGCCGCCGAGCAGGATCATGATCACGCCCACCAGTCCGATGATCACCGACGAGAGAGCCGTGACTCCCGAGACCCCGGTCATGGTCCGGGCGATGTTTCGGAACAGGTTGTGCGCGCCGCGCGCGAACACGCGCTGCTCGCGGCGCTCGGCCACGTACGACTTCACGATGCGGATGCCCTGCAGCGATTGTGACAGGCGGCCGGTCAGCTCGGCGTTCAGCCGCCCGCGCTCGCGGAAGATCGGCCGCAGTCGCGCGAACGCGAACGACATCACGGCGCCGAAGGCACCGAGGATCACCAGCGTCACGACGGTGAGCTTCCAGTTCAGCCGCAGCAGCACGCCGAGCACGATGATCGAGGTGACGATGCCGCCGGTGAGCTGAACCAGGCCGGTGCCGACGAGATTCCGAATACCTTCGGCGTCGCTCATGATGCGCGAGATCAGGATGCCGGTCTGGGTCTGGTCGAAATACCGCACCGGCAATCGGGTGACGCGGGCGTAGACGCGCTTCCTCATGTCCGTGATGGCGCGCTGCGCCGCGATGCCCACCACCTGCGAGAGCGCGAACGACGTCAGCCCCTGGATCAGCGTCGCGCCGGCCACTGCGAGCGCGAGCGGCAGGAGCAGCGAGGTCTGATGCTTGCCGATGACGTCGTCGATCAGGAACTTGGGCGTGTAGGGGAGGACCAGCCCCGAGATCCTGCTGACCAGCATCAGCACCAGCCCGATCGCGAGGTGGCGGCGGTGCGTCCACATCAGCTGGCGCGCTTCGCGCCAGGCCTCGGATGCCGAAAGCTTTTTTTTGTCGGACGGTTTGGGGGCTGGAGTCATGCGCTGATCTTCAGCCGGGATCCTGGTCTTGTCTGGGGGCTTCGAGGCCATGGGCTGATCTTAGATGATGGCGCAAGCAGGATGGAATCCGTGCCGCGTCAGGACTCAGTGAACGATCGGAGCGTCGAGCGCGGTCAGCAGGGGCGGATCGAGACCGTAGATGTCGTCATTGAGATGAACGCGCCCGGAGGCACCGACGCTGACCGTCCAATAGACGATCAGGATCGGGATCCGGTGCTCGAGGTCGACGTTCTGAGTCTCCGGGGTGCTCAGCGCCTGCTGGATCTTCGCGGCGTTCCAACCGTCCTGATTCCTGAGCAGGACCTCCGCCAGCTCGAGCGGGCGCTCGAGCCGGATGCAGCCATGACTGAAGGTTCTTCGATTGGTCGCGAAGAGCTGCCGGCTCGGAGTGTCGTGGAGATAGATCGAGAACGGGTTCGGGAACAGGAATTTCACGCGGCCGAGTGCGTTGGTGGGACCGGGAGGCTGGCGCAGCGTGTACGGAAACTTATCGACGTCGACACTGTTCCAGTCGATCGAGGACGCATCGACGGCCTGATTCTGGCTGTCATAGAGCACAAGGCCCTTCTTCTCGAGCACGTTGCGTCCGGCCTTGAGGTCGTCGAGCAATTCCTCTTCGAGGATGCTGATCGGGACGGTCCAATCCGGATTGAACACCACGGTCGTAAGCGTCGCGCGAAACGTCGGCGTCTGCTTGGCCTCATCGCCGATCTGCGTGCGAGCCTCCCAGATGTTCCTGCCGCCCTGGATCAGGTAGGCCTTGAAGGCGGGCAGATTGACCAGCAGGAAGTCATCCTTGAGCCCGCCCAGAACCCAGCGGGCACGCTCGAGGTTGACGCGCAACTGCCCGGCGCGCGCCGAAGGGCTCACGTTCATCGCCTGAAGGGTGGCGGGATCGATCACGCCGGTGCTGTCGAGGCGGTGATCGGCCTGAAACTGCATGACGGCCCGGCGAAGCGAAGCGTCGTAGATCACGCCATCGCCGTGCCCGCCATTCCCAAGCTCACCGGTCATCGCGAGCCGGGCGCGGATCGCGGGAACGCGAGCGTCCTGTGCCCCGGGTCGGATCTTCGGTCCGGCCGGAATGGTCGGCCATCCACCGCGCGATTCGGCGTCTCTAAGTCGCGCCAGCGCGTCTACCAATCCGCGATAGATGAAGTGGTCCGGCCTCTGGCCTTCGAGCGCACGGCGCACCGATGACGATCGGGCGATCTCATCGACGGTCGACTCGAGCGGCGGCGCGCCTTCCCTGGGATCGACGTTCCACGCCGAATTGAGCGATTTCGGTGCCACGCGTCCATAGCGGAGATGATCGGCGATCGCGGCCACCGCGTCGGTCAGAAGAATATCGAGCTCGGCCTGTGCGCCCGCGTCGGCGCTGGCGGCGCCGTTCTGCATCCGCGACGCGATCGTGGCGAGATGATAGTCGGAGGGATTGAGCCCGTCCCGCGCGACGTCTCGAATGGCCTCGACGATCTCGGCCGCGCTACGCGAGTCCCACGCCGCCGCCGAATGGCGCGCCTGATAGAAGCGTGCGACCGCCTGCGGCTTGATCAGGCGCTCGCCGGCGACTTCGGAAGCAGAGGATTGAGGGGTGGCGACGCGGCGCTGAATCTCGGCGGACACCGCGTCCGATGACGGTCCCGAAGCCCCGCATCCGAACAGCAATACGGCCCCGAACAGGCCGATCGACAGCACAAGCCGTCGTGACATCACAACCCTCCGCAAGACCCGAAGACGATTCATGGCCGGCTCAGCGCGCCAGGTGGCCACGGGGCTTCTGATGCTGCACCTCCTCGATCTTCTTCGGATCATTCGGGAAGAGCCCGACCTGAGCCAGGCGTGGAATCAGATCCGCCCACTGACTCTCACGGCTGAAGACCTCTCGAAACACCTTCAGCGCCTCCGCCTCCCGGCCATTCGTGTACATCGAGATCGCAGCCCAGAACTTGAGCTCGACCACGTCGGGGGCGAGCTTCGAGGCTTCTTCATAGGCCTTTAGAGCCTCTACGGTCTTCTTTTCAGAAATATAATTATCGCCCTGATCTTCGAGATCGTAGGCGCGGCGCAGCTTGATCAGACGCCGCAGCTCGCGCAGCGGCTGAGGGGAAT
>DATJEP010000096.1:0-16667 GCA_035496475.1 Candidatus Udaeobacter sp.
CGGCGACGACCGGCTGGTGCGACACGGTCGAGAGATCATCGCGATAGAGCGTGATGTCGAGGCTGCCGAGCGCCGGCATGCAGCCCTCGAACTCGCGGATCTTCTGCGCCATGCGCTGCGCGAGCGGGACGCCGCGCCGCCGGATCCCGACCAGCACGATGTCCGCCACGCCCTTGTTGCGCTCGACGATCTCGTGCGCGATGCGCGTCACGATCCGCCGGAGCCCGTCGGCGTCGACGATTTCGGCCTTTTCCTTCATACATCGTCCTCCGGCTCGCCGCAGCGGATGGCGCTGGCTCTGATAGGCGCGGAGCGACGACGATAGCCCGCCGGGAACGCGGCGGGCAAGAGCGTCCGGGAGGCGCGGCGGGGCGCGACCGCGATCGATCGGCGGGCTAGAACAGCGAGTGCAGGCGGACCGGCCGGGTCTGCCGCGATCCGCCGCGCTCGAACTCGATCATGCAGGTGCGGCCCGATTCCTCCAGCAGCCTCTGAGCCCGGACGAGATCGAGCCGCCGCGCCGGACAGGCGTCGATCGCGACGATGTGGTCGCCGGTCCGGATGCCGGCCTCGGCTCCCGGTGATCCCGCGATCACGTCATGAACGATGAAGGCCGTGCCGTCATCGGAGAGCCGCAGCGACAGGCCGCTGGCATCGGTGGCGAAGACGTCGCCGAAGTGCCGGTTGGGCTCGAGGATCATCTCGCGGTGCGGATAGTCGAAGATGACGCGGAAGCGTCGGAGGACCTCGCCCCCGATCAGCGACACGCCCGGGCCCGCACCCGGAACGTCGCGCAGACGCAGACGGCCGAGCCCGAGCCGGCTCGCCCGCGCCGCGGTGACGCGATACTCCTGACCGGTACCGACGCCGCCGACGACGTCGAGCCTCGTTCCCGACGACAATGCCATCAGGCTGTCATCGACTCCGTCTTCCGATCCGCTGTCGATCAGGAGCACGCGCTCCTGTCGCGGCTGGCCGGGGACCTCGAGCGTGGCGCGCACGTGCGGAACGCGATGCTCGAACGTGAGCGGGAGCCGCTCGCCCGGGCCGTGGTAGCGGTAGACCGCGGGATCGTAGAGCCGCAGCATCTGGGTGTCGTAATCGATCTCGACGATCCAGCGCGCGAAGAAGTCGTAGCCGATCACGCCATCCATCGCGTGGCCGAGCACGCCGTGCTGATTCGAGAAGTCGAGCGCCAGCACGCGACCGGTGTGAATGCGGAGCGGCCCGAGGTCGACCGCGACCTTCGTCGAATCGATCTCCCAGAGGTCCACGCTCCCCGCGCCCGCGCCGGTGCCCTGCAACTTGCGGCCGAGCGGAGCGCTCATCCGGCGCGCGAGCGCGAGGTCCAGGACGGCGCCGCTCGAAGCGCCGCTGTCGAGGATGAACGCGAGCGGGCGCGAGCTGTTGACGCGGACCGGGATGAACACGGTCTTGCCCCACAGCTCGAAGGGAATGCCGGCGCGGAGGCCGTTGTCGGCCCGATTGGGCGCGGCCGACGTGAGTAACGCCGCGGCGAGGACGGTAATGAGAATGAGCATTCGATTCATCGAGACTCCTTGTCGATACTCCATCAGCGGTGGCCGGCATGCCCGAAAGGCGCCGGGGCCCCAACGAGGTGCGGGGATCGTTGCCGTGCGAGCGCCGTCCCCTATCGCCTTTCCGGCACGCCGGCCACCGTTGCAGAATCGCGCGAGGCGGGCCGCGAGTCTTGAACGCGATGCGCCTGGTGGAACGCGATCAGCGCCGGGACGAGCGATAGGCGGCGGGAGTCGTCCCGGTCGCGCGGCGGAACGCGCGCGTGAAGTGGCTCTGATCGCAGAAGCCGGCATCGAGCGCGATCTCGCCGATCGCCTGATCGGTCTCGGTCAACGCGCGGCGTGCCCGCTCGATCCGGCGGCGGCGAACGTAGTCCGCCGGCGTGCAGCGGAGCAGGCGCCTGAACGTTCGCGCGAGATGCGACGGATGTACGCCGCCGATCGCCGCGAGATCGGCGAGCGAGGGAATCGATTCCGCCGCATCGAGTCGCTCGACCACCTGATCGATCCACGCCGGCAGGCGCGATTCCGGCGAACGCGCCGCGCGCGCGGTTTCCGCCACCAGCTCGAGCGCCAGGCCCTCGAGCGCGAGGAAGCGCAGGTCGTCGCTTTCGCGCAGCTCCGCCCCGATCCGATCCGCGATGCTGGCGATCCGCGGCCCGCGCATCTCGAGACTCGAGGGCAGCGTGACCCTCGTCGAGGCGTGGCGCTCCAGCCAGTGCTGCGGAATCTCGACGTTGAGGCAACGGCCGCCGCGCTCGCCGAAGCGCTCGGAGTGCTCCTCGCCCGCGGGCCGGAAGACCAGTGTGCCGGCACGATAGTCACGAACGTCGCGGCCGCGCGATTCCTCGAACGCGCCGTTCGTGATCAGGCAGAAGTAGGCGCGCTCATGCCGGTGACGCTCGATGCGCGCGTTCGGACGGAATGACGTCTCGACCAGGCGAAGGTCCCCGAACGACGCGCGCCGGACCGGCGTGCCGAAATAGCGACCCGGGCCGAGGACCGGCACCGCGCCCGCGAGCATGCGTGCTCAGTGCCCGGCGTGGCCGGGCATCGGCCTCATCGGCTGGGCCTCGTCCATCGGACCGCGCAGCGCGTAGAAGCCGGGATTGCCGCGAAACCGCGCCAGCGTCGCGTCGGTCTCGAAGTAGTAGGGGCGCCCGCGGTATTCGAGGCGCGGCGATTTCGCGGTGGGATGGAATCGGCGCTGGCTGACGGGATCGCTGAGCATGTGCGCGTATTTCAGTGGGTCGTGAAGGAAGTGCTCGCGTGAATCGCGGGTGACGAAATAGAACACGTCATGGCCGATCCAGGCGCGATGCAGCGAATCGATCCTGGCGGCGCGATACGTGCGCACCGGATCCATGAACGAGAGGTTCAGGCTCTTGAGCAGCGGTTCCGGACCTTTCACGAAGGTCCCGGGGCAGCCGCGTCAACAGAAGCCGACCGGCTCTCCGTTGACGTAGATCGGCGCGATCATCGGATTCAGCCGGTGCCGGGTGACGACACAGCGATCGTTCACCGAGTTCAGCGAGTCCGCGTAGCGCAGCCGGGGAAATTGCGGATCGGACGTTGGAACGTAGCGCTGCGCGCCGGCCGGGGCCGCATGCGCGGCGGCGAGCAGCAGCGCCAGCGCCGCGCCGCCGAGCGCAGCGCGAAAGCCGGACCGGGCGGAATCGACGCGAGCCATCACGCGCTCCTTTCTCCTTCGACCACCACGCGGGAGAGATCCCATCCGCGCAGGAAGAGCTCGCGCACCTCGGCGAGCAGAGCGAGTCTCGCAAGCCTGAGATCGCGGTCCTCGGCGTTGACCAGCACGCCGTCGAAGAACGCGTGGATCGGCGCTTCCAGCTCCAGCAGCGCCGGAATGATCGCTCCGTACGAGCGTTCGCGCCAGAGCGGCTCGGTCGCGGCGCGCGCGCTCTCGAGCGCTTCGCTCAGCGCCTTCTCGACCGGTTCCTTCAGCCGCGCGCGGTCGGCGGTCTGAGGAAGCGTCTCGGTGTTCTTGGTCAGAATGTTGCTGACGCGCTTGAACAGGATCGCCAGCGGCTCGAATCGGCGATCGGCGCGGAACTCGCTCAGCGTCCGCGCGCGCGATAGCGCGTCTGCGGGATCGATCCAGCCCGGCCGCGCCTGCGTCGCGCCGGCCGGACGCAAACGGGCCTCCATCGCCGCGTCGCGCGCGTCGTAGGCGACGCCGCGATCATCGAGCGCGGCCTCGACCCGCCCGCGCCAGAATTCGCCGAGCTTCTTCATGATCTCGCCGTGCGGCAGCTCGGGATCGGCAGCGAAGAGCGGTCGCGTGCTCTCCATCGAGGCGTCACGCAGATCGAAAGGGCGCTGCTGCTCGATCAGGATGCGCACCACACCGTTGCCGGCGCGACGAACGCCATAGGGATCCTCGCTGCCGCTCGGCACCTTGCCGCCGACGAACGATCCCGCGACGTGATCGAGCTTGTCGGCGAGCGACAGGATCGCGCCGGCGTCGGAGGCCGGCAGCGCGTCGGCGGGCCCGCGCGGCCGGTAGTGCTCGGCGATCGCCGTCGCGACCGCATCGCTCTCTCCCGCCTGACGCGCGTAATAGCCGCCCATCACGCCTTCGAGGCTCGCGTATTCCTTGCCGCTGCCGATCATCTCGGTCAGGAGATCAGTCTTGCACAGGCGTGCGGCGCGCCGAACCGCGCCCGCGGCGTCGGGCGCGAGCCGCGCCGCCAGCCATTCGCCCAGCGATTCGAGCCGTGCCGCCTTCTCGCGCAGCGAGCCCAGACCTTCGATCCAGACGACGTTGCTGAGATCGTCGACCCTCTGCTCCGGCGTCTTCTCGAGGTCGGTCTTCCAGTAGAAGCGGGCGTCCTCGAGCCGCGCGATCAGCACGTCCTCGTTGCCGCGGATCACCTGCGCGATGCCGCGATCGTCGCCGTTCCGCACCGCGAGGAACGAGGGCAGCAGGTCCCCGTCGTCGCGCTCGACCGCGAAGAACCGCTGGTGCTCGCGCAGGGCGGTGACGATCACTTCGCGCGGCAGATCGAGGTAGTGCGGGTCGAAGCCGCCGGTGAACACGGTCGGCCACTCGACCATGAAGGTGTTGATGTCGACGAGCTCGTCATCCTTCACCACGCGGCCGCCCGCGCGCGCCGCCTGTCCCGCGGCCTGCTCCTCGATCATCGCGCGGCGCCGCACGTGATCGGCGATGACGTGTGCCTTCTCGAGCGTCGCGGCGTAATCGGAGGCGCGCTTCACCTTGACCCGCGACGGGGCGAGGAAGCGATGGCCGAAGCTCTCGTGACTCGCGGTGAGCCGGAAGGCCTTGACCTCGAGCTCCTTGTCGCCGAGCAGCGCGAGCAGCCATCGCACCGGGCGCGCGAAGAAGTCGCCCGCATTCGCCTTTCCCGCGGCTTTCGCATCGTCGAGCTCGAGCCATCGCATCCGCTTCGGAAACGTCAGCCGGCGGGCGACGTCGGCCAGCATGGCCGGCAGCACCGAGCTCGCGGGCTGACCTTCGTGATGAACGGTGACCGCGACGTACTCGCCCTTCGGAGTCTGGACCCGCCGCACCGCGGCGGGATCGACTCCCTTCCCCGCGCAGAAGCCGATCAGCGCGCGCGTCGGCTTGCCCTCGGCGTCGAACGCGACGCGCGTCGCCGGGCCCATCGCTTCCTCGTCGAGATCGCTCTGGCGCTCGGCGACGGCCTCGATCGCGATCGTCAGCCGGCGCGGCGTCCCATAGCTTCGGATCGCGCCATGCGGGAGCCGGAGCGCGGCCAGTCCCTGCGCCGCTTCGCGCTCCATCTGATCGAGCGCGGGAGCGACGTAGGTCGACGGCAGCTCCTCGACGCCGATCTCGAACAGCAGATCCTTGCTCACGCGCCGCCCTTCGTGACGGCGGGAACGTTCTCGGCCTCGGGCGGGGCGGCCTCGACTTCAGGCTTGATCCAGCGGGCGCGCTCGGCTTCGTTCCACAGCATCGGATAGCCGAGCCGCACGCGCTGCTCGACCCATCCCTGCGCGGCGCGGCGCGCCAGCTTGCGCACCCGCCCGATGTAGCCCACGCGCTCACTGACCGAGATCGCGCCGCGCGCGTCGAGCACGTTGAAGAGGTGAGAGCACTTGATGACGCAATCGTAGCCGGGCTGGACCAGGCCGAGGTCGAGCAGGCGGGTCGCTTCCTTCTCCCACTGCTTGAACATCTCGAAGTGCGCGGGGACGTCGGCTTCTTCGAAGTTGTACCGCGACCACTGCTTCTCATTCTCGAGCCAGAGCTCGGCCCAGGTCACGCCGGGAATCGCGACGTGGTTCTCGGTCCGGCCCGGCGACCAGATCAGATCCTGCACGCGGTCCTTTTCCTGCAGCATCATCCCGATGCGGTCGAGCCCGTAGGTCAGCTCCGCCGACACCACGTCGACCTCGATCCCGCCGCACTGCTGGAAGTACGTGAACTGCGAGATCTCGGTGCCGTCCATCAGCACCTGCCAGCCGAGACCGGCGGCGCCGAGCGTCGGCGACTCCCAGTCGTCTTCCACCAGCCGTAGATCGTGCTCGAGCGGATCGATGCCGATCGAGACCAGGGAATCGAAGTACTGCTGCACCACGTCGGGCGGCGACGGCTTCAGCAGCACCTGGTACTGGTAGAACTGCTGGAAGCGATTCGGATTCTCGCCGTAGCGGCCGTCCTTCGGGCGGCGCGACGGTTCGACGAACGCGACGCGCCACGGCTCGGGTCCGAGCGCGCGCAGGAACGTCGCGGGATTGAACGTGCCGGCGCCGACCTCGGAAGGATAGGGATGCTGGATCACGCAGCCACGATCGGCCCAGTAGATCTCGAGCGCGAGGATCATCTCCTGCAGCGATCGGCGCGGATCGAGCTTCAATTCGGACACGGCTTCTCCGCGGCGATCTCGGGAATGGCGCGCAGCACCTCGAGCGAGCGCAGGCCCTGAAAGCGCTGGAAGTGATGGCGGAGGAATTGATCGACGACGCGCAGGATCTCGGCGGTGCGCCGGACCTCGACGTATTCGCCGGCGTCGCCCACCGGACGGGACAGCAGCAACGCGAGCCCGGCCAGCGCGTCGGCGGACAGCCGGATCAGACCCGGCTCACGCGCGGCGCAGCCGGCGCAGAGAAGTCCGCCGCGCGACGGCGAGAACAGCCGTTCCGGCGACAGCGTGCCGCCGCAGCCGGCGCAGGCATCGAGCCGCGGACGGTAGCCGAGCAGACTCGCGACCTGGAGCTCGAACGCGATGGTGATCGCGGTCAGCGACGTGCCCGGCGCCCGCACCGTCGCATCGAGCGTCGCCGAGAGCAGATCGTAGAGGTCGGGATGCGGCTCCTCCCCCCACACCAGGCGGTCGAGCAGCTCGACCGCGGCCTGCGCGTGCGCGAGCCGCGACAAATCGGTGAGCCCGACGCCGGTCGCCACGATGGTGTCGGTCTGCGACAGGAGGTGCAGATCGCGATCGGGCTTGTAATAGAAAAGGAATCGCGAGCGCGACAGCGGCTCGAGCGAGATGCCGAACCGGCTCGGCGTCTTGCGGGCGCCCTTCGCCACCAGCTTCACCAGGCCGTGATCGCGCGTGTAGACCACCACGATGCGGCTGGTATCGCCGAGGGCGTGGGTCTTGAGAACGATGCCTTCGCTGCGAATCAGGGCCATGCCCGGTCCTTCGTGCCGTTCAGGTGGCGTGCGGCGTGATCACCGGACCGCCTCCGATCGAAGGTCCGCCGGGTTGCACCACGCCGCCCGAGATGATGACGCGCAACGCGTCCTCGACGGTCCAGTCGAGGTAGACGACGGCGGTGCGCGGAACGTAGTGCACGAACCCCGATGCCGGATTCGGCGTGTGCGGCACGAACACGACTTCGAGGTCCTGCCCGAGGCGCTCACTGACGTCGGGCGACGGCCGCGCGGCGACGAATCCGACGCGGTAGATGCCGGGGCTCGGCCACGGCACCAGCACCACCTGTTTGAAGGCTTCGTGGCGCTGGCGAACGATGGCCTGCCCGATGGACTTGGTCGAGCCGTACAAAATACCGACGCCTGGAATACGGGTCAACAAATGCTCCCACATCGAGAGCAGTGAGCGCCCGCCGATCCAGCCGCCGAGCAGCGAGACGATCCATCCGACGAGAATGAGCAGCAGCAGCGTCGCCGCGAGACCGAGCCCCGGGATGCGCTGGCCGCCGAGCGCGTCGAACTTCAAGTACTGGCCGAGCAGCTGATCGACCGCGTTCAGGAGCTTGAGGAAGATCCAGAGCGTGATGGCGGTCGGGCCGAGCGCGAGCAATCCGGTCAGCAGGTAGTCGCGGAGCCGGCTCGCGAATGCGCCGCGCGCACGAGATTCGCCAGGTTCCGGGGGCGCCATGCACGGGAATGTGGCGGTTCACCGCGGACGCGTCAATCGCGCCGGCATGCGTGTCGTCGCGGCACGGCGCGGGCGTTCATCGCGACGCCCGGGGGTTTCAGTGCAGCGAGAATTTCACCGGGATCGCGACCCATACCGCGGTCGGCACGCCACCCGCGAGCGCGGGTTTGAACTTCCAGTGCCGGACCGCTTCGAGCGCGGCCTCATCGAGGTCCGGAATCGACTGGCGGATGCGCGCGTCCTTGACCTCGCCGTCGCGACCGACCAGCGCCTGCACGATCACCGTTCCCTGGATTCCGGCGGCGCGCGCCTTGGCGGGATAGCTGGGCGGCGGCGTCTCGATCGCGACCGGGACGACCTCGACGTGAATCGTGTCGGTGCGCTGCGCCTGGGTTCCGCCCGGCATGTCCCACATCACGCCGGGAAGCAGGTAATGCGCGATCGCCGTGTCGGAGACGAGCGTCGAGCGCGCGATCTCGATCAGGCCGGCGGCGACGGAGTCGCAGAATCCGCTGCCGATGTAGTCGGAGCCGATCGAGTAATAGACTGCGCGCTCCGGGAACGCCGCCTGTATCCCCAGCGCCTGCGGGCCGCTGCCGAACTGGAATCCGAGATTCAGCCGGCCCGGGCAGCCGTTGCATCGGTGCGGGGCGCCGGCGTCGCGCCGAACGAAATCGATGCCGCCGAGGAGCGCGGCCAGCCTCCGGGCGTTCGCCGGCGACGCGAGACCCTTCGAGACCGAATGCAGGCGCGTCCGGGTGGAGTCGAACTCGAGACGGAAGACACGGACGCTGTCGGCAAGGAAGCCGCGACGCAACGCGGGATCGGATGCGGCGGGCAGGGCGAGCGCGTGGGTCGGGATCGCGAAGCCGAGCATCGCGAGCGCGAGCGTGGCCGACCGTTGGATCGAGAGCATGCGGCGCGGAGTCTACCGCGCGCCGAAGGACATGACGACTCCGACCTCGGGGGCGAAGTCCGGAGTCTTGCTGGTGAGTCCGAAACCGCTGTTGAACTTGGCGAAGGCGCGCGGTCCGAAGTGCCACTGGATTTCGGGGATCAGCTCGAGCTCGTCCTGCTCGCCTTCGACCGATACCGCGCATCGCCAGCGATCGTTCAGCCGCCGGAGATACTCGGCGTCGTACTCGCCGAAGACGACCTGCCCGTCTTCGTGGGTGTAGCTGGCCGAGACGCGGCCGGTCAGCGTCCCGAAGCCGAATCCCTTGATCGCGCCGAAGCCCTGAACCAGCTCCCAGTCCTGGGTCCCGATCAGGATGCGTCGCTTCTGGAAGGGGAAGACCGCCTCGAAGTAGCTGAAGAGCTCGGGCCGGCCGGCGGTCTCCTTCGACCACTTCCACCGCAGCTCGGCCTGTGTGTCTCCGAATCCATCCTCGGTGAGGCGAGGAGGCACCGCGGAAGGATCGTCCAATGCCTTCCGCTGATTCGCCCACGCGTGAACCGCGGATTCCAGCTCGAACGCGACGCGATCGTTGAAGCCGTAGGTCAGCATGACCAGCGCCTCGTGATCGATCCTCTGGGCGCGATAGTCGTGCTCGAGCCCGAAGCCCAGCTCGGCCGGTTTGTATTCCTGATCGCGATTGAGGGTGTATTCGTAGAACGAATAGACCAGCAGCTCGTGCGAGCGCACATAGGTTCCGACCAGAGAGGTCGGAATGGCGTCACCGCGGTCGCGGAGCCAGCGTGGCAGATCGTCCGCGCCCGCCGTACAAGCGAGCACGAAGCAGAGAGCGACGACGACGGCCGCGGTTCGCGCCATGAGGGGAACCTCCTTCCGAGCCCGGCCGCGCCGGGTCCAATCCGGCGACTCAGGCACTAGAAACCCTGCCGGCGCTCGGCGGGTTCCGGAAACTATTCCGCCCGAGCGAGGGTTCGCTCGAGCGTGGCGACGTGCCGCGAGCTGGCCCGCAACGCGGCGCGCTCGAGAGCGCGCATGTCGCGGCGCTCGGCGGCATCGTGATGATCGTGCCCGGCGAGGTGGAGCGTGCCGTGGATCACGAGGCGCGCCATCTCCTCGCCGCGGGTGACGCGGTAGCGCCGGGCCTGTTCTCTCACGCGATCGATCGAGATCACCAGGTCGCCGTCGACGCGCGGCGCGGGACCGGCGTGCGCAAAGCCATGGCGCGCGGGGCCACGCGGCACGGAGGACCCGCCGCCGCGCGGCTTCTCCCCCGAGTCATACGGGAACGACAGCACGTCGGTCGCGCGATCGATGCCACGCCAGCGCCGGTTCAGCTCGCGCAGCGCGGCGTCGCGCTCGAGCACCACCGCGATGTCGCCGGCGCGCCGGTTCACCATGCTCAGAGTGGATGTGACGATGCCGCGAAGCGGAGCGAGAACCGCGGGGAAGCTAGGTGGTCTCTTTACGGAGATCGGCATCGGCCCGCGCGCGCTTCTTCGGATCCTCGGGGTAGGGCGCGCGCACGTGGAAGATCGCGGTCAGGACCGGAATGAACGCTTCGCGAATGCGCGCCAGATCCTGCAGCGTGAGACCGCAGTCGTCGAGCTGCCCCTGCTGCACGCGCTCCTCGAGGATGCGCGTGACCAGCCCGCGGATACGGCTCGGGGTCGGCTCGGCCAGCGCGCGCGAGGCGCCTTCGACGCCGTCCGCCAGCATCAGGATCGCGGTCTCGCGCGAGCGCGGCCGCGGACCGGGATAGCAGAAGTCCGCCCGCTGCGCGGCGGGATCGATCTCGAGCTGCTTGTGATAGAAGAACGCCATCACCATGGTGCCGTGATGCTCGGGGATCGCGTCGCGCACCGCGCGGGGCAGACGCTCGCGGCGCGCCATCTCGAGACCCTCGGTGATGTGCGACTTCACCACCAGCGTGCTCATGCTCGGGGTCAGCTTCTCGTGGCGGCTGCGCGAGGCGGCGGATTCGTTCTCGGCGTAATACTCGGGCTTCGAGAGCTTGCCGATGTCGTGGTAGTAGGCCGACACCCGCGCCAGCAGCGAGTTCGCGCCGATCGCCTCGGCCGCGGCCTCGGCCAGGCTGCCGACGATCATGCTGTGGTGGTAGGTGCCCGACGCCTCGAGCTGGAGCCGCTTCAGCAGCGGGCGGTTGAGGTCGGAGAGCTCGAGCAGGGTGATGTCGGAGGTCAGGCCGAACGCGTGCTCGACCGGCGGCAGCAGCAGGAACGCCAGCGACACCGAGAGGAACGCGTTGCCGACGCCCCACAGCGAGTCGCGCAGCACGGTCTCGACCGCGACGATGCGGGCCAGATCCCATGCCAGGATCGCGGCCACGTGCGCGAGCGCGATGGTGAAGAAGGCGCGCGCGAAGTGCCAGCGGTGGCGCAGTCGCGACACCGAGTAGACCGCGGTCACGCCGCCCATGACCGCGAGCGGAATGAACGCGCCCTTCAGCTCGCAGATCGACGCCACCATTACCGTGACCAGCAGGGTGAAGACCAGCGCCGGTCGCTTCTCGAGCAGGGACGCCACCACCAGCGGCGCGAGCGCGAGCGGCACGGTGAACTCGGAGAGCCCGAGCACGCCGACCTGCACCTCGGCCAGCACCATCACGAACGCCGCGAGCAGCGTGAACACCGCGAGCATGCTGTTGTCGCGATAGACCGCCGGCAGCTCCATCCTGAGGTAGCTCATGAACACGGCGATGAAGAGCAGCATCAGCAGCATGCGCGCGACCGGTGGCACGATGAACTCGCTCTGCTGGCGGCGCGCGTCTTCGAGCCCGCGCAGCGAGCGCAGCTTCAGCACCGCGTCGTGCGACAGCTTCTGATTCGCGTCGATGATCATCTCGTCCTTCTTGACGAAACCGATCGTCGACGGGACCGCGCCCTGGGCCTGAACACGGCGCCAGGTCGTCTCGGCCTGATCGAACAGCACATTGGGCTGGAGGAACGCCGAGGCCAGCTCGTCGACCAGACGGCGTCCGCGCGGATCGGTGGCGAACACCCTCGCGGCGCGGCGCTGGATCAGGAGGAGCGCCTCGCGGCGGTCGTAGAGCAGCGAGGCGGCGCGTGGCGACTCGCGGTCGCCGTCGCGCACCACGACGGTGTGGTAGCCCTGGATCGTGTCGTCGCGCTTTTCCGCGACCACGCCGGCGTCGTAGATCTCGTGCAGCCAGCCGCCGAGCTCGCGGAACAGACGGCGGGCGCGGCCGGGCGCGGCCAGCGCGTCCGCGCTCTCCTCGGACAACGGCACGCCCAGCGATCGCGCCCGCGCGGAGCGTTCCGCAGGAGCGATGCCGGGATTCAGCACCAGCTCCAGCGCCCGCTCCTCGTAGCTGGCGAAGCGATTCATGGTCTCGCCCGAGACGCGTTGATCGACCGCGAACACCGGCGACACCGCCACCGCGGCCTGCTCCTGCTGATGACGCAGCGTTGCGTCGTCCTTCTCGACACGGAAGTCGAACGGCGCGACCACGCGCTCGCGCGCGATGTCACCCTCGCGATAGTGGAAGCGCGCCGGCCCGCCGTGACCGATCGGCAGCGCGGCGAGCGCGAGCAGCAGGCCGACCAGCAGCACACGCACCGCGTAGTAGCCCCAGCGGAACGAGCGGGCGCGGTCGGGCAGCGCGGGCGTCAGATCGGTCGCCGTCATGGCGTGCGGCTCCGCGAGCGAATGCTCACGCTAGAGCGAGGGGCCCTTCTCGGGGGCCGAGTCGCGGGCGCCCGAGTCTCCGGCGTTCGATTCGTCTCGCGTGACCCGAGACTCCTCGTCCGGGAGCTCGGGATCGAGCGTCTGACCGACACCGTCTTCTTCCTTGCCGTTCGCGCGGGCGTGATAGGCGTCGAACGCGCGAATGATGTCGCGCACCAGACGATGGCGCACCACGTCCTCGGGATGGAAGTAGATGAACTTCACCCCCGGCAGGTCGGCGAGGATGGTCTGGATCCGCACCAGTCCGGAGGTCTCGGGATTCTTGAGGTCGATCTGCGTGACGTCGCCGGTGATCACCGCGCGCGAGTTCACGCCCATGCGCGTCAGGAACATCTTCATCTGGCGCACCGTCGTGTTCTGCGCTTCGTCGAGGATCACGTACGAACTGTGCAGCGTGCGGCCGCGCATGAACGCCAGAGGAGCGATCTCGATCACGCCGAGCTCGATGTAGCGCCGCATCTTGTCGTACGACATGAGATCGGCCAGCGCGTCGTACATCGGGCGCAGATAGGGATCCACCTTCTCCTGCATGTCGCCCGGGAGGAATCCGAGGCTCTCGCCCGCTTCGACCGCGGGGCGCACCAGGATGATGCGATCCACGCGCTTCTGCCGCAGCGCGTTCACCGCCGCCGCGACCGCGAGATAGGTCTTGCCGGTGCCCGCGGGTCCGATGGCGAAGACGACGTCGTGCTCCTGCAGCGCCTTCAGGTACTCGGCCTGCGTCGGAGTGCGCGCGCGCACCGCCTTGCGATCGAACGCAAAGCCGGGCGCGCCCTCGTAGGCTTCGCTCAGACGACCGTGGCCATTCTTCTGATCGCCGTTGCGTCCGGTGAGACCCAGAGCGGTCTCGACGTCCGCCTCTTCGATCAGCTTGCCGCGCTCGGCCAGGTCGACCAGCTCCTTCAAGGCGGCGGACGCGGTGCCGACCGGTTCCTCTTCGCCGGCCACCGTGATGGTGCCGTCACGAAGCGTGATGCGAACCGGCAGGGTACGCTCGATCTGGCGCAGATGTGCGTCGTTCTGCCCCAGGAGATTGACCGGATCCAGATGCTCGATCGGGAATTTTCGAACGATCACGTGCGGGACCTCGGGGCCCTTATAAGCGCAAAACTCCTGACCCGGAAGGCCCCGTTCAGGGCCAGGCCAAGAGCTTCGAAATGCCGAATCCTATGATTTCGCGCAATCCGAACGTGTCCCGTGACTGATTCTCGCCTTTCCTGCGCTGCGTAGCTGAGAGGAGTCTGGCGCGTCCAGGACGACACCGCGACCGTAGCATGCAGCTGACGACGAATCAAGCGCGGCCATCGCGTTAGACGCGTTGAAGAGACGTGCGATTCGGACTCGAATGCCGTGCGCACGCGCGTGTTATCGGCGGGGCCGGGCGCGAACCTGAGAGCGTAAAGACGACGCTAATTCCCGGTCGCCGGAATCCCTCGTGACGCGCGTCGCGTTTCGGCCGTCCGCGCTCGCGTCGCGGTCAGAGATGGAAGCATCGGCGTGGTGAGCGTCAGGTTGAGAACGGTGATCGTCTCGCACGCGAAGCCCGTGTTGTGCCCGCCGTCCGTCTTGTAGGCCAGCCGGTAGCGCGAGACCGCCAGCTTCGCGCCACCCGGAGGCAGCGTGTTCAGCTGCGCCGCGGGAATGACCGCCGTGCCGTCGGGATCGGGCACCACCGTCGCCGCCGTCTGCTTGGTCGAGTCGTTGGCCGCGACGACTTTCACCGCGACCTTGACGTTGGCGTCCGCTCCGGCGTCGCTCCAGGTCACGGTCAGTCCGCCGGATCGCGGCAGCGTCGCGTTGTCGGCCGGCGCGGAGACGTCGATGTCGTCGACCGACTTCACGCTGTCGACGAATCCTCCGATCGTGCCCGCCCCGCTGACGCGGAACACGTGATAACTGGTTCCGTCGAACGCGATGTTGACGGTCGGCGGCGGGGATCCCGTCAGCGTGCTGTAGATGATCAGCGTTCCGCTGCCCGCCACCGTTTTCGCCAGCTGGACCGAATCCACCGCGCCGGCGTTCAGCGTGCGAATCCAGACGTTCCCGCCGTCCACCAGCGACGTGCCGTTGATGAACGCGGCGCCCGCCCCCTTGATCCCGTTCATGTGGAGCGTGACCAGAATGCTCGCGGTGGTGTCGAGCTCGACCGGCAGATAGACCGTGGCAGGCAGCGCGGCATTCAGCGCCTGACGCAGCGAGAGCGTCGGCGGGGTGATGGGCCCCGTCGTCCCGCCGCTGCTTCCGCAGCCGGCCACCGAGATCAACGAGATGAGGAGCGCGGCGGCCGTCGTGGCGCGGAAGATCTGGAGCGATCGCATGGAACCTCGCGGTGCGGTTGGCGTGTCGGACGCGCGGCGGGCTTGAGCTGCCCGGGCATCTTAGGCGACAGGACTCAATCTTTGAAGTGCCGGTGCCATCCCGCGCGCGCGGAATCGGCGCGGGCATCATCCCCGAGCTTGTCGAACAGCCGCATCATCTCGCTCAGGATCTGCACGTCGGTCACGCCGCCGATCGCGCCCCGCCAGGCCCCGGCCGCACCGGCGGAATCTCCGAGCGACAGCTTCGCCAGGCCGAGATCCCCGCGCACCTCCGGATCATCGGGCGACAGCGCCAGCGAACGCGTGAACGACTCCAGCGCCTCGCGGCCCTGGCCCTGCTTCATCAACGCTTCGCCCCGCACCTGCCAGGCCAGCGGCTCGGCCGGCCGCCAGCGCAGCGCCTGATCGATCTCTTCGATCGCCTCGGCGGGCTCGTCCTTGCCGAGCGCGTCGACGGCGAGCGTGATTCGGTAGGGCGCGGCGATCGAGTCGGGCAGCACGCCGACGAGGGCGCGCGACTGATGAAGCCTCAGCTGGTACGGATCCCCGAGCCAATCCGGATCGCGCCCGAAACCGTCGCCCATCCGGTACAGCACGCTCTTCTTGTTCGCGGTCGCGTGCACGACCTCGAGACCGGGCGTGGCCGCGGTCGAATCGAGCAGCCACGCGAATTCCGGACGCAGCTGCGCCTCGTACCACGAGTAGAAGAGGAAGTCGGCGTGGGCGGACCTCGCGTAGTCGGCCAGCTCCGCTAGCCGCGCGAAGCGCGGGAACGGCGCGACCGGCAGGCCGGCGTAATAGCCGATCTGTCCCTTGCGCGCGATCACGTGACTGGCGGGCGTCGCGAGCCGATGCAGCGCGCGGCCGGCTTCGAGGGTCTCGGTCGGCAGCAGGCGGCGCACCTCGCGCTGCGCCTCGACGGATCGAATGAGTGAGATCGCGGCGGCGAGAACGCAGGCGGCCCCGGCGAGCAGCGCGGCGGCGCGCGAACGCGCGCGCACCCGCGGCATCGCCAGCGCGAACGCGGCGAGGCTGAGCTCGAATGGAACCAGCGGCAGGGCGTAGCGGTCGCTGTGAAAGACCGGCACCAGCGTGAGGAACTGAATCGCGCCGATCAGCAGGAGCGGCCCGAGCCCGAGCGCGGTGCGCGACAGGATCGCGAACAGGAGGCCGATCGCGCCGAGCGTCGCCGCCGGCCATCCCAGCGTCTCGCTCGCCTCGAGCTCGAGATGCTGGGGAATGTGGCCGAGCATCGTCCGCACCAGCCCGGCGGGATCGTGACCGAGCATGGATCCGAGCGAACGGTAGGCGCGAAGTGAGTCCGGCGTCGTGGGCGCGAGATCCTGGACGCTGCGATTCGAATTCGGGCTGGTGTAGAAGCTGAAGAATTGCAGCAGCGGCGCGCCCGGCAAATGGCCGCGGGCCGCGGCAAAGGCCGTCCACGGCAGCGCGACGATCAGGAAGCCGGCGACGAATCGCGTGATCGCGCCGCCGCGAGTGACGCGGGACCGGGGCCAGAAGAGCAGCGCGAGCACGCCGGCGGGAAGTAATGCCACCGCGCTGTAGCGCGTGAAGGCGGCGAGCGCGGCGAGAACGCCCGACAGCACGAGCCCTCGCCGGGGCCCGTCCTCCAGCGGCGCGAGAAGGAACAGCAGGGACGCGCCGGTCAGCCCGAGCGCCAGCATGTCGTTGGTGGCGGAGTAGCCATAGCGATCGAAGGTCGGATTGACCGCCAGCAGCGCCGCGAACGCGAGTGCCATCAGCCCCGCGGGCCCCGCTCCCGCGCTCGCCATCGCGCGCCGGCGCACCA
>DATJEP010000097.1:0-10464 GCA_035496475.1 Candidatus Udaeobacter sp.
GCCCGGTCGCACGCCGCCCGCGAGCGGCTGCGGCGGCGGCCGGCGTCGAACGCGACGCGGATGTCGGATCGGCGCGCGCCGAGACGCACCGCCCCCTTCAGATGACTGACGAGCTGGCGCTCCCATCCGCCGACCGCGAGCACCGCGACCGCGACGAGCTCCCGCATCCCTTCCGCCAGACCGGAGCGCGAGAGCACCCGGCCATATCCCTGCTCGACCATCCAGACCGCGAGATCGGGATGACCGGCGCGTACGTTCTCGATCAGGCGCGGGAACACCGGCCCGTACACGCGGCGCCCGAGCCGCTCCCCGCGCGCACGCCATTCGCGAGGCCCGCCTTCGCGGCGGCGGCGCGCCCGGCCCGGCCACGCCTGCGCGAGCCGCGCGACGCCTTCGAGCGCGGCCGGATATCCGGCGTGGAGGAGCAGCATCAGCGCGGTCTCTTCGGCCTCGATCCGCGGTGCGCGCGCCGAGCGCGCGGCCTCGAGCGCGCGGTCCGCCGCCGCGAGCTCTCCGGCCGCGGTCGCGGCGGCAAAACGGATCAGCGCGGAATGCGCGCGGTTCACGCGCCGCCCGATCCCGGACCCGGCTCCACGTCGGGATCCGCGCCCTCTTCCTTGCGCCCGGTGAGCCGGCGCGCGAGCGAGCGGGCCAGGGCTTCGACCGTGTCGAGCTCCTCGACGCGCGTCAGCCTCATGAGGAAGTACCCCGAGCCGGTGGCGAAGACAATGCCGGCGATCACCGCGAGTCCGGCATCGAGCGCGCCGTGATGCCAGCGCTCGCCTGTCAGCGCGAGTCCGATCGCGCAGCCGCCGACCGCGACCACCGAGGCGAGGCCGACGCGGATCAGCGTGTTGAGGATCCGGCGTCCCTCGAAGCGGCCCACCCTTCGGCGCAGATACCATGCGAGCTGAACGAAGTTGACGATCGCCGTCAGCGAGGTGGCGAGGGCGAGCCCGCGATGTGCGAGCCCGAGCGACCGCAGCGGGCCGATGAACAGCAGGTTGAGCGCGAGGTTCAGGGCCACCGAGACGAAGCTCGCCTGCACCGGAGTCCGCGTGTCGCCGAGCGCGTAGAACGTCCGCGTCATCACGCCGACCGCGGCGAACGCCGGCAGGCCGATGCAATACATGACCAGCGCGCCGGCCGACTGATCGGTGTCGAAGCCGTGGAAGCGGCCGTGCTCGTAGAGCAGCGCGATGATGGGGCGTGACATCACCGCCATCCACAGCGCGGCGGGCAGCGTCAGCAGGAAGACCAGACGCAGCGTGGCCGAGAGCGTGCGCTTGAGCGCCGGCAGATCCTGATCCACCGCCGCGCGCGCCAGCGCCGGCATGCTGACGGTGGCGAGCGCGACACCGAAGACGCCGATCGGCAGCTGCATCAGCCGGAACGCGTACCACAGCCACGACACGCTGCCCTGCGCCAGCAGGCTCGCGATCTGCGTGCTGACGAGAAGATTGAGCTGAGTCGCGGCGAGTCCAATCGTCGCGGGGAGCATCAAAGTGGCGACCCGCGCGACGCCGGGATGGGCCCGCGGCCACTCGAACCGTGGACGGAACCCGATCCGCATGAGCGGCGGCAGCTGCACGGCGAACTGCAAGAGTCCGCCGATCACGACCCCGAGCGCCATGGCGAGGATCGGCGGCTGGCCGAACGCCCGGCACACCGGAATCAGTCCGATGCCGAACACCACCATGCCGAGGTTCATGAGCGCGGGCGCGATCGCCGGCACCGCGAAGCGGCCACGGGCGTTCAGCATTCCCATCGCCGCCGCCGCCAGCGCGACCAGCGGCAGGAGCGGCAGCATGACGCGCGTCAGCGTGACGGTGAGGTCGAGCTTGCCCGGCACGGCGGCGAAGCCGGCGGCGAACGCGCGCACCAGCCAGGGCGCGGTGATCCAGCCGATCGTGCAGATCGCGATCAGCACCGCCGCCAGCGTGACCATCAGCTGGCGGCCGAGCGCCCACGCCTCCTCCTCGCCGCGACGGTGGAGGTATTCGGTGAAGGTGGGAACGAACGCCGACGACATCGCGCCCTCGGCGAACAGATCGCGCAGCAGGTTCGGAATCCGGAACGCCACGTTGAACGCGTCGGTGGCGAACCCGGCGCCGAACAGGATCGCCATGGCCTGCTCGCGGACGAGGCCGAGCACGCGCGACAGCAGCGTGGCGGCGCCGACCGTTCCGGCGTTGCGCGCGACGCGGAGCTCTTCGCTCACGAGTGAGCGTTCCCGCTCGCCGATCGAGACCGCGCCCAAGCCGGACGACGGTGCCCATGTCGCCGCGAACCTGTTCCGCCGCTCCGTTGCCGCGTCCCAATCGCTCTGTTAGCGTGCCCGCGCATGTCTCTCCTCCAGGCGATCGTCCTCGGCGCGGTCCAGGGTCTCACCGAGTTCCTGCCGATCTCGAGCAGCGCACACCTTTATATCGTTCCGACGCTCCTGCACTGGCCCTATGCCGGGGTGGCATTCGATGTGGCGCTTCACTGGGGCACCCTGGTCGCGCTCCTGATCGCGTTCGGCCGCGACTGGATCGAGCTGGCGCGAAACCTCTTCTCCTCTGACGAGGCCGAGCGTCTCGCGGCGCGCGACACCTGGCTCAAGCTGATCGCGGCGTCGGTGCCGGCGGCGATCGCCGGCGTGCTGCTCGAAGGCGCCTCGGAGCGGATGCTGCGCCAGCTGCCGATCCAGGTCGTGACCCTGGTCGTCTTCGGATTTCTGTTGTGGTGGGTGGATCGGGTGAGACCGAAGGGCAAGCCGGTGCGGACGCCGGGCTGGGGCGCCTGCCTGGCGATGGGGTTCGCGCAGGCGCTGGCGCTGGTGCCCGGTGTCTCGCGGTCCGGAGTCACCATCACCGCCGGGCGGTGGTTCGGAGTGGAGCGAGTCTCGGCGGCGCGCTTCTCGTTCATGCTCGCGACGCCGATCACGCTCGGGGCCGGGTTGCTCGAGCTCCGGCACCTGCCGAAGGATCTCGCGGCGGCGCCGATCGCGTGCGGGGTGATCACTGCGGCCATCGTTGGCCTCCTTGCCATCCGTGGTCTGCTCCGCTGGCTCGGGCGCGCGGGCTTCGGCGTCTTCTTCGCCTATCGCGCCGCGCTCGCGGCCGTTCTGATCGCCGTCATCCTGCGCGGCTAGCGGTCAGGCGCGCTCGCGGCGCATGCCGCGTCCCGCGAAATAGCGATTGAGGTGGCCTCGCAGGGCGAGCCGCGCGCGATGCAGGCGTGACTTCACCGCGGCCACCGACAGGTCGAGGATCTGCGAGACCTCCGCGTTGGAACGCTCTTCGACGTCGCGCAGCAGGAACACCGTGCGCAGGTCCTCGGGAAGCCGGTCGACCCCCTGCTGCATCACGCGTCGCAGCTCGTCGTTGAGGAGGTCGTCGACCGGCAGCGCGGACCAGTCCTGTAATTGCAGCGGCTCGGCGTCCTCAGCCGACGACTGCGACTGCTCGAGCGACACGTGCCCGTCGCGGCGACGCCGGTACTTCATCAGCGCGGCGTTGGTGGCGATGCGGTAGAGCCAGGTCGAGAACGTCGATTCGGACTTGAACTTGCCGAGGCCCTTGTAGGCGGAGAGGAACGCCTCCTGCAGCGCTTCCGAGGCGTCGTCCTCGTGGCGCAGGATCTTGAACGACAGCCGGTAGACCTTGTCGCGGTAGCGCACCACCAGCTCGTCGAAGCCGCGAGTATCGCCGGCCTGCGCGATCCGGACCAGCTCTTCATCGGTCTGAGTGCGGTAGTCGATGGTGGTCATGATTCGGCCGTGCGAACAGATGCTCCAGGATGGGTCGGCCGCGAGCGTCCGGCCTGTGGTCGTCGCAAGGTGTGGGCAGCCCGGTCCTTCATGATCCCCCTCGGGGCCCGTGCACCACCACACCGTCGCATACCGTGCACGAAGGCCGCGCCTCATGCAAACGCTCGGGGTCGGCCGCGAAGAGGTCGCGATCCCAGACCACGAGATCGGCGAGGCTGCCGGCGCGCAGCGATCCGCATCGCGGCCACAGGCCCGCCAGCCGCGCCGGGCCTTCGGTGTAGGCGCGCAGCGCTGCGCCGAGTCCGATCCGCTGGGCGGGAACGAATCCGTCGCGCGGCGTTCCGTCCGCGCGTCGCCGCGTGCATGCGGCGCCGAGTCCCTCGGCCACCGAGGGCGGCTCGACCGGGGCGTCGGATCCGAACGCGAGCAGGGCGCCCGAATCGAGCAGCGTGCGCCAAGGATACGAATACCGGATGCGGGACCCCCACGCGCGCTCGGCGACCGCGGCATCCGAGGTGCAGTGGAGCGGCTGCATGCTCGCCGCGACCCCGAGCGTCGCGAAGCGCGAGACGTCGGCGGGATCCACCAGCTGGGCGTGCTCGATGCGCGACGGCAGCGCCGCGCGCGGCGTGCGTGGTCCGAGCCGGGCGCGCTCGAACGCATCGAGCGCGTTGCGGCAGGCGCGATCCCCGATGGCATGAATCGCGACGGCGAATCCGGCCGAGAGCCCGCGTTCCACCAGCGCCTCGAGGTCGGCGGGCGGCAGCACCTCGAGCCCGCGCGAAGCCGTGCCCTCGAACGGCTCGAGCATGGCGGCGGTGCGCGAGTTCAGCGTGCCGTCGGCGAAGAGCTTGAGCGGTCCGACGCGAAACATTTCGTCACCCGCGCCGCTCGCGAGGCCGAGCGCGACGACGCGATCGAGATCCTCGGGGCCGACGCATTGCAGCACCCGGAGCTTCGGGCCGGGGCCGCGCGCGAAGCGCTCCATCACGTTGAACGCGGCGGCGCCGCGCTCGAAGTCCTGGATCGCGGTGACTCCGAGCGCGTGAAGCTCGCGCGCGGCGGAGGCGAGAAGCTCGGCCGGCTCGCCGGCGGCCTCTGCGCCGCGCTCGAGCATCGTGGCGAAGAGCTTCACGGCGTTCTCGCGCACGACACCCGATGGAGCCCCGTCCGGCCCGCGCTCGATCAGGCCGCCGGGCGGATCGCGGGTCTCGCGCGTGATCCCGGCGTCGGCGAGCGCCCTGGAATTGACCCACAGCGCGTGAAAGTCGTGGCTGTGGAGCAGCACCGCGCGCGCCGGAAACGAGGGGTCGAGCGCGCCTCGTCGCGGCGGCTCGCCCCAGCGCTCCGCGCTCCAGCCGCGCCCGATGAGGGGCCCGTCGCCGGGTTGCCGCGCGGCCCCCCGCGTCACCCGCTCGCAGGCTTCGTCCACCGACGCGGCGCCGGCGAGGTCGACCTCCGCGCGCGAGCGCGCCCACGGCAGCAGGTGAAGGTGCGCATCCCAGAGCCCGGGCGTCACCGTGGCTTCCGCCGCGTCGATCCGGCGGGTGCGCGATCCGACCAGCCTCCGGAGATCGTCTTTACGCCCCACCGCGGCGATGCGATTCCCGAGGATGGCGAGGGTATCGGCGCCGGACGGGGTTTCGCCATCGGTCCAGAGGCGCGCGCCGGTGACGAGGAGATCGACGGGAGCCTCGCTCATGAGGCCGCTTCGACCGCGTTGATGAGAATGCCGACGCCTTCGACCTCGATCTCGACGCGGTCGCCGGCCACGATCGGCGCGACGCCCGCCGGCGTGCCGGTCGCGATCACGTCGCCGGGCTCGAGCGTCATGATCCGCGAGATGTGATGAACGAGGAACGTGGGCGAGTAGAGCAGGTCCGACGTGTGCCCGCGCTGGCGGCGTTCGCCGTTCACCCGGCATTCGACGGCGAGCGAGCCGGGATCGAGTCCGACCGCGATCCAGGGACCGATCGGAGCGAAGGTGTCGAAGCCCTTGGCGCGCGCCCACTGGCCGTCGCTCTTCTGATAGTTCCGGGCGCTGACGTCGTTGAAGGCCGTGACTCCGGCGACGTGCTCGAGCGCGTCGTGCTCGGAAACCGCTCGCGCGCGCCGTCCGATCACCAGCGCCATCTCGCCCTCGGGATCGAGGCGCGTGACGCCGGCCGGATAGCGGATCGCCTGACCGCTCGCGATCACGGCGCTCGGCGGCTTGAGGAAGAGCAGCGGTTCTTCCTTCGGCGCTCCGCCGGCCATCACGGTCGCGCTCTCCTCGATGTGCGCGCGATAGTTGAGCCCGACGCACACGATCTTCGTCGGCTCGCAGGGCGGCAGGAGGACGGTGGCCGCGCGAAGGTCGCGAATCGAGGTGGCCTGTCCTCCGTTCCAGGGCGGCGCGCTCCAGCGCTCGAACGCGTCGCCGATCAGGCGGCCGCACGTGGCGCGACCGTCGACCACGTATCGGGCGAAGTGGAACGGATCGCGTTCGGTCATGGGAGCGCCGCGCGTTGACGCCTCGTTTTCGGCTCTGTTAGCTTCCGCGTCCCATGTCCCGACGCACGCGCGCTTCCGCGCGCCCGAACTCCGCCGCTCGACTCACACGCCGGATCGAGAATCGCAGCGCGCACCTCGGGGTCATCGGTCTCGGTTACGTCGGGCTTCCGCTCGCCGTCGAGTTCGGCGAAGCCGGCTTCCGCGTCAGCGGCATCGACGTCGATCGCGATCGCGTCCGCACGCTGGAGAAGGGCCGCTCCTACATCCAGGACGTCCCGACCTCCGCGGTCCGCGCGCTGACCCGGTCCGGGCGGCTCGAGGCCACCACCGACTTCTCGGTGCTGAAGCACGTCGACGCGGTCAACGTCTGCGTGCCGACGCCGCTCTCCAAGCACCGCGACCCCGACGTCTCGTACGTGGTCGCGGCTGCCGAACAGGTCGCGCGCCATCTGCATCCTGGAATGCTGGTGATCCTCGAGAGCACGACGTATCCCGGCACCACCGACGAGCTGATCCTGCCGCTGCTCGAGAAGACCGGCATGAAGGTCGGCCGCGATTTCTTCCTGGCCTTCTCGCCGGAGCGCGTCGATCCCGGCAATCCGCACTACAACACCCGCAACATTCCGAAGGTGGTGGGCGGCGTGACGCCGGCCTGCACCGACGTCGCGGTGCGCCTCTACCGGCAGCGGCTCGAGAACGTCGTGCCGGTCTCCTCGCCGCAGGTCGCGGAGATGGTGAAGCTGCTCGAGAACACGTTCCGCAGCGTCAACATCGGTCTCGTCAACGAGCTCGCGATGATGTGCGCGCGGCTGAAGATCGACGTCTGGGAAGTGATCCGCGCCGCGGCCACCAAGCCGTTCGGCTTCATGCCGTTCTATCCCGGACCCGGACTCGGCGGCCACTGCATCCCGATCGATCCCTTCTATCTGTCGTGGAAGGCGCGCGCCAGCGGATTCGAGGCGCGCTTCATCGAGCTCGCCGGCTATGTCAACGGCCAGATGCCGGAGCACGTCGTCAATCTCGCCGCTGCGGGCCTCAACCGTCGCGGCAAGCCGGTGCGCGGATCGCGCGTGCTGGTGCTTGGCGTATCGTACAAGGCCGGCATCGACGACACGCGCGAGAGCCCGTCGCTCGACATCATGGAGACTCTGCGCGAGCGCGGCGCTCGTCTCGAGTACTCCGATCCCTACGTTCCCGTGCTCGAGTTCAGCGGGCAGCGTCTGAAGAGCGTTCCGCTCACGCCGGCGAAGCTCAAGAGCTTCGACTGCGTCATCATCGCGACCGCGCATCCCGGCTTCCCCTACGGCGCCGTGGTCCGGCACGCGAAGCTGATCGTCGACACCAGGAACGCGCTTCAGGGCAGGAAGTCGCCGCATATCATCCGGCTGTAGCCGCCCGCGCCGCGCCGACCTTCCCCTCCCGCGTCGCCCGGCGCGCGCCAAGCGCGTTGCCGCTCAGCCACGCGAAGCCTGCCATGAGGAGCAGAGCGAACGGCAGCGCTCGATAGAAGCCCGCCGCAGTCACGAACACGCTGAGCCCCGCGAAGTAGATCGCCAGCAGTCCTTCGACCCATCCCGCCTCACGCGCCGCTCTCGGATAGAGCGCCGCGCCGCGCGCCGAGCGGGAATCGCCGCGCTTCGGCGTCCGCTCCCAGTCGCCGAGCCGGGTGCGCAATCCTTCGATCACGGCGCGAGCGTTGTTGACGGAAAGCCCGGCGCCGAGCACCAGCGCGGCGACCACCTCCGGCACGATGCGGCGCGCCGGCCGGCGCGCGGCCACCTGGCCGAGCGCGAGGAAGAGCGCGACCGGAACGATCCCGAACGCGATCACGGCGAGCTGGAGCGTCCACACCAGCGCCGGCGGGAGACGGCTCGGCCCGAGCAGCACGGGCAGAAGCAGCAGACCGAGCGCGAGCAGCAGCGGATAGGCGACGTTCGCGGTCAGGTGAATGACCGCCTCGGCCTTGATGCGCCGGTCGAGCGACGAGCGGAGCAGCCGCGGCAGGAGCTTGCGCGCGGTCTGGATCGAGCCCTTGGCCCAACGGCGCTGCTGGGACATCAGCGCCTCGGCGTCGGATGGCAACTCGGCCGGCGTCTCGACGGCGGGATCGAAGACGAAGCGCCAGCCGCCGAGCTGTGCGCGATAGCTGAGATCGAGATCCTCGGTCAGCGAGTCGCACTGCCAGCCGCCGACCGCCTCGATGCAGGCCCGGCGCCACACGCCGCCGGTGCCGTTGAAGTTGAAGAACAGTCCGTCGCGCATGCGGACGTCGTGCTCGAGCAGGAAATGGGCGTCGAGCATTACGGCCTGCGCACGGGTCAGCGCGGATTGATCGCGGTTGAGATGCGTCCAGCGCGCCTGGACCATGCCGACGCGCGGATCGAGGAAGCGCGGCGCGACGCGGAGCAGGAAGTCCGGCCGCGGAACGAAGTCGGCGTCGAACACCGCGATGAGTTCGCCTCGCGCCCGGGCGAGGCCCGCGGCGAGCGCGCCGGCCTTGAATCCGTCACGCCCTTCGCGCCTCAGGTGCCGGATGTCGACGCCCCGCGCGCGGTGCCGCGCGACCGCGGCCGCGGCACGGACCGACGTTTCGTCGGTCGAATCATCGAGCACCTGGATCTCCAGCCGGCCGGCCGGGTACTCGAGCGCGGCGGCGGCGTCGATCAGCCGCTCGATGACGCGGCGCTCGTCGTAGACCGGAAGCTGAATGGTGACGGTGGGCAGCTTCTCGAGCGCGGCGGGATCGAGCGGCACCGGGGTCGACACGCGCCGCGCGTCGCGATGGCGCCACCAGCGCGCCAGGATCAGCCAGCGATGCGAGGCGTACAGCACGACCAGCGCCTGCGCCACGCCGTAGGCGAGCACGGCGGCTTCCTCCGCCCAGCCGAGCGCGGAATGCATCAGGGCGGCCGTCGCCGCGACCGGACTCACCAGCGTGACCTGCGAAGCAGCAGCGTCATCCCCCGCAACGAAGAACGGGGCGGCGGATCCGTTCCGCCGCCCCGACCGAATCGATCAGGACACGACTTCGAAGTCGGCGTCGACCGCGCCGCTTCCGCCCTCCTGGTCCTTGCCTCCGCGCGGACCTTCGCCGGGCTCTCCGCCCGACGCCGCGCCCGCGGTCTGCTGGTAGAGCTGCGCCGCCGCCTCATGCCACGCGGTCTGCAGCGCCTCGGTGGCCGAGGTGATCGCGGCCGTGTCGTCGCCCTTCAGCGTCTCCTTCAGCCCGTTCAGGGCCTCGTCGATCCGCCCGCGGGTCGCCGACTCGATCTTGTCCGCGTGCTCCTTCAGATTCTTCTCGACCTCGTACGCCAGAGCGTCGCCGCGGTTGCGGGCTTCGACCGCTTCCTTGCGCTGGCGGTCTTCGCTCGAGTGCGCTTCGGCGTCCTTCACCATCTTCTGGATGTCGGCCTCGCTGAGTCCGCTCGACGCCTCGATGCGGATGCTCTGCTCCTTGCCGGTGGCCCGATCCTTCGCCGAGACGTGCAGGATTCCATTGGCGTCGATGTCGAACGCCACCTCGATCTGCGGCAGCCCGCGCGGTGACGGCGGAATGCCATCGAGATGGAAGCGACCGATCGTCTTGTTGCCCGGCGCCATCGGACGTTCGCCCTGGAGCACGTGCACCTCGACGGTGGTCTGGTTGTCGGACGCGGTCGAGAACACCTAGCTCTTCTTGGTCGGGATCGTGGTGTTGCGCGGAATGAGCACGGTGGTAACGCCGCCGAGCGTCTCGATGCCGAGCGACAGCGGGGTGACGTCGAGCAGTAGAACGTCCTTCTGCTCGCCGGTGAGCACCGCGCCCTGGATCGCCGCGCCGATGGCGACGACTTCGTCCGGGTTTACGGAGCGATTGGGCTCCTTGCCAAAGAAGTCCTTCACGAGCTGCTGGATCTTCGGAATGCGCGTGGAGCCGCCGACGAGAATGACTTCGTCGATCTCGTTGGGCTGCAGGTTGGCGTCGTTGAGCGCCTTCTTCATCGGCTCGAGCGTGCGCTGGATGAGGTCATCCACCAATTGCTCGAATTTGGCGCGGCTGAGCGTGTAGTTGAGGTGCTTCGGGCCGCTCTGGTCCGCGGTGATGAATGGCAGGTTGATGTCGGTCGACATCGTGCTCGAGAGCTCCATCTTGGCTTTCTCGGCGGCTTCCTTGAGCCGCTGAAGCGCCATTGGATCCTTTGAGAGATCGATGCCTTGATCGCGCTTGAACTCGCTCA
>DATJEP010000098.1:0-31954 GCA_035496475.1 Candidatus Udaeobacter sp.
CACCTCGACGTCGCCGAAAGTGTACGTGGTCGGCGCCAGCGTGACGCCGCCGGATCCGGCGCGCTCGGTCAGCCGGCGGACCCGGGCCATCAGCTCCTTGATGCCGAACGGCTTGGTGACGTAGTCGTCGGCGCCGAGATCGAAGCCCTTCAGCACGTCGGCTTCGAAATTGCGCGCGGTCATCACCAGCACCGGGATCTCGCGATGACGCTGCCGCAGCTCCTTCAGGACGGTGAAGCCGTCCTTCTCGGGCAGCATGATGTCGAGGATCACGACGTCGGGTTTCTGCTTGAGGGCCATCTTCAGGCCTTCGGTGCCGTTCTTCGCGGTGAGCACGTCGTAGCCTTCGAACTTGAAATTGTGCGACAGGCCTTCGAGGAGGCCCTCTTCGTCCTCGACGATCAGCACGCGCTTCTGTGCATTCATCAGTATCCTCTCGTTCGGGTCACGAACCCGTCTGTGCCTCGGCCGCCGGAGCCGCCGAATCCTCGGCCGCCACCGGAAGAACGAGCGTGAATGTACTGCCCTCGCCGGGCGTGCTCACGAGCTCGACCCGCCCATGATGGGCACGCATGATCTGATGCACGAGGGCCAGCCCCAGACCCGCTCCCTTTACGTCGTGGATCAGCCCGTCCCCCAGCCGGACGAACTTTTCGAACACCCGCTGCTGATCCCCCGGGGGAATCCCGATCCCCCGGTCGGCCACGGAGATCGTGACCCGCCCCTCCCGGGACCCGGCCGAAACCCGGATTTCACGCCGCTCCCGAGAATACTTCACGGCATTGTCGAGCAGGTTCAGGATGCAATGGTTGAGTGCACGGGCGTCTCCCATCACGGTCGGGAGACTGGCCGGAATCTCGGTTTCGACCTTGAAACGCTGGTCATCGAGCCGGGGCTTGAAGGTCTCGACCGCGTCTCGCACCACGTCGGCGGGGTCGATCGGACCGAGCTGGAACACCGGCCGCCCCGATTCCAGGCGGGCGAAATCGAGGATGTTGTCCACCAGCTGGGAGAGCTTTTCGGTCTCGCGGGCGATCGTGCGCAGGAAGCGCTCGCCTTCGGCCGGCGACGAATATCGCTGCATCTCCAGCGTCTCGACCGCGAGCCGGATCAGGGCGATCGGCGTCTTGAGCTCGTGCGTGACGTTGGAGACGAACGACGACTTGAGCTGTGCGAGCTCGACCTGGCGCAGCGTATAGCGCAGGCCGAAGATCGCGGCCAGCATGATCGAGAGCAGCATCAGCGCGATGAACGTGACCTCGAATCCGACGAAGCGCTCCGCCAGCACCACCGCGGCCACCGAGGTCACGCCGACGCGGATCCGGTAGCCCTCGAACGGCCCGCCCAGCGCTTCGGTGCGCGCCTCGCCGAGATCGTAGGGCTGTCGTACGAACGCCAGCCGGCCCTCGGGCCCGAGCAGCTCGAAGCTGAGCTTGCGGGTGGATTCGTAGCCGCCGTACATGCGCGGGTTCGCGGGCAGACGATCCTGAATCACGGTCTGGAGCCGCGTGATCAGGAATTTGCGCGGATCGAAGATCCAGCCGCCCGCGCCCATGATCTGCCCGTCCGGACCCTGGAGCATGAGCCCGACGAACCAGAGGCCGCCTGGCCGCGGGTCGTACACCACCGGCTGGCCGTTGAACATCTCGAGCGAATAACCGGTGAGCTCGTCGAGCACCACGACGTGCGGCTTGCCGAGCTCGGTGTCGCCGGCCTGCAGCGCGGCGAGGATCTCGGGGCGGCCGCCGCCCTGGCGGGCCGCGTTCTCGGCCAGGGCGATCGAGCGCGTCATCTGCGACAGCAGCTCCTGCTCGAACGCGTCGGCGACCTGCTTCGACATGTAGCTGTCGTAGCGCTGGGCCTGATCCTCGACCGCGCGGCTGATGCGCAGGGTGAGGAAGATCCCGAGCAGGGCGAGCAGGAGCGCGGGCAGACCGACGCCGACGCCGATGAAGAACAGGACCCGACGGCTGAACCGTGTCGCCATTTGGACGAAAGCCTAGCCCCTCGTCGGCCGCGAGACCAGAGGCGCCGGGCCGGTCATTCGAAAGGCCGGGTCCTCGTGGGACCCGGCCCTTCGTGAACTCGCGTCCCGCTGGGGGGCGCGCTCAGCTCTTGGTGCGAGCCGCGACCAGCGAAGCCGACGCCATGTCGTGCAGACGATGCACGATCTCGGGATCGCTCGAGGTCAGGAGCGTCAGGCTCCCGCCCTCGATGTTGACCACCTCGCGCACGAGCTTTCCGCTCGCCGCCGCGCCGCGCATCGCCTTGCACTCGTTGCACAGGTGCACGCCGTCGCCGGCGCGCGTCCATGCCGCGAGGCGCTCGTTCCGCCGCGAGACCGCGGCCTGAACGACGCGAACACCCGAAGAGGTTTCGGCGGTGTACATGTACATCACGCCGTTCTTGAGCGGCACGACCTGCACGCGCGCACCCGCGGCCGCCATCTCCTGCGCGCAGCGCGCCATGTCGGTGCAGCCATCACAGTCGGCATGCGTCGCGGCGTCGGCGACCTTGACGAAGCCGTCGCCATGGCAATGCGCCACCACTGCGGCGGCAGCCGCGGCGCCCGCGGCGCCCTTGGCGCACTTCATTCCGGCCGACTTGCACGCGGCGGCCGACATTCCCGCGCAATGATCTCCGGTCGATGCCGCGGTCACCGCGCTCGCGGCGCTCGGACAGCTCGCCGAGGCGGCCGATGCCGAAGCTCCGGACGTTTTGTGTTCGCAGGCCAGCGCCGAGGTCGCGCCGGCCGCGGCGGCCCCAAGGGCGAGCACCAAAAAGGCGAGTTGAGATTGCTTCACGTCGCACCTCCAGGGTCGGAACGAGGCGCAGGGGGAGCGCCTTGGGAATACATCGGCCAAGTGCGGAAAAGCCTGTCACCCGAAGGTCGCATGAGTGTCACGAAAGAGCAAAGAAAGAGCTCCGCCGGGAACTCGTGACGTGTCCACCCGCCGATCTCGCGATTCCCTCCGCGCAAGGCGACCGGGAAGAGGCGCGCGGGCCTCGGCCGTTGACGCCGGGGAGTGCGCTCCGTAACGTGCGACCGCGACCCCATGCCCCGACGAAAATCGAAGTCCGCCGCGATCCGGCCGCGCAACGTGGTGCTGTTCCTCATCGCCGCCCTGCTGCTGTTCGCGGCCGCGGAGGGCTGGACGCTGTGGCGGTCCGATTCCGGGCGGCTCATGCTCGCCGCGCGGTTTCATCTCGGCAGCCCGCAACGGGTCACGCAGATTCTCGGCCGCGAGATCCGCGCCGGCCTCGTCGCCGCCGGCGTCGCCCCCGACAGCATCCGGCCCAGCGTCGAAGCCGGCGACGGAATCGTGCGCTGGCACGTCGGGCTCACCGGTTCATCGTCGCTGCTCCAGACCAACTACGCGGTATCGCGGCGGGTCGGCGCGGTCGGGGGCGAGATCCTCTCCGGGCACGAGCGGCCCGGCGCGCGCGGTCAGACGCTGGTGACGCTGAGCGTCGGTCTGACGCGGCGGCCGCTCCACGAGGTCACGCTGATTCGCTGGCCGCGCGCCGAGAACGCGCCTCCGCCGGCGGCGCGCATCGCGATCGTTCTCTACGGATTCGGCGACCAGGCCGATCGCGCGCCCGGCTACTTCGCGATTCCCACGCCGTTCGCGGTCGCGATCGAGCCGGGCGGGCCCGAGAGCGCGCGACTCTTCCACGCCGCGCACCAGCGCTCACGTGAAGTCGTGCTGCATCTGCCGCTCGAGCCGATCAATTACCCGCGCATCAATCCCGGACCGGGGACGCTGCTCGTGACCATGAACGAGGCGCGCATCACCGGCCTGCTCCGTCGCGACTTCGATCAGGCCGGCGACGTCGCCGCGGTGGCGAATCACATGGGCTCGCTCGCCACGCAGGACATGGCGGTGATGACCGCGGTCTATCACGAGCTGGCGCGCCGAGATGTTCCTTTTCTCCATGTTCAGCCCGCGCCCGGCGCGGTGTGCAAGACGCTCGCTTCGAGTCTCGGCGTGGTCTATGAAGAGCCCGATGTGGTGATGGACGAGAACGATCGCGCGGGAACGACGAAACACCTCGATGAGGCGTGGAAGAAGACGCTGAAACTCGCCGCCGCGCGCGGGCGGCTGATCGTGATGATGCGCGCCCGAGCGGAGCTCCTCACCTGGCTGCCGCGCGCCACCTCGGCGAAGCGGCTCGGCGGAGTGGATCTGGTCCCGCTCTCGGCGCTGATCCGGAGGCCGGCGACGCTCTAGCCGGATCCGCGTTTCGAAGCGGCGCTTCCGCAAATGCGGTGTTCGCGCTTATGATCTCGCCATGCGTCGAGGACAGGATGTCCCCGCCGCCGGGGCGCCGATCGCTTTCGATCCCCCTCCGGCGGCCGAGACCACGGAATGGCTGATCGCGGATGGCCTGGGCGGGAGCGCCTCGGGGACTTTTGCCGGCGTCGCGACGCGCCGCACGCACGCGCTGCTCACCGCGATCGACCAGCAGCGGCCGGTTTCGCTCCTGCTGGCGCTCGATGAGCGTCTGACCGACGCGCGCGGCGCCTGGGATCTGTCCGCGTCCGCCCCCGCGCGCGCGCATGCCCCCGCGGAGCCGCCGCACGGCGCGGCGGCCCACGCGCGGATCGACTCCTTCACCGCCGAGCCGGCGCCGACGTGGCGGATTCGCGCCGGTGAGACCCTGATCCAGAAGCGCATCGAGCTGGTGCAGGGCCATCACGCGGTGATGGTGACGTACCGCCATCTCGGTGGGCCCGAGGCCCGCCTCACCGTCGGCCCCTGCGTGGTGTCCCGGTCGCCGCTCGAGCTCCAGAAGGAAGATCAGGAAGTGCTCGGCGCCGCGCAGGGGATTCCGGGCCGCGTGAGGATCGAGATGAGAAGCGGCGACCCCGCTCTCACGCTGTGGCACAACGGGGCATTCATTCCGGCGCGGGTGTGGCGGCGCGGCATCACCTACGTGCTCGATCCGCCGCGTGAGCCGGGCCCGGAGGATGCGGCGCTCGAGGCGGCCGCGGAGAGCTCGGCGTCCTCCGCGAAGCGCGCTCGATCTGCCGGCGCGCGGCGGACGCGCGGCGCGAAGGCGCGCACCGCGCCGACAGGGGATTCCGAGAGCGCGCTGGTGCCGGGATGGATCGACGGCACGCTCGCGCCCTCGGTGCCGGTCGTTCTCGTGATCGCGACCGAGGAGGATCTCTTCCGCAAGCTGGCGGCCGAAGGAAGGCTCGGCGCTCCGCCGCCGCGATCGCTGGCCGAATGCGTGACGCGGATCGAGGATGAACATCGCGCCCGCGCCGGTGAGCGCGAGGTGATCCTCATCACCGGCGCCGACTACACCGCACGCCAGGCGGCCTCGGCCCACCAGAGCCCGATGGCGCGACGGCGCGACGCGCTGGTCGATCGCAACGATCGCTGGGCGTTGCCGCTCGGCCGCGCGCTCGATCGCGCGCTGATTCAAAGCCCGCGCGCCGCGCTCGCCCCCGGTCTGCCGGTCGGCGTCGCCGAAGCCGGCAATGCGCTGCGTGCGGTGCCGGCGCTGGTCACGCTCCGGCGGTTCGAGGAGACGCGCGCGATTCTCGCGAGCGCGATCGAATACCTCGATGAAGGCTTCGCCCACCCCGCCATCGCGACGCCCGGCTCGGACACCGATCCCGAGTCCTCGCTGTGGCTGGTCGCGGCGGCGGAGATCTACATCCGCCGCAGCGATGATCTCGAGTTCCTCAACGGACCGCTCTATCCCGCGCTCGAGGGAGTGATGCAGTTCTACCGCGGCGGCACGCGCGGCGTCCGGCTCGGAGCGATGGGACTGCTCGAAATCGAGCGCGACGGAGTCCCGTCCGCGCCGGCCGATCTCAATGCGCTCTGGTATCACGCGCTCGCCGCCATGGCCCAGCTGGCGCGCCTCGCCGGCCGGAAGGAAAGCGGCGCCTTCTATCTCGCGTGGGCACGCGAGCTGCGCCAGGTCTTCGGCGACCGGCTGTGGGACGAATCGCGCGGCCGGCTGTTCGACCGCATCGAGAACGGCGAGCCGGTCCCCGCCCTCCGCCCTTCGCACGTGCTGGCGGCGAGCCTTCATCCGCTGGTGCTCACGCCCGAGCGCGCGCGGCTCCTCATCGATTCGATCGAGCGCGAGCTGTTCACGCCCTTCGGCCTGCGCGAGACCGAAGGCTCCGAGGTCGCGCTGACTTCATGGCTCGGGCCTTACCTGGCGGCCTACGTGCGCGCCCACGGCCGCGAGGCGGGGGCACTGTCGCGCGCGCACGACTGGCTCGAGATGCTGCGCGAGGCGCGGGGAGGCAGTCTCGCCGCCGGAATTCCGTCGTCGTTCCGGCTCGCCGGGAATCGGGTGGAGCGGTCTTCCGGCATTCAATCGACCGCGGCCGCGGGCGAGCTGCTGCGGGCCTGGATCGAGGACCTCGATCCCTGCGCGGCGCCGGCGCCCGACCGTCACGCCGCCACCAGTGTCACCGGCTGATTCGCGTCAGCCGCGAATCTTCGCCGCCGCCCTCCGCATCGCCTCGAGGCTCCGCTCCACGTCGGCGTCGGTCGTGGCCCAGCACGACACGCTGATCCGCATCGCGGTTCGTCCCTGCCACAGCGTGCCGCCGCACCAGCAGGTGCCGTCCTCCTGAATCGCCGCGATGACGCGTTCGGTCTGTTCGGGCGCGCCGAACGACACCAGCACCTGATTCAGCACCACCTCGTTCAGGATCTCGAAGCCGGCGGCGCGAAGACCGTCGGCGAAGCGCCGCGCGTGGCGGCAGCTGCGGCCGATCATCTCGGCCACTCCGCTCCGGCCGAGCGAAAGCAGCGCGCTCCACACTTCGACGCCGCGCGCGCGGCGTGACAGCTCGGGTGTGTAGTGGGAAGGATCGCGCGGAGCGCCGGTCGGCAGGTAGGCGGCATGGATCGCAAGCGCCGAGCGCAGCGGCAGCGGGTCGCGGGTGAACGCCAGGCCGCAATCGTAGGGAACGTTCAGCCACTTGTGGGCGTCGGTGGCCCACGAGTCGGCGTCTTCGATTCCCTCCACCATCGATCGCAGCTCGGGCACCGCCTTGGCCCACAGACCGAACGCTCCGTCGACGTGGACCCAGGCGCCCGCGCCCTTCGCGCGCGGAATCAGCTCGCGGAGGGGATCGATCGATCCGGTGTTCACGTTGCCGGCCTGCAGGCACACGATCGACGGGCCCGTGAGCTCGGGGAACGCGTCGGCGCGCATCCGGCCCTGGCGGTCGACCGGGACCGCGACCACGCGCTCGCGTCCGAGTCCGAGCAGACCGAGCGCCTTGGTCACGGTGGGATGCGCTTCCTCCCCCACCACCACCGTCACTTCGGGCGCGCCGAACAGGCCGTCGCGCTCGACATCCCAGCCCGCGCGCTCGAGCACCGCGTGCCGGGCCGCCGCGAGTGAGACCAGATTCGCGACCGCGGCGCCGGTGACGAACGACCCGCCGCACCCCTTCGGCAGATCGAAGAGATCGAGCAGCCAGCCGAGCGAGATGCGCTCGAGCTCGGCGGTCGCCGGTGTCGCAGCGAACAGCCCGGTGTTCTGATCCCACGCCGTTGCCAGCCAGTTCGCCGCCACGGTGACCGGCAGCGCGCCGCCGATCACGAAGCCGAAGAAGCGCGGCCCCGCCATCGCCATGGTGGCGCCGGATCCGATCTCGTCCAGCCGCTTCAGCACTTCGTGCGGATCGGTCGGAGCGTCGGGAAGCGGCGTGTCCCAGGCGGCGAGGCCCTTGACCGCCTCGGGATCGGGGCGCACCGGCCGCTCGGGCAGGCTGTCGAGATAGCGGGCCGCTCGCGCCGCGGCGTCTTCGATCAACGGTCGATGCATGCGCGCTCCGGTTGAGGTGGCGTTCGGGGACAGCGTCGACATCAGTGATGCGCGGTATCCGCCGGCGCGGGATGGCTGGTGTCCGGCGGAGGGGCTGACTTCTTCTTCTTGCCGAAGAGCTGATTCAGGAGGTCGCTGCCCTTGATCTTCTTCAGGCTGTCGGCGATCGCTTCGAGATTGGGCCGTGTGCCGGTCGATTCCGCCGGCGCCACCGCGCGGTCGAGCTGCTGCTCGATCTTGCGGCCCTGATCGCCCAGCACGTTCTGCAGATGGCCGGCGAGATCCTCCTTCAGCGTCTGAGCGTCAATTCCGACCCGCGGGTTCTTCGCGTTTCCGGTGACGCGAAAACCGATGTGGACGCGGCCGTCGCGATCGGCGAGCGCGCCGGCGGCGAGGGCGGCCCGGGCGCCGAGACGGGCCACCTGATCCGCGGGCACCAGCGTGCTGACGCGATAATCGAGCGAGCCGTCGAAGCCGAGCAGGCCGGCGGCCTTCCAGTCGCTTCCGCTGGAATGAATGTCGACTTCCTTCATCGCGATCTGGCCGTTCCGCACCTCGAACGGCATCTTGACCTCGCGGAACGACAGCTTCTCGAACGACGGAATCCCGGTCACCTTGGCGATCTCGGTCAGCACCGGAGCGGGGCCGAGCTCACCGTTGCCCATCACCGCGAGACCGATCGCGGTGAGCGTGCGGCGCACCTGCGACGGCGTGGTGCCGGCGCTCGAGAGCTTGAGCGTCGTCGACATCGATCCCTTGAGCAGGCCGTGCGCCGGCGTCCAAGTCGAGAGCATCTCGTCCGCGCTCACGCTGTCCACCTTCGCGTCGACCGAGAAGCCGGGCGAGGAGGCGTCGCGAAGATCGAAGCTGGCGTTTCCGGTGACGTTGCCGCCCATGCTCGCCATGCTGAATCGCGGCACGGTCATCGTGGTGCGATCGAACGACACGTCGGCGCTGACCTGCTTCGCGTCGAGCTTGCCGCGCTTGAGGTGCGCGATCGAGACGCGCCCGGTGCCGCGCGCGTTCGGCATCACCATCGGGCCCGGCGTCGGCGGCAGGAGCTCGGCGAGGTCGAGCATCGGAGACGCCATCGTGAAGCTCACCGCCGCCGGCTCCTCGGTGCCGCTCTTCGCCATCATCGCCATCGGGCGGTCGACGGTGGCGTCGAGCGTGAACGAGGACTGTCCGGCCGTGCCGGTCAGGCGGGTCACCGAGGCGCGGGTGCCCGAGAGCGCGATCGCGCCCGAGATGTGATCGATCGGCTTCGGCAGCTTGGGATCGGCGATGCGGACACCGGCGAGGTCCGCGCGTCCGGTGACCGACATCGCGCCCTGGTGAGCGATCGGACCCGAGCCCGCGACGTCGAGCCTGGCGATTCCGGAGACGTCGGTGCCGGGAGGCGCGACCAGCGGCGCGATCGCGCCGAGATCGACGGCGCCGGCGAGCCGGAAGCGGACGTGCGGATCGCTGAAGCGCATGACCGAGAACGTTCCGCGCAGCAGCTGATCGGCCACCCGTGCGCTGAGCGGCGCGACGCCGATCGAATCGGGCGCGAGGTGGGCATCGAACGAGAGCGCGCGGATGCCGGCGGGCGCCTTGGGATAGCGGAACGATGCGTCGCGCACGGTGATCAGGCCGGTCACCGACGGAAGCCGCGCCTGGCCGAGCGCGCCCGCGATCCTGAGGTCGCAGTCCATGTGTCCGGCGCCAGTGACACCGTGCAGCGCGGGCAGCGAGGCGGCGGACAGCGCGCGCAGCACCTCGCCGAATTCGATTCCGGATCCCTTCGCGGTGAGATCGAGCCGCGCGCGCGGTCCGGGATCCTCGACCAGGCCGCGGAACGCGATCTCCGCCTTGCCGAGGCCGATCGCGAGCCGGTCGAGCGCGAGCCGGTGCGAGGGCCCGTCGAACTTGCCGCGGTGATCGATGGTGACGGTGAGATCGGCGAGCGAATGATCGAGGTCGGAGATCCTCGCCGCCGAGATCGGACCGCGCGCGAAACCGCTCAGCGTGGTATGGCCGTCGGTCGCGAAGCGCGAGCCCCGCTCGATCGAAAGCGAGATCCGGCTGTCGAGATGGAGCAGCGTGCGCCGGCCGGCGCGCGCGTCGTCGAGCAGCAGCTCGCCGTCGTGAAGGGTCAGGCTCTGGATCGCGAGATCGAGCGGGCCGCGCGGCGGTGAAGGGCCGGCGGCCTTCATCAGGCTGTCGAGATTGCTGCTGCCGTCCTGGCGCGTGACCACGTGGAGCTGCGGATGGCGAAGGGTGAGGCTTCGAATCCGGATCTTCCGGCCGAGCAGGGCGAGCACGTCGAGATCGCAATCGAACGCGTCGGCACGCAGCATCGCGCCGCTCGCGAGTCCGCGCTGCTCGCCGATCGCGATGCCTTCGAGGCGCGCGCGCACCGGCGGCCACAGCGAGACCGAGGCGCCCTCGAGCCGGACCTCGCGGCGCACCGAAGCGGCGAGCTGCCGCCGCGCGAGCGCGAGCACGGTATCGGGCGGCAGCAGAATCCGCAGCGCGAGCGCGGCGCCGGCGACGGCGACCACGAGCACGGCGAGGACGATGAGGAGGGTGCGGGGTGGGGCTTTCGGCATGACGCGCCACAGTCTGCCACATCGAACGGCACCGGGTCGGACGTCGTATTCGCTCTCCGGGGCGGCGGATCGCGGCGCGCGGGCGCGGCCGCTCACGCCGCGCCTCTTGCTCCGGCCGGCCGCGCCAGCCTAGAGTCGGGCCCTCCATGATTCCCATCGCTCTCCAAAAGCTCCAGGAGCAGCGCCTGATCGCCGTGATCCGCGCCGCCAATCCCACCGCCGCGCTGGAATCGGCGCACGCGGTGGTCCGTGGCGGCATCGCGCTGCTCGAGATCACGTTCACCGTGCCGGGCGCGCTCGAGGTCATGCGCGCGCTGGCGAAGTCCGAGGGCATCGTGATGGGCGCCGGCACGGTGCTGACGCGCCAGCAGGCGCACGACGCGCTGGACGCGGGGGCGCGCTTCATCGTCGCGCCGAATCTCAGCTCGCAGGTCGCGGAGATGGCGCGCGAGCGCGACGTGATGTACTGCCCCGGGGCCTACACGACCAGCGAGATCATCGCCGCGCGCGAAGCCGGCGCGCACATCGTCAAGGTGTATCCGGTCGGCGTGGCGGGCGGTCCGGATTACATCCGCGTGATCCGCGATCCTCTGCCCGATGTCCCGATGCTCGCCGCCGGAGGGACGAATCTCGAGAACCTGGTGCCGTTTCTCGAAGCCGGATGTGTCGGCGTCGGCCTCGGCGCCGCGCTCGCCGATCCCGCCATCGCGGGTCGCGGCGACTTCCACATCATCGAATCACGCGCCCGCGCGTTCCTCGAGCGCGCCGGGCGAGCGCCTTCGCCGCCCTCCCAGCTCCTCGCCCGATGAGCCGGCTCAGCGCGCCGAAGGCTCGCGCGCGGTGAGAGCCGCCCCCGCGGCGCACGCTCTCACCCTCGCGCTCGCGGTCCTCGCCGGGTTGATCGCGGCCATGGCTCCGCCCGCGGCGCGAGCCGCATCGGAGGAGTTCTCGACCTTCAGCGTCGAGCGCGAGGAGGAGGACGACGAGAGCGCGCTCGACCACCTGCTGACCCGCACGCCTCGCGAGTGGCGCCAGGCGTGGGAGACCGCGCCGCTCGCGTTCCGCACCTCGGAAGGCTGCCTGACCTCGGGCCAGTGGTTCGAGGTCGACGACCTGAAACTCCAGACCGAGCTCGGCGCCCGCGCCCGCTTCGCCGTTCAGCTCGCGCGCGTTCACGACAACTCGATCTCGTACGACGACCTCGCGCTCCAGTTCCGCTTCCCGATCCGCGCCGGGCTCGTCTCGGTGGACTTTCATCCGTCGTACGACAAGTCCCGCCAGGATTTCGCGCTGGCCTGGGAGACCGGCGCCGACAGCGCGCGGTTTCACCTTCTCGCCCGGTTCATGATCGAGGACATGCTGAACAACCTGTGGGCGTGGCGGCAGACGCGCGTCGGCAATCAGTCCGAGCCCTATCTCCGCCACCCCTACGTGCCCGAGGTGCAGATGGCCTGGCACGGCACTCCGTGGCGCGCCGAGGCCGGCGCCCGCTATCTCACGCCGTCGGAGAAGCAGGTGCTCGGCTACAACAGCTTCTCGCCGCCGCGGATTCAAACCCTGTGGGGAACGTTCGCGTGGACCGCGCTGGAATGGGACGAAGGGGCGACGCACGTCGAGGTCCGCGGCAGCGACCGGCAGGCGCTCGGAACCGATCAGGAGCTGGACCTTCCGCCCGCCGATCATCACGACTTCCGTCGCGAGTGGTCGGGCGAGGCGATGATCGGCCGGCGGCTCGGCGGCAGGCTGCGCGCGCTCGCGCGCTGGATCTATCAGTCGCGAACCGAAATCTACGGCCCGCCGGTCGGCCCCGGGCGGTTCGAAGGCCTCGATCGCATCGCCCAGCTCGAGCTGGCGCGCGACCTCGCGCCGGGATGGGCGCTGCGCGCGGGCGCGCTCTACGACCGCATCGGCTTCGCGCACGAGGGAAGCACGCTCTACGCCAGCGAGCAGCGCGACAAGGAATCGCGCGCCTATATCGGGCTCATGGCCCGCTTCGGACGGGTCAGCGTCGAAGGCATCGAGGGCATCGAGCTCGATCGCGAGCCGTACCAGGTCGTGTTCCATCACGACAAGGGCTTCCTCAAGCTGCAGGCGTCGTTCTGACCCCGCGGCGCGCGGCTTGCAGGGCTTGCCATCGTTCGGCCCGCCCGCTACGCTGCCCAGCCGGTACCGACCGGGACAAGGCCGCCTGCCCCACGGGGCGTTCGTTCGACCAGGGAGGAGAGAACGTCATGCGCTCCCGTCTTCGCTTCGCCGTGATCGCCGCCGCGGCATTGCTCTCGGCGCGCATGGCCGTGGCGGAGCCGCTCGGCTCCTACTTCACGCTCACGCCCTTCGCCGGCTACACCACGTTCGACGGGCAACTCCATTTCCCCGGCGGGAATCCGCTCCAGGACGACCTCTATGCCGGCGGGCGGCTGGGATGGCGCCGGGGCTGGTTCGGCATCGAGGCCGCCGGCGGTTTCACGCCGACGACCGAAGACACCGTGAACGGCCGGAGCGTGGATTTCTGGCACGCGTCCGGGAACCTCATGCTGTCGCCCTTCCGCTCGCGCACGGGCGACGTGTTCCTGTTCGCCGGATTCGGCTACGGCAAGCTCTCGACCTCGGGCACGGTCACGCCCGCCTCGAACATCGGCGCGAGCGGCGACGACCACTGGGGCACGGTCGAGCTCGGCGGTGGCGTGCGCTTCTGGATGACCGACGCCATCGGTCTCAGGCTCGAGGCCCGCAACGCGTCGTTCATGCAGAAGAGCCCGGTCAAGTTCCTCGACAACAACCTCATCATCGGCGGCGGCCTCGAGCTCGCGCTCGGCGGCAGGCCGCGCGATACCGACGAAGACGGCGTGCCCGACAAGCGTGATCGGTGCCCGAATACGCCGCGCGGTGCCAAGGTGGACGAGAACGGCTGCCCGCTCGACACCGATCAGGACGGCGTCTTCGACGGCCTCGATGCCTGCCCCGGCACGCCGCATGGGTGCAAGGTCGACGCGCGGGGCTGCCCGATCGACAGCGATCAGGACGGCGTGTGCGACGGCCTCGACAAGTGCTCCGACACGCCGAAGGGCGCGACCGTCGACAAGGACGGATGCCCGATCGACAGCGATCAGGACGGTGTCTTCGACGGGCTCGACAAGTGCCCCGACACCCAGAAGGGCTGCACCGTCGACGCCACCGGCTGCCCCAAGGATTCCGACGGCGACGGCGTGTGCGACGGCCTCGACAAGTGCCCCGACACCCCGAGCGGCGCCAAGGTCGATGCGAACGGCTGCCCGATCGAGATCATGGAGCGGGAGACCGAGCTGCTCGACACCGGCATGATCCGGCTCAACAACGTGAACTTCGAGACCGGCAAGGCGGTGCTGCTGCCCGAAGATTTCCCGACCCTCGACGTGGTGGGCCAGGTGCTGACGCGCTGGCCGGAGCTCAGGATCGAGATCGGCGGTCACACCGACAGCCGCGGCGGCGTGTCCTACAACCAGAAGCTGAGCGAAGCGCGGGCCTCGTCCGTGCTGACCTACCTGGTTCAGAAGTTCCCGAACCTGAAGCCGGACCAGTTCACCGCCAAGGGCTACGGCAAGAGCAGGCCGCTGGCACCGAATACCACCGCGCTCGGCATGGCGAAGAACCGCCGGGTCGAGTTCGTGGTGCAGAACAAGGATGTCCTCAAGCGCGAGATCGAGCGGCGCAGGCTTCTGCAGAAGAGCGAGCCGCCGCCGGGCACCACGACCGCGCCGCCGGACACGACGAAGAAGCAGTAGCTGAAGGGGCCGGCGCCCGGGAAGGCTCCGGCCCTGTTGTTCTCCGACACCCGTGGGGCTATCGTTCGCGGTATCGGGCCGGATGGTCCGACCGCAACCGCGCTCTCGCATCCTCACGGGGCCGCCGAAGGTCGCGTGCAGCTGAGCTGCACGTCAGCGCCTTGCGACTGAAAGGGATTTCTCCATGGTTCCCCGGCACCGCCTCGCGTTTCTCGGTTTTTCGCTCCTCCTCGCGATCGGCCCATCGATCGCCCTCGCCGCGAACGACACGGAGCCGCACTGGTTCATCGCGCCGTTCGGCGGCTACACCGTGTTCGGCACCAATTTCCGCCAGGACGCCCTTCACGACCCCACCGCGCACGTCGACAACGCATTCAACGTCGGCGGCCGGTTCGGATTCGTTCGGACCAGCGGACTCGGACTCGAGCTGGCGGGCGGCTGGACCCCGACCAAGGTGAAGAACCCGGCGGGCGACGCCGACATGACGCTGATGCACGTGTCGGCGGACATCCTCTACGAGCCGACCATCGGCCGGTTCGGCGGACCGTACGTCGCGGCCGGCGGCGGCGCGCTGCGCACCACGCTCAACAACGTGAGCCCGGCCGGCACGTTCACGTTCAGGCCGCCCTCCGACAAGACCGATCAGCTCGATCAGGGATACGTCGACATGGCGGCGGGCTGGGCGTTCCCGCTCGGCGCCCGCGGCGCCTTCCGGCTCGAAGCGCGCAACATGCTCTGGGTGCCGTACAAGCATCCGGAGCGGGCGAACGTGAGCTATCAGGTCTACGGCGCCGCGCTGGAGCTGCGATTCGGCGGCCGCGCCAAGGACTCCGACGCCGACGGAGTGTCGGATCGTCGCGACAAGTGTCCGAACACGCCGGCCGGATGCACGGTGAACGCCGACGGCTGTCCGAGCGACGGCGACGGCGATGGCGTCTGCGACGGACTCGACAAGTGCCCCGGCACGCCGAAGGGCGCCGCGGTCGATGCGACCGGCTGCCCCAAGGACTCGGACGGTGACGGCGTCTACGACGGGCTCGACAAGTGCCCGGATACGCCGAAGGGCGCGAAGGTCGACGCCAGCGGATGCCCGACCGATTCGGACGGCGACGGCGTCTATGACGGCATCGACACCTGCCCGAATACTCAGAAGGGCTGCACCGTCGACGCCAGCGGCTGCCCCAAGGATTCCGACGGCGACGGCGTGTGCGACGGCCTCGACAAGTGCGCGAACACGCCGGCCGGCGCCAAGGTCGACGCCGACGGCTGCCCGATCGAGATCATGGAGAAGGAGACCGAGCTGCTCGACACCGGCATGATCCGGCTCAACAACGTGAACTTCGAGACCGGCAAGGCGGTGCTGCTGCCCGAGGACCTCCCGACGCTCGACGTGGTCGGCGAAGTGCTGCGGAAGTGGCCGCAGCTCAAGATCGAGATCGGCGGTCACACCGACAGCCGCGGCGGCGTGGCGTACAACCAGAAGCTGAGCGAGGCGCGGGCGCAGGCGGTGATGAGCTACCTGCTGCAGAAGTTCCCGGACCTCAAGGCCGAGCAGCTCACCGCCAAGGGCTACGGCAAGAGCAAGCCGTTGGTGCCGAACAACAACGCGCTCAATATGGCGAAGAACCGTCGCGTCGAGTTCGTGGTGCTGAACAAGGAGACGCTGAAGAAGGAGATCGAGTGGCGCCGGACGCTGCAGAAGTAGCTCGGCCGACGTCGAAGGTGCGGGCGCGATCGACACGGTCGCGCCCGCACCGTTTGTGGTAAGACTCTTCCCTCGTTTCCGACCGGCCCATCCCTCCTTTGCTCGCGGAGCAGCCATGAAGACCGCCACCGGCATCCTCACCGAGGCCGAAGTCCAGGAACTGATCGACGTCCGCCGTGATCTCCACCAGCATCCGGAGATCGCCTTCGAGGAGAAGCGCACCTCGGCGCTGGTGGCCGAGCGCTTGCGCGCGCTCGGGCTCGACGTCCGCACCGGCGTCGGCCGGACCGGAGTGCTCGCCAACATCAAGGGCGGGAAGCCCGGCAAGACCGTGTTGCTGCGCGCCGACATGGACGCTCTGCCGATTCAGGAGCAGAACGACGTCCCGTACCGCTCGAAGCACGACGGGCGCATGCATGCCTGCGGACACGACTGCCATACGTCGATCCTCCTCATGGCATCGAAGCAGCTGGTGAAGGCGGCGCCGTCGCTGCGCGGCAACGTGCGTCTGTGCTTCCAGCCCGCCGAGGAGAAGGGCGGCGGCGCGCTGGCGATGATCGCCGACGGAGCGCTCACAGGACCGAAGCCCGACGCCGCGTTCGGACTCCACGTCTGGCAGGATCTCGATCTCGGCCAGATCGGCGTGACCCCGGGCCCGTGGATGGCGGCGGTGGACGAGTTCACGGTGACGATCCAGGGGCGGGGCGCCCACGCCGCGGCGCCGCACCAGGGCATCGATCCCGTGGTCTGTCTCGCGCACGTGATCACCGCGCTCCAGACCATCGCGAGCCGCAACACGAACCCGCTCAAGGAAGTGGTGGTGAGCGTGACGCAGATTCAGGCCGGCTCCGCGTTCAACATCATCGCCGACCGCGCGTGGATGAACGGCACCGTCCGCGTCTTCGATACCGAGGTCTGGCGCGCCCTGCCGGAGCAGTTCGAGCGCATCGTGCGCGGCGTGGCCGAGGGGCTCGGCTGCACGGCGGAGATCCAGTACCAGCGTCACAACAAGCCGACCATCAACGATCCGGCGATGTGCCGCTTCGCGCGCGAAGCGGCGATCGAGCTGGTGGGCGAGAAGAACGTCCGTGACGACGTGCGGACGATGGGCGGTGAGGACTTCTCGTTCATCCTCGCCGAGATTCCCGGCGTGTTCATCGCGGTGGGCTCGCGGAACGAATCGCGCGGCCTGCACTACGCGCATCACCATCCGCGCTTCGACGTCGACGAGAGCTGTCTCGAGCTCGGCGTCGAGGTGCTGCTCCGCACCGCCCGCAAATTTCTCGAAGCATGAACGGGACGACGCGCGCTGCCATGCGGTTCATCGCACTGGCGGCGACGCTCCTCCTGCTCGCGCTGTTGCGCCCCGCGCTCGCCGACTGGCAGCAGCCCGATCCCAGCTATCGCGATGCGCAATTCGCGCTGCGCGCCGCGATTCGCGATACCGCGGGCCAGGGCGCGAACGCGGCCCGGCTCGACACGCTCGCGCTCGCGCATTTGAGGCTCGCGCATTTCGCCGACGCGCGGCGGCTGTTCCAGCGCGTGCTGGCGGCGAATCCCGCCGACGTCGCCGCCCGCGCCAGCGTGGCGAAGCTCGCGCTCTTCGCCGACCGGCCGGCCGAAGCCGAGAGCCTGCTCCAGGGATCGCTCGATGCCGACGAGACCGCGCCGCGCGATCTCTTCGCCGCGCGCGTGCGTCTCGGCCGCTATGCCGACGCCGCCACGCTGGCGGATTCGCTCGGGCTCTCGGGCCGTGCCGAGATGCTGAGGCGCATGGCGGAGGGCGACGCCTACACGATCTCAGGATCCGCCGAGGGCCGGCAGCCGTTCGCGCGGTCGCTGCCGGTTCCGCTCGTGCGCGTGAAGCTCAACGGCGAGAGCGTGCTGATGGCGATCGATCTCGGCGCCGGCAGCCTTCTGATCGACGACTTCGTCGGGCGCCAGGCGCACATCGACCTCATGCCCTCGATGACCCCGGTGGTGTGGGACGGCACGCACGTGACGGTCCGGAACGCCCTGGTCCGGCGGCTCGAGATCGGCGGCGTGCGCATCGACAACGTTCCCGCGGGCGTGCTCGGGCTCAGGCGCTGGGGGCTCGCGGTCAATCCGGATCGGGAGCGCGTCGCCGGCGTGATCGGCATCGATCTGCTGCGGCGATTCAGCCCGGTGCTGGATTATCACGCGTCGCGGATCGAGCTCCGTCCGGCAGGCGCCGCGATCCGCACCCGGCCGGGGGCGCGACGCGTTCCGTTCGAGCTCTGGGGCGAGGACGAGATGATGGTATACGGCACCATCGGTGGCGGCCGCCGCATGGCGATGTGGGTCGCGACCGGCATTCCAGACTGCGGCATTGCGGCTCCTCCCGAAGTGTTCGAGGAGCTCGGCATCAAGCCCGGGGTCGTCTCCCGCATGATGAAATCCGCCGGCGGCGTGCTGCAGGGCGCCGGCTGGACCCAGGTCTCGGTGCCCGCGGTCGCGGTCGGCCCGGTGGCGCGCGACCGCATGAGCGGCGCGTGGGGCGCGATCGATTCGTCCGAGCTGTGGCGTCACGGCGTGCGTCGCGACGCCGCGCTGTCGAGTGAATTCTTCCGCGGCTGGCGCGTCACCATCGACTGGTCCGCGCGCGAGCTGGTGTTCGAGGACGAGTAGGGACGCCGTGTCTTCCGAGGGGCCGCACCCCGTGACTCGAGATCCGGAAGCCGTCACGCCGCGACGTCCGTTCTGGCGCCACGTCTTCATGGGGCCCCGGCGGCTGCGCGCCGGCTGGCGCGTGCTCCTCTTCAGCGCCATCGTCACGCTGATCGCCGCCGCCCTCAAGCTCACGATCGAGGGACTCGGCTTCCGCTTCGGCGAGACCTGGACCGCGAGCACGTTCCTGATCCAGGAGCCGATCACGCTGGCCATCGCGCTCGCGGCGACCGCCATCATGGCGCGGATCGACCGGCTTCGGTTCGTGGTGTTCGGCATCACGTGGCGGGACGCGTTTCGCGGCCGCTTCTGGGAAGGCAGCCTGTGGGGCTTCCTCGCGGTCGCGATCGTGGTCGGCGGGATCGCGCTGTGCGGCGGCTACCAGGTCCGCGGCTTCGCGCTGCAGGGAACCGAGCTGATCCGCATGGCCGCGATCTGGCTCGCCGCCATGATCCTGCTCGGCATCTCCGAGGAAGTGGTGTTTCGCGGCTACTTCCTCTCGGCGCTCACCGATGGCGTCGGCTTCTGGCTGGCCGCGCTCCTCACCTCGCTCGACTTCGTCGTCGCGCATGCCGGCAAGCCGAACGAGAACTTCACCGATCTCCTCAGCATCGGGCTGATCGGACTCTTCCTCTGCTTCACCGTCCGTCGCACCGGCAATCTCTGGTTCGCGATCGGATTCCACTTCGCGTTCGATTTCGCCGCGCTCTGCCTGTTCGGCGCGCCGAACACCGGAAATCAGGGGAAGCCGCTGCCCGGGCACCTGCTGGATGCGACGTTCCATGGACCGGACTGGCTGACGGGCGGCGTGCGCGGCATCGAGGCCAGCGGCTTCGTGTTCGTGGTGATCGCGCTGCTCTTCGCGCTGTTCCACTTCGCCCACCGGCAGACGCGCTACCCGATTCCGCACGAGTGAGCCGGCTCGCGACCGGAGGGCGGGATCCGGGCGCGCGGCGGGAACGCTAGTCCTTCTCCCTCGCTTCTTCGTGCTTCGGCGGACCATCCGACGGCACCAGCCGGCCGTGGACGTGGACGGCGGCGCCGTGATCGAACACCAGCCGGCCGCCGCGATAGGCCGCGACACCCACGGCGACCGCAGCGCTGACGTGGAGCAGCAGCGCGAGCCCGCCGGCCACCGGCCGGGCCGCGCCCGTCCAGCCCGCGACCGCACGCACCACCACCGCGCTGATCGCGAACCACAGCGTGAGCCGGCCGGCCTCCTCGTGATCGTCCACCGCGTGCTCGGTGACGCCCTGACGCTCGGCGGCATCCCCGGCCGGCCCGCCGGTCCACACTGCGGCCCACGCTCCCAGCGCTCCCACGATCAGCATCGCGAACGCGGCGTTCTTCCACCAGTCGGAGTCGGTGGCGCGTCCGACCAGCTCGAAGACGAGCGAGACGATGATGAGCGCGATCGGCGCGTGAACGATGAGCGGATGAAGCGGCGGCATCGGCGGCATGACGTCCTCCCCGATTTCGGCGCGCAGCCTAATCCCATGACGATCCGAACCCAAGTTGATAGATTGCGGCCATGCCTTCACGCCGCACGCGGGGAGTCGCGGCCGCGCTGATTCTCACGGCGATCGATGTCGGATTGCTCGCGCTCGCGATGGGCGGACTCCAGACTCTCGTGCGGACGCCGCGCGTGATCGTCCTGATCTCGCTGTGGACGATCGCCTCGCTCGTGCTGGCCGCGATCCGGCCGGCGGGCGCGCCGGTGCCAGCCGAGCCGCGCGAGCCCGGTGCCGAGCCACGCCTGATCCTGCTCGCGCTGTTCCTGGTTCCCCTCGCCACCCCTCCCCTCTCGGCGTGGACCGAGCGCATCGGCTTCGGAGTGTTGCCGGGCGGAACCCGGCTCGAGTGGACCGGCGTTCTTCTGGTCGCGCTCGGCCTCACCCTACGCATCGCGGCGATGGCGCAGCTCGGCAGGCGCTTCTCACCGCGGCTCGCGATCCAGAACGATCACGTGCTGGAGACGCGCGGACTCTACGCGTGGGTGCGCCATCCCGGGTATCTCGGCGCGCTCATCGGCAACCTCGGCGCCGCGCTCGCCTTCGCGAGCCTGACCGGCGTCGCCCTGACGGCGCTGCTCGCGGTCGTGGTGCGCGCCCGCACCGCGCACGAGGAAGTTCTGCTTTCCAGCCGATTCGGCGAGGAATGGCGGCGCTACCGCCTTCGCACCCGGGCGTTCCTTCCACTGCCGGCCCGGACGCGCGCCATCACCTGAGGCTTTGCCCTCGCGTTCGATCACGCCAAACGAGATCGCGCGCGATTCCCGCGGCGCGGCTTGGCACCCCGTGGGTCGCGCGCTAGACTCGCGTCATGCGTCTCGCGTACCACGTCATGTCCTCACCGGTGGGGCTGCTCTTCCTCGCCCGCACCGAGCGCGGTCTCCGCTATCTCGAGTTCATGGATCGGAAGAGCCTGAAGCGGATGATCGCGTCGCACGAAGCCGAGAACGCGGGAGCGACGTGGGAGCCCTCGCTGCTCGATCTCAAGCCCTATGTGGATCAGCTCGATCAGTATTTCTGCGGCGATCGCAGCGAGTTCACGCTGCCGCTCGACCCGGTCGGCTCGGACTTCCAGCGCGAGGTCTGGGGCGCTCTGCGCGGGATTCCCTACGGCGAGACCCGCAGCTACGGCGCGCTCGCGCGAGCGATCGGCCAGCCGAAGTCGTCGCGTGCCGTGGGACTCGCGAACCATCAGAACCCGATCGCGATCGTCGTTCCCTGCCATCGCGTGATCGGAGCCAACGGCAAGCTGGTGGGATTCGGCGGCGGGCTGCCGCGCAAGAAGTGGCTGCTCGACCACGAAGCGCGGTTCGCGCAGCCGGTCGGACGCACCGGCGACCTCTTCACGGTGATGGCGACGCGACCGGGACGAGGAAAGCCGCAGCCACGCGCCGGAGATCACGAGCCGAGGAAGAACGCTCCCGCCATCGCACGCTCACCGGGCCGGCCAAGGACTGCCGCGCGGTCCGGGGCGAAATCGGCGCGCGTGGCCGCGCGCGCTCCGGCCCGGAAACGACGTGGCTGACCGAAACACGCACCGACCTCCCGCGGCTTCATCTCTCAAGGGCCTGATCGCCGCGCTCGTCCTGCTCGTTCCCGCCGCCGCCCGCGCCGGGGAAGTCCGCGTCAACATCTCGAGCAACCAGTTCACGCCGCGCGCCGTCAACTGCAACGCCGGCGATCACGTGGTGTGGATCTGGACCGGCGGCAGCCACAACACCGTGTCGGGAGATTCCGCGACATCGACCGGTGACGGCACGTGGAACAGCGGTACCGTTCTCGCGAGCCAGACGTTCACCTGGCAGGCGACCGGAAGCGGAACGTTCCGCTATTTCTGCGCGGCGCACGCGCCGGACATGGCGGGACGCGTCATCGTGTCCTCTGGCGTCGCGGTTTCCGATCTTCGGCTGACCGAGGTTCAATACAACGAGCCCTCCGGGCACGATCTCATCGAGATCACGAACCTTGGAACCGTCGCGGGCGACCTCGGCAAGTACCGGTTGAGCGTGGCGAACAACGTGGCCGTGACGCTTGCCGCCCTCAACATCGCGGTCGCCCCGGGCGCCACGATCACGATCCACACCAACGAAGCCGGCACCAACACGGCGACCGACGTGTTCCTTGGCGCCCTGGGGGCGCTGAACGACGCCGCCGGTTCCGTCGCCCTGTTCGCTCCCAATACCCGCGTGCCGGACCTGGCCGACGAGACTCAGCTGATCGATTTCGTCGAGTGGGGCTCGACCGGGGAGCCGAACGAGGCCGTTGGCGTCAGCTCCGGAATGTGGAGCAGCGGCGACAGCGCGCCGGTCGTGGCCTCGGGACACTCGATCGAGTTCTGTCTCGACGCCGCGATCCGTCCCGGCAGCGGGCGATGGTTCGACAACCCGACGCCGAACTTCGGCGGCGCGGCCGACGACTGCTCGACGCCGGTCCGCGGCACCTCGTGGGGACGGATCAAGACGCTGTATCGGTGACCGGCGCGATCACTCCGCCGCGGCGAAGTGATCGTACCCGCGCCCCGGCAGCGGCGACCGGCTGCCATCGGCGCGAATCCGCATCAATGCCCCGGCCTCGGCGGTGAAGCGCCCGACGAAGGCGAGCGGCGTTGCGCTCGCGCGCGCGGCGGCGGCGCAGGCCTCGCGCTTCGCCGGATCCACCGCGAGCAGGAGCTCGTAGTCGTCGCTGGGCCCGAAGCGCAGCGCTTCGAACACCGTCTCCGGCGTCGCGACGCCGGAGCGTCGCGCGTCGCCCCCGAATTCCATCTCGGCGATGGCCGCCAGCGCGCCCTCGGGCCTCGCGGCGTCGATCTCGGCGCCGACGCCGCTCGCCTCGCACAGGTGCGCGAGATCGCCGGCGAATCCATCCGAGAGATCGATCGCCGCCCGGACCGCACCGGTCCTCCACATCGCCCGCGCCGCGGCGACCCGTGAGGGTGGCGCGGTCCACGCGCTGAAGTCCCGCGCCTCGAGGCCGGGCAAACCGAGGACGCCGTGTCCCTGGACCTCGGCCCAGTACTCGTTGAGATGGCGCTCGATCGCGCCGGCGAAGCCCGGCACTCCGGTGACGGCGATGAGATCGCCGGCCCTCGCGCCCCGGCGGCTCCACGATCGGTCGCGCTCGACCTCTCCGACCAGGGTGAGACTGAACCACTCCGGCCCTTCGACCCGCGACAGGTTGCCGCCGACCAGCGCGGCGCCGTCCTGACCGAGCCCGGCGGCGACGCCGCGCTCGATGTTCGAGGTCCACTCGAGATCGCCGGAAGTCGCGCCGATCGAGAGCACCGCCCATCGCGGCACCGCCGCCATGGCGGCGACGTCGCTGAGATTCGCCGCGGCGAGTCGCCGGCCCACCGCATCGGCGAGTCCCCGCTTTCCGCGTTCGGTGTCGCACCCGTCGCGCCGATAGTGACGGCCCTCGACCACCGAGTCGGTGGTGATCACGAGATCCATGCCGTCGCTCGGACGAACCACCGCGGCGTCATCGCCGGGACCGAGGATCACTCCGCGCCCCTTGGGAAGGCCGCGGGTGAGGCGCTCGATCAGCTCGAACTCGCCGAGCGGCTTCTCATCCGGCATGGCGATCCCGCTGTTCGTTCCGGGACGGAAGGATCATGACGAAGAGGATCGCCGCCGCGATCGCGAGCGCCGCCGCGACGCCGAACGTGGCGTACGCGCCGACCCGCTGCCACAGCAATCCGGCGATGATGCTGGCCGGGAGCAGCGCGGCGCCGACCACGGTGTAGTACGCGCCGTACGCCGTGGCGCGCCGGTCGGCGGGGACGAGATCGGCGACCAGGCTCTTCTGCTGGCCCTCGATCAGCGCGCTGTGCAGGCTGTAGACGAGGAACGCGGCCACGACGCCGAGCCGCGTCGGCACCAGCGCCAGCAGTCCGTACGCGACGGCGTACAGCAGGTATCCGATCACGATCAGCGGGCGCCGCCCGACGCGATCCGACAGATCGCCGGCCGGCATCGACAGCAGGGCGTAGACGATGTTGTAGCCGAAATAGACCAGCGTGACCCCGGCCGCGCTGAAGCCCACCGCGGCGGTTCGCAACAGAACGAACGCCATGCTGCTGTTGCCGAGCTGGAACACCGCGTCGGCGACGAGGAAGCGGCGGAACGGGCCGCCGAGCGCGCCCCACTCGGCCGGCAGCGAGCGCCTCTCGGCCGGTTCGCGACGCGGAGATCGAACGGCGATCACGATCAGGATCACGGCCAGCGCCGCCGGGATCACCGAGAACGCGAAGATCCGGCGATAGTCGCCGGGGTGCATGCGCAGCAGAAAGAACGCGGCGAGCGGACCGAGCGCGGCGCCGAGCGTGTCCATGCCGCGATGGAATCCGAACGCGCGGCCGCGATGGCTCGAATCGACCGAGTCGGCGATTAGCGCGTCCCGCGGCGGGCTCCGGAGCCCCTTGCCCACGCGATCCGAAAAGCGGAGCCCGAGCACCGCCGGCCAGGTCGCCGCCACCGCCATCGCGCCCTTCGCCACCGTCGAGAGCGCGTAGCCGAACGCGATGAACGGCTTGCGCAACCCGATGCGGTCGGACAGCCAGCCCGAGGCGATCCGCAGGACCGACGCGGTGCACTCGGCGATGCCCTCGATCACGCCGAGACTCGCGACCGAGGCCCCGAGCGTGGCGGTGATGAAGAGCGGGAGAATCGGAATGATCATCTCGCTCGACACGTCGGTCAGGAGCGAGACGACACCGAGCACGACGACGTTGCGTGTGAGTCCGGCGAACGGCGAGGTGCGGACTTCGGCGCGGGCGGGATCCACGGGCCTGCTCACGCCCGCGAGCCTAGCATGCGGGCGCTCTGGGCTACGGGATCGGCTTCACCTCGATCGGGCCGAGGCCGGCCAGCGCCTTCTTCGCGACTTCGGGATTCGACACCACGAGAATCTTGAGGTCGCGGGTGTTGAATCGCGTGCCGAGGACGCGACGGACATCGACCATGGTGACCGCGTTGACCTTTTCGTCGAACGACTCGATGGTGTGGGGATCGAGTCCGAAGAACTCGACGTCGAGGATCTGCTGCGCCAGCGCGTCCGAGGCCTGGAGTCCCAGCGGATACTGGCCGGTGAGGTAGCGCTTGGCCTTCGCCAGCTCGTCGTCGGTCGGGCCCTGCGACACCAGCTTCTCGATCACCTTCAGCGTCTCGTCGATGGTCTTCCTCAGCGTCTCGTTGCGCGTGAACGTGACGACGCTGAACGTGCCGACGTCGCGATACATGCGGAAGCCGGTCGAGATGCTGTAGGTGAGGCCCTGCTCGACGCGGATCGCGTTGACCAGCCGCGAGGTGAATCCGCCGCCCAGGATCAGGTTCGCGACCTCGATCGGGAAGTAGTCGGGATCATTGCGCGGCACGCCGAGCGAGGTCATGCGGATCTGGGTCTGCGTCACCTCGGGCTTGCTCACGATCTCGACGGTGCGGCCGTTGATCTTCTCGAGCGGCGGCACACGCGGGGCGGCGGCCGCGCCGGACGGCTTCCAGTCGGCGAAGCGGCGCTCGAGCTCGGGAATCAGGGTGCCGGGATCGACGTCTCCGACCACGGCGAGCAAAGCGTTGTCGGGCGTGATCCAGCGGCGGTGGAACGCCAGCACGTCGTCGCGCGTCAGCGACTGAACCGACTTCTCCCAGCCGACCGAGGGATGGGCGAGCGGGCTCGAACCCAGCGCGAACGGCAGCACCGCGACGTCCGCGACCGAAGAAGGATCGTCCCGCTCCGAGGCGATGGCGCCGAGCGCTTCGTCCTTCTTGCGCGCGAACTCCTCGGCCGGAAACGTGGGCGCGGCGATCGCGTCGTGGAAGAGCTCGAGGCCGGTCGCGAGGTCCTTCTTCAGCACCTCGCACGACACCACGAACTGCTCGGCGCCGACGCCGGCATCCAGCGATCCGCCGACGAACGCGATGTCCTCGGCGAACTGCCGGGCGTTGCGCTTGCCCGCGCCCTGGGTCACGAGGTCGGCGGTGAGGCTCGCGATCCCCTCCTTGCCGGCCGGATCGTTGACCGCTCCCGCGCGCGCCACCAGGCGCATGTCGACCAGCGGCAGACGCCGGGTCGGCATCACCAGCACGGTGAGACCGTTGCGGAGCTTCGCGCGCGTCACCGGCGGCAGGTGTACCGGCGCGGCGGCGGCGGGCGGCGGGCCGGGCGGGACGCCGATCACGGCGACGAGAAGAACCGCGGCAAGTCGGTTCATGGCCGCGCCTCCTCGGCGCCCGGTTTCTCGGGCACCAGCACGGCCAGCGTGCGTTTGTTCGAATCGAAGATCTTCTTCGCGACACGGCGGCAATCGGCGGCGGTAACGGCACGATAGCGATCGATCGCGGTGAACATCGCGCGGTAGTCCCCGAAGACGTGCTCGTAGTAGGCGATCTGCTGGCCCACGCCGTTGTTGGTCTTGAGGCCACGGATGAATCCCGCCTCGAGCAGATTGCGCGCCTTTTGAACCTCGCGATCGGTCGGACCCTTCTCGACCAGCGCGCCAAGCACCGAATCCACCGCCGCGACGCCTTCGGCCGCGGTCCGGCCCGGCTTCATCTCGACCGAGATCTCGAACAGACCGGGATTGATCCGGGTCTGAAAGCTCGCGCCGGCATCGAGCGCGATCTCGCGCTGGTAGACCAGAGCCTGATGGAGACGCGACGACTCGCCTTCGCCGAGGATCGACGACAGCACGTCGCAGACGTAGAGATCGGGATCGCGGACGCCGGGAGCCTTGTACCCGATCTGGAACGAGACGTCCTGCGCCGGATAGTGAACGTCGACACGGCGCTCGCCGCGCTGCTCCGGCTCCGAATCGACCGGCGTCGGGGGCTGAGGCTGCCGCGGGATGCCGCCGAAGTAGGCGCGGATGCTGTCGAGCGCGGCCCTGGAATTGAAGTCGCCGGTCAGCACGACGATGCAGTTGTCGGGCGCGTAGTGAATGCGGAAGTACTCGACCATGTCCTCACGGGTGATGCGATCGAGGTCGCGCGTCCAGCCGATCACCGGCCAGTGATAGGGCGAGGCGTTGAACGCGGTGGCATAGAGCTGCTCGTTCAGCATTCCGGCGATGTCGTTTTCGACGCGCAGCCGGCGCTCCTCCTTCACCACCTGGATCTCGCTCTTCAGCTGCTCGGGCAGCAGCGACAGCGCGGCCATGCGGTCGGCATCGAGCCGGAGCGGCACGCCCAGGCGGTCGGAGGCGACCTCCTCGTAGTACGCCGTCATGTCGTTGCTCGTGAAGGCGTTCGAATAGCCGCCGTTCGATTCGAGGATCCTGTCGTACATCTTCGGTGGAACGTTCTTCGACCCGTTGAACATCATGTGCTCGAAGAAGTGCGAGATCCCGGTGATCCCGGGGCGCTCGTCGCGCGAGCCGACGCGGTACCACTGCCAGAACGCCACCGCGGGCACGCTGTGATCCTCGTGCAGGAGCACGGTCAGACCATTCCCGAGCACGACGCGCTGCACCGGCAGAAGGGCGGGCGTGAACTGCGACGGGCCCGCCGCGGGAGGCGCGGGACGGGTCGCCGCGCCGGCCGGAGCCCGTAACCCCGTGACGGCCAACGCCACGGCGAGGGCGAGCAACGAACCTCGAACTGACGCCACGAAACCTCCATCCGAATGGGTGCGGGCTGCGGCAGTCTAGGGGCGCGCTTCTCCCGCGCACAAGCAACGCCGTCACGAGTGCGGTTCCGGCGCCGACGGACGGGCGCGGGACGCCCCGTGACGGCGGTTGCCGGGAGGCCGGTGCACCGGGCAGACTGCGCCGCTGAAACTCGCCGCGACCGAGGTCGGGCTTGGGTCCAGGGAGGTCGAACGTCATGGGCAAGACTCTGGTGGGGTTCCTGATCGGGATTGTTCTGCTGCCGGCGATCGCCGCGATCGTCGCGTTTTCCGGACATGTGGCCGTCGAGGCCACGGCCAAGCCGCCGCAATGGGAGCGGAACATCGCGAACCGGGCGCTGGACGCCGCGGTCGATCGCAAGGCGGAAGGGCTCACCTGCCCGATTCCGGCGAGCGAAGAGAACCTGATGAAGGGGATGAAGCTCTATCGCGATGATTGCGCCGGATGTCACGGCGACCGTGGCAAGCCGAGCTCGTGGGGACGGAACAATTTCTACCCGCCGGCGCCGCAGCTCGCGGATCGAGGCGTTCACGATCCGGTGCCCAACATTTTCGTCGTGGTGAAGAACGGCATTCGCTACACGGGAATGGGCGGGTGGAAGGACGAGGTTCCGGAGGACGACATCTGGCGGGTCTCGCTGTTCCTTCACACGCTGAAGACGCTGCCGGCCACGGTGGACTCGGCCTGGCGACACCCGGCGGCGGCGGAACCCGAGGCCCCGGGCTCGGCGCGCTAGCGGCATGGCCCGGACGCTCGATGCCGAGGCGATGGCGCGGCTGGCGCGCGACTGCGACATCATCCCGTATCGATCGTCCGGGCCGGGCGGCCAGAAGAAGAACAAGACCGAGTCGAGCGTCCGCGTGCATCATCGCCCGAGCGGCATCACGCGTGTCGCCACCGAGAGCCGATCCCAGCTCCGCAACCGCCGCCTTGCGCTCGAGCGCGTCTGGGAGACGCTGGAGCGCCGCGCGCGCGTGCGGCGGCCCCGCGTCGCCAGCGCGCCGTCGCGCGCCGCGGTCGAGAAGCGGCTCAAGGCCAAGCGGCGCGACTCGCAGAAGAAGATCACGAGGCGCGCGCCCGCCGAGGACGACTGAGCACGAGCGGCGGGTGCGGATCCGGCGGGCAGGCGCTCCGGCGTCCGCCGCGGTGAACCCGCGTTCCGCTACCGTCCGCTGCGGTGAGCGGGCGTTCCGCCGCGTCAGCTGCGGCCGAAGTCGTCGTCGCGCGGCGTGGACGCGCTCGTGCCCGGCGCGGGAGCGGCCGAGGTGGCGCCGGCCTCCGCCTCGGCGTTGTGCTTGATGATGCGCGCCTCGGCGATGAACACCACCTCCTCGGCGATGTTGGTGGCGAGGTCGGCGACGCGCTCGAGATTTCGCGCCACCAGGATCAGCTCCATCGCGCGCGTGATCGAGCGCGGATCCTCGATCATGTAGGAGATCAGCTCGCGGAAGAGCTGGCGATTCAGCGCGTCGACTTCGTCGTCGCTGCGGCACAGCCGGCGGGCGGTCTCGGCGTCGCGGCGGACGAACGCGTCGAGCGCCTCGCGCAGCATGCCGCCGGCCAGGCTCGCCATGCGCGGAATGTCGACGAGCGGCTTGAGCTCGGGCTCGGCCGCCAGCTTGAGGGCGCTGCCGGCGATGTTCACGCCGTGATCGCCGACGCGCTCGAGATCGTTCGAGATCTTGAGTGCCGCGGTGATGAAGCGGAGGTCGCTGGCGAGCGGCTGCTGCAGCGCGAGCAGGCCGACACAGCGCTCTTCGATGTCGATCTCGAGCCGGTCGATGGCGCGGTCGTCGTCGATGACCTCGCGCGCCAGCGCGGTATCGCGGCGCCGCAGCGCCTCGATCGACTTGCCGATGATGCTCTCGGACCGGCCGCCCATCTGCAGCAGCTGCGCCTTGAGCGCCTCGATCTCCTGAACGAAATGTCGCTCCACCGATGTCCTCCGCCGCCGATCAGCCGAAGCGGCCGGTGATGTAGTCCTCGGTCAGCTTCTGCCGCGGACTCGTGAACAGGCGCCGCGTCTCGTCGAACTCGACCAGCTTGCCCTCGAGCATGAACGCCGTGCGGTCGGAGATGCGCGCCGCCTGTTGCATGTTATGCGTCACCACCACCAGCGTATAGCGCTCCTTGAGCCCCAGCACCAGCTCTTCGACCCGCGCGGTGGCGGTCGGATCGAGGGCCGAGGCCGGCTCGTCCATCAGGATCACCTCGGGCTCGACGGCGAGACAGCGCGCGATGCACAGCCGCTGCTGCTGTCCGCCCGAGAGCTGGAGCGCGGAGCCGTGGAGGCGGTCCTTCACCTCGTTCCACAGCGACGCGTGCTGGAGACTCTGCTCGACGCGTCCTTCGAGCTCGCGGCGCTTCCGGACTCCGAGCATGCGGAGACCGAACGCGACGTTCTCGAAGATCGACTTCGGAAACGGATTCGGCCGCTGGAACACCATGCCGACACGGCGCCGGAGCTCGACCACGTCGGTGCCGCTGGCGTAGACGTCGATCGCGCCGAAGCGCGCCGTGCCGCTCACGCGCACGCCCGGGATCAGGTCGTTCATGCGGTTGAACGTGCGCAGCAGCGTGCTCTTGCCGCAGCCCGACGGACCGATGATCGCGGTCACGCTGTGATCCGGAATCTCGAGATCGACGTGCTGGAGCGCCGGCCGCGTTCCGTACGACAGGCTGAAATCCTGCATCGAGAGCGCGACGCGTGACGGCGCGGTGCCGCGCGTCGTCCCCGAAGCGCCCGCGTCCGACGGTCCCGGCTTCGGCATCGGGACGGCGCCTCCCGCCGGCACTTCGGGCCTCGGAGTCCGCGGCGGGGTCACGACCGGACGAGTGCTCACGCTCAACGGATCCTCCGTGCGGTCAATCGAAGCAGCGCCGAAACCACGGTCACGAGAATCAGCAGCACCAGCGCTCCGGCCCACGCCTGGCGATTCCAGTCCGCATACGGGGCCCGCGCGTAATCGTAAATCATCACGGGCAGCGAGCCGATGGGGCGTTCGATGGCGGTGGACCAGAATCGGTTGCCGAGCGCGGTGAAGAGCAGCGGGGCGGTTTCGCCCGCCGCGCGCGCCAGCGCGAGGAGCGTGGCGGTGACGATGCCGGCGCGGGCCGCGGGGAGAACCACCGCCTGGGTCACCTTCCATTTCGGAGCGCCGAGCGCGAGCGCGGCCTGGCGGTAGGACGCCGGGACCAGCCGCACCACTTCCTCGGTCGAGCGCGCCAGGGTCGGAATCATCAGCAATCCGAGCGCGACGCCTCCCGCCAGCGCCGAGAAATGACCGAGCGTGACGACCACGAGCCCGTAGGTGGCGACGCCGATGACGATCGAGGGAACGCCGCTCAGCACGTCCGCGAGATAGCGCACGGTCGAGCCGAGCGGACCGTTGCCGTGCTCGGCGAGGTAGACGCCGGTTCCGACCCCGATCGGAAGCGCGAGCACGAGTCCGAGCCCGACCAGGATCCCGGTGCCGACGATGGCGTTCGCCATCCCCCCTCCCGGCTCTCCGACCGGCGCCGGCATGTGAACGAAGAATCCGAGGCTCATTCCCGGCAGGCCGCGCACCAGCAATTCGCCGATGATGAGCACCAGCGGCGTCATCACGATCAGCGCGCTCGCCCCCGACGCCACGATCAGCAGCAGGTTCGAGAACCGGCGCACGAATGCCGGGCGGCCCGCCGGCAGCGGCCGGAGCGCGAGCGCCGGCGAGCCCAGCGTCAGGGCGTCAGACGGCGCCGGCGACATCGCGTCTCGCTCCGAACGACCAGTAGACCAGAAGGCGCGCGACGCCGTTGACCACCAGCGTCATCGCGAAGAGCAGGAGCGCGATTTCGATCAGCGCGGCGAGGTGGAGCTTCCCGGTCGCCTCGGTGAATTCGTTCGCGATCACGCTCGCCATCGTCGCGCCGGGAGCGAGCAGCGAGGCGGAGATCCGGTTGGTGTTCCCGATCACCATGGTCACCGCCATGGTCTCGCCGAGCGCGCGGCCGAGAGCGAGGATCACGGCGCCGACGATGCCGGGCCGCGCCGCGCCGAGCATCACGGTGATGGCCTCGGCCCGCGTCGCGCCGAGCGCGAGCGCGGCTTCCCTGAGTCCGCCGGGGGTGACGCGCAGGATCTCGCGCGACAGCGACACGATGGTGGGCAGGATCATGATCGCGAGCACGAGGCCGGCGTTCAGCACGCCGAGGCCGAAGGGGAATCCCTGGAACAGGGGCAGGAACCCGAGGTGCGCGATCAGCCAGGGCTCGATCGC
>DATJEP010000099.1:0-6720 GCA_035496475.1 Candidatus Udaeobacter sp.
CCGCTACGGAATCATCATGCTCGCCGTTCTGCTGCTGTCGTCGCTGGTCGCGCTCGGCCTTGCCTCGCAGCTTCAGGGCCTGATCTCGGGCCCGGTGCTGCGACTGGCCGGCACCGCCCGCCGTGTCAGCGAGGAGCGCGACTTCTCGGTGCGCGCCCAGCGCACGGGGAGCGACGAGATCGGCGTCCTGATCGACGGCTTCAACGACATGCTGAGCCAGATTCAGATCCGCGACCAGCAGCTGCGTCAGCATCAGGAGCATCTCGAGGCCGAGGTCGCGGCGCGCACCGCCGAGCTGCGCGCGACCAACGCCGATCTGACCAGCGCGCGCGACCGCGCCGAGGCCGCCAGCCGCGCCAAGAGCGAGTTCCTCGCCAACATGAGTCACGAGATCCGCACCCCGCTGAACGGCGTGATCGGAATGACCGAGCTCGCGCTCGACACCGACCTCGACGACGAGCAGCGCGACTACCTGCAGACGTCACGGGCTTCGGCGGACACGCTGCTGTCGGTCATCAACGACATCCTCGATTTCTCCAAGATCGAGGCCGGACGGCTCGATCTCGATCACGTCCCGTTCGATCTCGAGCGGGAAGTGGGCACCGCCCTGAAGACGGTGGCGCTGCGCGCCCACCAGAAGAACCTCGAGCTGCTCTGCGACCTGCGTCCCGGCGTTCCCGAGGCGCTGATCGGCGATCCATCGCGGGTGCGGCAGGTGCTGGTGAACCTGATCGGCAACGCCATCAAGTTCACCGAGCGCGGCGAGGTCCTGCTGAGGGTCGAAGCCGAGGAGGTGAGCGCGATCGAATGCCGCCTCCACTTCTCGGTGAGTGACACCGGCATCGGAATCTCGCCGGCCAAGCTCGAGACGATCTTCGAAGCGTTCACTCAGGCGGACAATTCGACCACGCGGAAGTACGGCGGCACCGGACTCGGTCTCACCATCTGCCGGCGGCTGGTGGAGATGATGGGCGGCCGCATCTGGGTCGAGAGCGTCGAAGATCAGGGCACGACGTTCCACTTCACCACACGGGTCGGGATCGACGCGGACCGTGAGCACGAAGGCGACAGCGCACCGCCCGACCTGCGTGGCATTCCGGCGCTGATCGTCGACGACAACGCCACCAACCGGCGCATTCTGGCCGAGCAGCTGTTCCGGCTCGGCATGCGGCCGATCGCCGTCGACAACGGACGCGCCGCGCTGATCGAGCTCGAGCGTGCCCGGGCGACCCAGGCTCCATTCGGACTCATCATCGTCGATTACCACATGCCGGAGATGGACGGCATGACGCTCACCGAGCGGATTCGCACCATGCCCGACGTCTCCAGCTCGACCGTGATGATGCTGACCTCGGGCGGCCAGAACGGCGACGCGGCGCGCTGCCGCGAGCTGGGCCTGGCGGCGTACCTGACCAAGCCGATCACGCAGAAGACCCTGCACCAGTTCGTCAGCCAGGTGGTCGGCGGCAGGCCGGCCCGCGAAAACACCCATCCCACGGATTCCAGGAAGGAGCCGTCCCCCATGACTCCCGCATCATCCCCTCCGGGCGCCGATCGATCCCCCCTCCGGGTGCTGCTCGTCGAGGACAACGCCGTCAATCAGAAGCTGGCGATGACGATGCTCGAAAAGCGCGGTCATACCGTGACGGTCGCCGGCGACGGACAGGAGGCGCTCGATCAGCTGGCCCGCGGCACGTTCGACGTCGTGCTGATGGACGTGCACATGCCGCGCATGGGCGGATTCGAAGCCACCCAGGCGATCCGCGGTCGCGAGCGCCAGAGCGGCGGCCATCTGCCGATCATCGCCTTGACCGCTCTGGCCATGACCGGGGACCGCGAGCAGTGCCTGAAGGCGGGAATGGACGGTTACGTGTCGAAGCCGATCAGCAGCTCGGATCTGTTCGGAACGCTGGACCGTCTGTTTCCGAATCGCAGCGGCAACCATTCCATGCCGCGCACGGCGGTCTCGCCGCGCTCGAAATCCCACGGGCGTGTCATCGACCCGGCGAAGCTCGAGGCCAATCTCGAAGGCGACGCCGACATGATGCGGGACATCGTCGAGACGTATGTGCGCGACCAGCCGCAGCGCGAGCGTGAGATGCAGGACGCGCTGGCGAAGGGCGACGCGCCGACCCTGGCGCGCGCCGCGCACACCGTGAAGGGCCTCCTGCTCACGCTCGGCGCCGCTTCCGCGGCCGAGGTCGCGCTCCGGCTCGAGATCCTGGCGCGCTGCGGGAACCTGGTCGAGGCCGAGGACGTGCTGGCGGAGCTGCGAGCCGAGCTGGCGCTGGTTCCGCCGGCGTTGCGCGAGGTGATGCACCGCCGCGCCGCCTGAGACGGTCCGCACCGGAGCTAGCGGGGCGTTTCGACGCTCCGTCGCACCAGCTCGCGTAGCCATCCCGCGCGCGCCTCGGCGCCCGCGGCTTCCGACGGCTCGACCTCGTCCCTGCGGCCGCCGATCACCTTCCAGGAGCCGATCGCGCCGCCCTTCGCGTCGAACGCGATGCGGAGCTCGTAGGGCCTCCGCTCCGCGGCCGGCACGGTCAGCGCCACGGGTCCGCGCGAGGTGAAGACGCGAAGAACGCCGTCCTCGAAAAAGTACTCGTTGCGCCGCGTTCCGACCTCCGGCTGCGCGATGGTCTCGACGATGCCGCGCGGCTCGCCGCCTTTCAGGTAGGCGATCCAGGTCGAGATCGTTCCGCCCATCTCGACGTGACCGGCGACCTGCTGCCACGCCCCCATGCGCGAACGCAGCGTGTCGGCGAACACGAAGGCTGCCCGCGCGACGGCGGCGGAGTCGATGTGAGCGCCCGCGGCGGCGGTGTCCGCGGCGGTGCGGATCGAGTCGGCGGACGAGAGCGGCGCGGCGATCGCGCGCGATCGGGACGCGGCGAGACCGAGCGCCAGCACGGCGCCGATCCCGAACGCGCGAACGGGACGACGCGGGCGAGCGCTCATCGCGATCGCCGCACCATCAGCAGCGTGATGTCGTCGGTGCGCGGAGCACCGTCGACGAACGCTTCGACGCGCTCGATCACGTTCTGTCGCGCGCGCGACAGCTCCGCCGTGGTCGATTGCTGGCGCAGCACCTCGCGCAGGCGCTCGTCCTCGAAGAACTCCTCGCCGCGCTGAGCCTCGGGAATCCCGTCGCTGAAGATCGCCAGCAGCTCTCCCGGGCCGAGCTCCGTCGAGGCGGTGACGTACTCGAAGTCGGGGAGGATCCCGAACGGGATCCCCGTGCTCTCGAGCGCCCGCAGGCCTTCGTCGTTCACGACGCACGGCGCGGGGTGCCCTGCGTTCACGTATTCGAGCGCCCCCGTCGACGGATCCAGCCGGCCGAGGAAGCCGGTGATGAACCGCCGGGCGCCGGTGCTGGCGAACACCAGGCTGCCGAGCCGGCTCGAGAGCTCGCCGAGCCCGGGGCAGACGTCGTAGAGTACGCGGGCCGAAGCGAGGAACGAAGACATCAGCAACGAGGCTCCCATGCCCTTTCCGGTCACGTCGCCGACCACGAACGTGATGCGGCCGTCGCGGCCGCGATGGAAATCGTAGAGGTCGCCGCCGACCTCGTGACAGGTCTCGAGGTAGGCGTCGAACTCCCATCCCGGCATGCGCGGCGGGGCGAGCGGCAGCAGCCCGCGCTGGATCTCGGCCGCGGTCGCCAGCTCCTGGGCCAGCCGGGCCCGCGCCTGATCGGCTTCGAGCAGACGGGCGTTGGTGATCTTGACCGCCGCCATGTTCGCGATCAGCGTCAGCAATTCGAGCTGCTCCTCGCTGAAGGCGATGCTCAGGTCCTGGCTGTCGACGTAGAGAACCCCGAGGACGCGCTCGTTGTCGAACAGCGGCACCGCCATCGCCGAGCGCACTGACTGGCTCACGATGCTCAGCTGCCCCTGAAAGCGCGGATCGAGCGCGGCGTCGGCGGTCAGCACCGAAGTGCATTCCGCGATGACGGTGCGCATGATCGAGCGCGACAGCGCGAGCGGCTGGCTGGTGCGGCCACCCGGCGTGCGCGCGGCGATCTGGACCGGCTCGGCATCCGGGCCCGGTTGCAGCAGCAGCACGTAGCGCGAGGCGCGCACCGCGCGCTCGACGAAGGACAGCAGCTCGTCGCAGGTCTCGGTCAGCGGCTTCGGGCGCACCAGCAGGCGTCCGGCGTCGGCCAGCAGGTGCACGAGCTCCGCAGTTCCTCCGCTCCTGCTCCGGCGCTCGAGAATCTGGTCGGCGCGCAGCCTCAGGGACGAACCCATCACCGTGGCATCGTTGAAGCGCACCTGCGGGCGGGTCGCCTCATGGGCCACCTCGAGCAGCACCTGGCCGACCTCGAGATGGTCGCCGGCCCTTAGCGCGATCGGCTCGACCGCCTCGCGTCCATTGACGCGCGTGCCGTTCCGGCTGCCGAGGTCGCGGACGCGCCATTCCTCTCCGGTGCGGACGATCTCGGCGTGCTCCTTCGATACCGTCCCGTCGGGAAGGTGAATCGCGCAGCGCGACGAGCGGCCGATGACGAGGCTCGCCTGATCGAGCGGCCAGATCTTGAGCTGATCGGCGACGTGGGCGCGCAGCTGGAGCGTGGCGCTATCGGTCATGGCGTCTCCGCGGGAGCTTCGGCCGGAGCGCCTGAGCGAGCGTCTCGATCGGGCGGTCGAATTCGCGGTCCGCGCCCGGATCGCCGGCCTGCCCTGAGAGCTCGAACGTCTCGGAGACCGCGGACCACACCAGCTGATTCCCCGGATGAAGGTAGAGGTTGGCTTCCAGCCTTACCGGCGCGTTCGCGGTGGCGTCGCCCCCGCCTCGGACGGCGAGCCAGTAACTGTACCATCCCGCGGAATACCCGGGAGGGACGGCGACGTACGACGTCACGTTGGAATAATTCGCGTCGATGGTGCGCGCGCCGACCAGCCGCGTCACCAGCACCGCGTCCGATCCGAGCTCGGCCGCCCGTGCCCACCAGCCCGCGGAATCCGCCGGCGCGTCGGGGGCCCCGCCGCGTCCCGCGATCGCGCCGACGCCGCTGGCGGCGAGCGCACGCGCGAAGCCGCGTTCGAGCGCGGCCGCGTTTCCCGGCGCGCCGCCGCCGAGCACCATCACCTGGCGCAGCGTGCTCGATCGAAACGCCGGATCGGTCCACTGAGTGCTGAGGCGCGCGGGGCCGGCACAACCGGCAACGAGGATCGACCACACGAGCCCGAGATCGCGGATGCGGTTCGAGTGCATGATCGTCATGGTCGCATCGCGCTGGTGCCGGCGCCAGTGACACCGCCCGGCTTCGCACGCTAGGATGAGGGCGTCCAGGCACGCCCTGCGGCTCACGCCGATCACGCACGAACGACCGACATCCCGGGGAACGACATGAAGGAACTGCTGGAGGAGCTCCGTCGCCGCCTGCTCGAAGTCAATGACCTTCAGATGGCGAGCGCGCTGATGCGCTGGGACCAGGCGACGTACATGCCTGTGGGCGGCGCCGAAGCGCGCGGCCGCCAGCTCGCCACGCTGAGCGGACTCGCCCATGCGAAGTTCACCGATGCCGCGCTCGGCAGCCTTCTCGATCGCCTCGACGCCCAGGCGGAGCGCCTGCCCTACGACTCCGACGACGCCTCGCTGATCCGCATCACCCGCCGCGAGTACGAGCAGGCGGTGCGGGTTCCCGCCGAGTTCGTCTCGGAGCTCAACGGCCATGCCGCGGACTGTTTCCATGTCTGGACCGAGGCGCGTCCGGCCAACGATTTCAAGCGTGTCCGCCCGCTGCTCGAAAAGACCCTCGAACTCAGTCGCCGGTATTCGAGCTATTTCCCCGGTTCGGAAAGCCCGGCCGATCCGCTCATCGACCTGTCGGACTACGGCATGAAGGCCTCGTCGGTGCGGAAGATCTTCGGCGCGTTGCGGGCGCGGCTGATCCCGCTGGTTCGCGCCATCGGCGAACGCGCGCCCGCCGACGACACGTGTCTCGCCCGCAAGGTGCCGGCCGATCGGCAGCTGGCGTTCGGCCTCGAGGTGATCCGGAGCTTCGGCTACGACTTCCGGCGCGGACGCCAAGACCTCACGCACCATCCGTTCATGACCAAGTTCTCGCTCGGCGACGTGCGCATCACCACGCGCGTCCGCGAGAATGATTTCACCGATTCGCTGTTCAGCACCCTGCACGAGTGCGGCCACGCGCTTTACGAGCAGGGCATCCGCCGCGATTTCGAGGGGACGCCGCTCGCCATCGGGACTTCGGCCGGCGTGCACGAGAGCCAGTCGAGGCTGTGGGAAAACCTGGTCGGGCGCAGCCGCCCGTTCTGGACGCATTTCTTCCCGGCGATGCAGCGCGCCTTCCCCGAAGCGCTGGCCGGCACGTCACTCGATCAGCTCTACCGCGCCATCAACAAGGTCGAGCGCTCGCTGATCCGAACCGATGCCGACGAGGTGACGTACAACCTTCACGTCATGCTGCGCTTCGATCTCGAGCTCGATCTGCTCGAGGGGCGCCTCGCGGTGCGCGACCTGCCCGAGGCATGGCGGTCGCGGTTCCGCGACGACATCGGCATCGATGTTCCCGACGACAAGGACGGTGTGCTGCAGGACGTCCACTGGTACAGCGGGCCGATCGGCGGCGCGTTCCAGGGCTACACCCTGGGGAACATCCTCAGCGCCCAGTTCTTCGCCGCGGCGCGCAAGGCTCACGCCGGGATCGAAAAGCAGATCGAGGCGGGCGAATTCGCCACGCTGCACGCGTGG
>DATJEP010000100.1:0-36845 GCA_035496475.1 Candidatus Udaeobacter sp.
TCGGAATCATATTCGATTTGCACTCGCGCGAATCGCGGTAGCGCGCACTCGACCGCTCCGAACGTTCCGTCGAGCACGTAGCGAGTCGCGTCGAATATGCGGAAACCATAGCCCAGACTGGCCCTGGTCTGCACGTGAAGAAATGACAGGGGGAGGCCGGCGACCGCATAGGTTGAATGGAATCTCCGGGTGCCCTCAGCGTCCTCGATACCGGCGGCAAGTCCGGGTCGTCCCGGCCCCGGATGGAGCAGTTCGATGCGGCCGCTGGCCATCCGGTCCATGTCGACCAGCTTCGAGTCGGGGATGATCTCCTGGAAGCTGTGGTATCCCGGAATCCGGGTCCAGCGCAGCGAGGTCTCGATCCGGGGCAGGAACCCGAGGGTGCTGTAGAAGACCTCATTGTCGTTGGTTCCGCGGTGATCCCAGGCCCAGCGGCGAGGGATGTAGTTATAGCCCGCCTCGAACCCCCGGTCGTTGATGGTGCCCGCCCAGGGGGTATTGATGAACCCCGTCATCCCGGTCATGGAGACCCACGGAACCTCGGTCCGGGCCTCGGCGGGCTCGTCCCCGAGGGCCCGGCGATAGCGGCCGGCATTGGCCTCGAGGGAGGGGAGGCTCAACTGGCGCAGGTAGTCCTCGCGCGAGGCGACGCCGGTCACGAACAGCGCGATCGGTTCGCTGTGGTCCCGGAACGAGAGACCGAATCGCTCGACCGGCTGGAGACGGATTCGCGTTCCCGACTGGCGGCGGGACGGAGGGATCGGAATGTCGAGCCGGACTCCATAGACATTGATACCACTCGAGCGCGAGGCGAAGTACGCCACGTCGAGGTCGCCGAACGAGCGGCGCGCTTCGAGGTCGACGCCGCGGTCTCCATACAGAAACTGAGCGGCGCGCGCCCGCAGCGCGAGATCGAGGAACGGCGGACGGTACGTGACCCCGGCGAATCCACTGGTCTCATCGAGACTCGAATAGACCGCTCCGCCCTCGGGGAAGGCCAGGAAGCCGGTACGCTCGACCTCGGCGTCGATCAGCCACGAGCCCTGATCGAGCGGACGGGCGGCGCCGAGCGCGAAGCCCCAGCGATTGTCACCGAAATAGCCGCCCGAGAACGACGCCAGCGCGGCTCGCGGCAGCCAAACGAACTGATCGAGACTGATCCGCCCCGGCCGGACGCGATCGAGATCCGGCTCGAGCGCGCTGGTCGGAAAATTGTTCTGAACCGGAATCAGTATTCCGGCGCGCGCCGACGCCCCCGGCCACGGATTCAGGATCAGCCGCGGCTCGAGATCGACGCGGATCTGAAGCGGGTCGAAGATCTGGCCGACGCGGTAGTCGACCAGCGCGCCGAGATCGAGATCGGCGCGCGTGAACGTCGTCGATCGAAGCGGACCGGCGGGGGGCGCGGGGAACTCGGCGTCGCTGGGATAGAGCACGTGGAAGCGCGCGGGACTTACGCGCTCGTCGGTCTCGATCGCCGCGGCGGCGAGACCCCTCCGGCGCTCGAACGCGAGGATCGGCCGGCCGGCGGCGCGCCGCGCGATTCCGAGCGCCTCGGCGCTCTGTCGGTATCGCCGGTTCTCGTAGCCCACCATGCCGTGGTCCGGATCGGCGCTGACGTTCTCCAAGCCCTGATCGATCAGGGCGCGTTCCATTTCGGCGGGGCCGGACTCGGCCCGGGTCGAATCGGCCGTACCCTGCGCCGCGGCCGGGACCGAAGGGCCGCAAAGCGCGAAGACCGCGAGGAATGTATAGAAGGAGCGCCAGAAGGCTTGGGTCGACATGGGGGAGCCGCTCCGGTGGGGGACGGGGCGTGACGGCCGAAAATCGTAGCACAGCGCGTCACGCCGCGGATATGAATCCGTAGACCGCTCACATCGCGGGGCGGGGCGCGAATCGGGTTGACGCCACCGAGTCCGGGCGGGCATCCTGCGGGCGCCGCCTTGGCCAGCCCGCCGATTCCTCTTCAGGGAGACTCCCCATGAGCACGGCAAGTCTGAATACCCGCACTGGGACCACCACGCTCGATCCGACCGCGCTCGACGCGCTGCGGGGACAGCTGCGCGGAACGCTTCATCTTCCCGGCGACCCCGGCTACGACGCCGCGCGCACGATCTGGAACGCCATGATCGACCGCCGGCCGGCCGTGATCGTCCGCGCCGCCGGCGCCGCCGACGTCATCGCCGCGGTTTCGTTCGCGAGGAAACACGGGTTGACGCTCGCGGTGCGGGGTGGAGGCCACAACATCGCCGGCAACGCGGTCTCCGAAGGCGGGCTGATGCTCGACCTCACGCCGATGAAGTCGGTGCGCATCGATCCGGTGGCGAAGACCGCGCGGGTCGAGCCGGGAGTCACGCTCGGCGAGTTCGACAAGGAAGCCCAGGCATTCGGGCTCGCCACTCCGACCGGAATCAATTCGACCACCGGCATCGCCGGGCTCACGCTCGGCGGCGGCTTCGGCTGGCTCAGCCGGAAGTACGGGCTCACGATCGACAACCTGCTCGCGGCCGACGTCGTGACGGCGGACGGAAAACTGCTGCACGCCAGTGAGAAGGACAACCCGGACCTCTTCTGGGCGATTCGCGGCGGCGGCGGAAACTTCGGAGTCGTGACGTCGTTCGAATACCAGCTGCACCCGATCGGGCCGACGGTGCTCTCGGGCCTGATCGTTCATCCGTTCGCCCAGGCCTCGGAGCTGCTGGACGCCTGGCGCAAGTTCACCGCCAAGGCTCCCGAAGAGCTCACCTGCTGGGTGGTCATGCGCAAGGCGCCGCCGCTCCCCTTCCTGCCCGCCGAGTGGCACGGCAAGGAAGTCCTGGTCCTCGCGGTGTGCTGGTGCGGCGATCTCGAGCAGGGAAAGAAGGCGATCGCTCCGCTCGAGGCGATCGGCAAGCCGATCGCGACGGTGATCGGGCCGAACCCTCTGGCCGGGTGGCAGACCGCGTTCGATCCGCTGCTGGCCCCGGGCGTGCGCAACTACTGGAAGTCGCACGATTTCCTCGAGATCAACGATGCCGCGATCAAGCTCCTGGTCGACGCCATCGGCCGCCTGCCGTCACCCGACTGCGAGATCTTCATGGGTCACCTGGGAGGCAGGGTGAACCAGGTGCCGGCCAAGGCCACCGCCTACCCGCATCGCGACGTCGTGTACATCATGAACGTGCACACGCGGTGGTCGAGTCCTGCCGACGACAAGGCGTGCATCGCGTGGGCGCGTGACCTCTTCGACAAGATGACGCCTCATGCGACGGGCGGCGTGTACGTGAACTTCATGCCGGAAGACGAAACCCAGCGGGTCCGCGCCGGCGCCTATGGCGTGAACTTCGACCGGCTCACGAAGCTCAAGGCGAAGTACGATCCGACCAATCTCTTCCGCATGAACCAGAACATCGCGCCGGCGTCCTAGACGCGCGGTCGTTCGATTCATGTGCCGGCACCGGCGCCGTTCCGCGCCGGTGCCGGTCGCGTTTTGGGCCGGCCCGCGCGCTTCAGCGCCGCGTCACGGTTCCGGATCTTGCCGCCGCGTCCTTGAGCTCGATGACGATCAGGTACGAGGGCGTGGTGCCGGTATTGACGTCGGTGTGGGTCTCGCCGTCGCTCCAGTAGACGTCGCCCACCTGCATCTCGCCGTCCTCGACCTTGCCGTCCGAGCGGACCGCGTGATCGCGCGACGGCGCGAGCACCACGGTCAGGTGCGCGGGATGCGAATGGGAGCCGGCGCCGCAGATGCCGCCCGCGGGCTTGCTGCGATACTCGAGCACGCGCACGCGATCGTTCTCGAGCAGCACCTTCCGGGTCTCGAGGACCGGGGCGTCTTCGCGGTCGGCGAGCACCAGCGTCGCGGCGAGGGATGCGATCGCGATCGCGATCGGCGCAGCCAGGCGGTGCATTTTCATCGGCTCTCCTTCCGGGGAGTGGTGCGGCGCGGCGCGGCGATCCGGCGGAGCATCGCCGCGGTGAGGGTCTGCCTGATCGAGTCCATCGACTTCCATGGGTCCGACGCTCTCGCGCCGACGAATCGCGATGCCGACGCGACGGAGAAGCGCGACGGCTGAAGGCGCGGCGTCACATCGTTCCAGTCGAGCGGCATCGAAACCGGCGCTCCTTCGCGCGCCCTCGGTGAGTAGGGAGCGATCGACGTCGCGCCGCGCCGGTTGCGAAGGGTGTCGATGAAGATACGCCCGTGGCGCCGCGCCTTCGATGCCTGCGTCGTGAATCGATCCGGGTCGGTGGCGAGCAGTCGCGCGGCGACTCCCGCCGAGAACGTCTTGAGATCGTCCCAGGTCGGGCCGCGCCGGAGCGGCACCACGACATGGAGACCCTTGCCACCCGTGGTCTTGACGAAGCTCTCGAGGTCGGCCTCGCCGAGAATCTCACGCGTCCGGCGCGCGGCGTCGACCACGCGTGTCCATTCGACCGATGGATCCGGATCGAGATCGAACACCATCCGATCCGGCTGCTCGAGGCGATCCGCGCGGGCGCCCCACATGTGGATCTCAAGCGCTCCACCCTGGATCAGGGAAACGAGTCCGGCCGGATCGTGCACGGCGAGATAGGTCGTCCGCCCGCCGGATTCACGGACCGGAACGCGGTCGAGCGAGGGATCGGTCGTGCCCGAGGGGTGCTTCTGGAAGAAACATCCGCCGGAACGTCCGTCGGGGCAGCGCAGCAGCATCAGCGGACGCCCGCGGATCTCGGGCACCATCCAGGGCCCGACCGATTCGAGATACGCGGCGAGATCGAGCTTGGTGAGGCCGTTCTCCGGGTAGAGCACCTTGTCCGGATGGCTGAGCGTGATCCCGGCGACGGCTCCGGCGCCGGACCTCGCCCGGGATCGCGACCGGGCGCGAGCGGGCTTCGAGGCCGGCGCCGCCCGGCGCGCGCCGGACCCGTTGGCGGAGGGACGGTGCGCCGTCTCTCTCACCGCCTGGGGGGCGGGCTTGTCCTCTCTCAGACCCTGGAACGAGGGGTGACGCAGGAGTCCGTCCCGCGTGCGCTCGGTGAACTCGACTTCGGCGACGAGGCGCGGCTCGACCCAGTGGACGTCACGCGAGCCCTTCGGTCCGTCGGCGAACGGCGAGTCGCGAACCTCGAGCGCGTCGAGCCGCTGGCGCAGATCGCGCAGCGTCTCGTGGTCGAATCCGGTTCCGACGCGGCCGCAATAGCGCAGGGACTTCCCGTCGAATTCTCCGAGCAGCAGCGCGCCGAAGCCGCCGCGCGCTCCCCGCGGCTCGGTGAATCCGCCGATCACGACCTCCTGTCGCCCGGTGCACTTCGACTTCACCCAGTCACGCGTGCGGGCGGAGACGTAGCGGGAGTCGCGGCGCTTCGACACCACGCCCTCGAGATGACGGCGGCACGCCTCGGCGTAGAACTCACCGCCTCGGCCCGCGACGTGATCACTGAAGCGGATCGGGCCCGCGCGTTTTCGGAGCAGCCGTGACAGCGCCGCTTTTCGATCTTCGAGTGCGGCGCCCCTCAGATCCTGGCCGTCGAGGTGAAGCAGGTCGAACGCGAAATAGACGAGGCCGCGGTGGCGCTTCTCGCGGAGCACGTTCTGCAGTGCCTGAAAATGACTGGCGCCGTCGGGTCCGATCACCACGACCTCGCCGTCGATCATCGCGCGGTCGACCGGCAGATCACCGGCGGCTTCCGCCACTTCACGGAATCGGTCCGTCCAGTCCTGATCGTTGCGGGTCAGCAGGCGGACCTTGCCGTTCTCGATGCGGCAGAGAATCCGGTAGCCGTCGAACTTGATCTCGTGCAGCCACTCGTCCCCCTCGGGCGGTCCCGTCACCAGCGTGCAGAGCTCGGGAGCGATGCGCCGCGGCAGCGCGCCCGCTCGCGCACCCCGGACCCTGGCGCTGCCGATTTCCTCGATCGCGCGTCCGCTGCTGACGCTCTCCGGCCGCCCGGCAACGACGTCCGCGGCGTCGCCCGACCGCGCATGGGCATCGCGCTCCTTGATCAGCAGCCAGTTCTTGTCGCCGCCGTTCCGGGCTCCCATCCGCACCAGCGCCCAGCCGCCCCGCAGCTTCCGGCCTTCGAGGTCGAACTTCAGGCTGCCGCGCTTCAAGCCCTCGCGGGGATCGTTCCGCGGCTTCCAGCTGCCATGATCCCAGAGCAGCACCTTGCCGCCGCCATATTGGCCGGCGGGAATGACTCCCTCGAAGTCCCCGTACTCGAGCGGATGATCCTCGACCTCGACTGCGAGACGCTTGTCCGCGGGATCGAGGCTCGGTCCCTTTGGCACCGCCCAGCTCTTCAGCACGCCATCCAACTCCAGGCGAAAGTCGTAGTGGAGCCGCGAGGCCGCGTGCTTCTGGATCACGAACCGGCCGGCGGCGCCGCGCGACGTTCGCGCCGCGGCGCCACGAGGCTCGGGCGTACGCTTGAAGTCGCGCTTCCTGCGGTAGGTCGTAAGGGCCACGGCTCAGGCGCTCCTCCGCCGGGTCCGTTCCTTCGCGTGCCGCGTGCCGCGACGGGATTCCGGCTCACGCGCCCGCGCCGGCCCGGCCCGCCCACCCTTGCCCTGACTCCGCTCCAGGCTCTTCTTCAGGAGGGGCATGAGGTCCATGACCTCGGAGACGCGACGCGGCGCCTGCCTGCCGTCTTCGGCTTCGACGATCGTGTGCGTGTGACCGGACTTGATCTTCTTCCGGATCAGCGCCATGACGTCATCTCGATACTCGTCCTTGTATTTCTGAGGCTCCCACCTGCCAGTCATGTCATCGATCAGGCGCTCGGCCATCGCGAGCTCGCGCTCCGAGACTCCGGTGCCCTTCAGCGCCCTGCCGGGCACGACCAGATCCTGCGGTTCCCGGAGCTCGTGCGCATAGCGCAGCAGGTCCAGCATCATCACCGAATTCCGCACCACCACCGCGGCCAGCCGCTGGCGCGTGCGCAGGACGACGCGGGCGACGCCGACGCGCCCGCTGCGCTCGAGCGCCGCGCGCAGCAGGGCGTAGCTCTTGCTGCTCTCCTTCAGGGCCTCGATGAAATAGGGAACGTCGAAGTACACCGGCTCGATCGCGTCGCGCTCGACGAACTCGAAGATCTCGATGGTCTGCGTCGCATGCGCGTTAGCACTCTTCAGCTCTTCGTCGCTCAGCACCACGTACTCTTCCGGCTCGTATTCGTAACCGCGAACGACGCGATCCCAGGGCACCTCGTCGCCCGTGCTCTTGTTGTAGTGCTTGTTTCCGACCGGCGCGAAGCCCTCGCGGTCGAGCAGCGTGAATCGCAGGTCGTCGGAGTCGAGCGCGGGGCGAAGGCTCACCGGAATCTCGACCAGGCCGAAGCTGAGCGTTCCCTTCCAGAATGCCATGCCCGTGACCTCCTCGCGGTTCGATGATTGGCCCCGTGCTTGCTGGATTCACGTCGTGCAGACCCCATGCCAGCGGTCGCGGCGGCTCAGGCGGCCCTCAGAGCGCATCGCCGAGCGGCCGGAGGGCACGATTTACACCGAATCGCGCCGGTTCTTACAGGAACCCAAACAGTCTCGGGGTCGGGCCGCGTTACTCGATCAGGGGGGTCACGATGATGTCAGGCACTCGATGGCTGATCGCGATCGCATTGCTCGCGTCGCTCGTGTCATGCACGAAGAAAGCGGACAACGGTTCCACCGAAAGCTCCGATCAGGCCGCCGAGCGAAGCCAGTTCGTTCTGAGCGCCGAGCAGAAACTCGCGGACGTCGATGCCGGCATCGACACGCTGAAGGCCCACGTCACCGTGGCCGGCAAGAAGGCCCAGGTCGAAATGAAGCAGGACGTCGACTCGCTCGACATCGAGAGACAGAAGGTGCAGATGAAGCTCGATGCGGTGAAGTCCGCCAGCATGGATGCGTGGCGGAACGCCCGCGATGAATTCGCCACGGCACTCGACAGCCTCGATGCGAAGTTCGATCGCGCGCGCGCCCGGCTGCATTGAGCGGGCCATGGGCCGCGCCAATCGCACCCGACGACGGGCCGTGCCGGCGGCCGCCGGCGCCGCGATCGCACTCGGTGTTCTGACGCTGCTCTGGCCCGCGATGGCACGGGCGTACCGGCCATTCGACCTGACCGACGCCGACGTCGCCCAGCGGCATCACATCGAGCTCGAGCTCGGACCGGTCGAGTACCTGGCGCGGGGGGACGATCGCCTCCTCCACGCGCCGAGTGCGGTGCTGAACTACGGCGCCGATGGAAGCCGCGAGTTCTCTGCCGAGGCCGCGCGTCTCATGCCCGAGGGCGGCGGCCCGGCGCAGTTCGGCGATTTCAGGCTGTCCTACAAGCAGATCCTGCGCCGCGGGACACTTCAGGACGGTCGAGGGCCGAGCCTCGCGACGGAATGGGCGATGCTGGTTCCACTGCGCGACGATCCGCACGCCGGAGCCTCGCTGGCGCTCATCCTCTCGACGCGATCTCCGCGCGGCTATGCTCACGTGAACTCGGAGGTCGAGCGGGACCGCGAAGGAATCAATGCGCTCGAGACCGGAGTCATTCTCGAGCGCGGCGATCAGGAAGGCGTGGGCCCAGTGATGGAGCTGGAGGGGAATGCCGAGGACGGCGAGCCGCCGGGCGGCTCGGTCCTCATCGGTCTCGTCTACGTTCCACGCGCCGGCTTCGAATGGGACGTCGGCGTGCGCGAAGGCTCGGTCGCCGGTGCGCACGTGCTCGAGCTCCGCAGCGGACTCACGTGGCAGTTCTCGACCCACGAGGCCGTGGCGAAGGCGAAGGAGATGGCCCCCGGACGTCGCCGTCGCCATTGAGCGCGCGACGTCGCCTCGAACCCGATCCGGCCGCACGGCGCCGCTTGTCGGCGACGAGGAACGCGAGCGCGCGGCGCTCGTCGGGGTCGAGGCCGGCGGGCGAGCGCGGCGTCCCGCACTGATCCAGCGCGCGATCCAGATCGCCCCGCAGGAAGGATTCCATCACCGCGGGATGGATGTAGCAGCGCCGGCACACCGCCGGCGTGTTGCCGAGCTCGGCGGCAACGGTGCGCACGGCCTCGACCAGGCTCGCGCGCCGCTCGCGATCTGACTCCGGCTTCATCGCACGCAGCGCCCCGAGAGCGAGCACGGTGCCCGCCCAGGTTCGGAACAGGCGCGCGGTGGTATCGGTGCCGGAGATCTCGCGCAGGTACTCGTTCACGGCGCCGGAATCGATGCTCTGAGCCGTGCCCGCCTCGTCGAGATACCGGAACAGCTCGTGGCCCGGAATGTCCTGGCAGGCGCTCACGATCGCGGCGAGACGGCGGTCGGTGACTTCGACTTCGTGCCGGCGCCCGCTCTTGCCTCGAAAGCGAAACGCCATGCGCGATCCGGCGATGGTGACGTGATGGTCGCGCAGCGTGCTGAGACCAAACGAGCCATTCTGACGCGCGTATTCCTCGTTGCCGATCCGCATCCGCGTCGTCTCCAGCAGCCGCACGACGGTCGCCAGCACCTTCGCCCGCGGCAGACCGGGGAGGCGAAGGTCGTGCGACACCCGGCGCCGGATCGCGGGGAGCGTTCGCGCGAACGCCGCCAGCTGATCGAACTTCGTCGCATCGCGGGTCTCGCGCCACCGCGGATGGTAGCGATACTGCATGCGGCCTCGCGCGTCGCGTCCGATCGCCTGGATGTGCCCGCGCGCCGACGCGCAGATCCTGACGTCGGTCCAGGCCGGTGGAATGACGAGCGATCGGAAGCGCTCGAGCTCCGATCGGTCCCGCACGGCGAGCCCTTCGGCGGTCTCGTATCGAAAACTCGCGCCACGCGGCAGGCGACGGATTCCGGCGGACAGATCGGAGACGTAGTGAAGGCCGGCTTCGCGCGCCGCGTCCACGGCCTGCGAGCTCACGTTCGAATCGACGGCCTGACGTTTCGTTCCCATTCCTACCCGCCTTGAATTACAACCGCCTTGTAATTACCGCTGCCCAAACCCGTTTCGATGCGGCAGCGGCGGGGCAAAGTCGCAGGATGCCTCCTCGGTCATGCATGGCACATGCCCTGCTATGTCATCAAAGGAGTTCGCGGGGCTGCCCGGCCCCAATGCGCCTAGGCGTGGGAGAGCGATGAGGCAGATCCCGACCGACCACACGGCGACTCAAGCCGAAAAACCGCCCTCTGATTTCCCGCATGGCGACCGGTGGTTCCGGCTGCTGATCGACAGCGTGCAGGACTACGCCATCTTCATGTTGGATCTCGAGGGCCGCATCGTGACCTGGAACGCCGGCGCGGAGAAGCTCAAGGGTTATCGCCGCGACGAAGTTATCGGCCGGCACTTCTCGATCTTCTACCCGCGCGACGCGGTCGAGAAGGGCTGGCCCGACTGGGAGCTCGAGATCGCGAAGGCGAACGGGCGGTTCGAGGACGAAGGCTGGCGCGTGCGGCGCGACGGTTCGACGTTCTGGGCCAACATCATCATCACCGTGATCCGCGACGAACGCGGGATCGCGCGCGGCTTCTCGAAGATCACTCGTGATCTGACCGGGCGTCACCGCGATGAGCAGGAGCTGCAGATGCGCGAGGAGCACTTCCGCGTCCTGGTCGAGGGCCTTCGCGACAACGCGTTGTTCACGATCGACCGGGAAGGTCTGGTGACGAGCTGGAACGTCGGAGCGGAGCGCGTCACCGGATATCGCGCCGACGAAGTCCTCGGATTCAGCTTCGACCGGTTCTACTCACCGGGGGACATCGCGCTGGATCGGCCGCAGCATCAGCTCGAAATGGCGCGTGAAAGCGGGCACAGCGAAGACCAGGACTGGCGCATCCGCCGTGACGGAGTCTCCTATCTCGCGAGGCTCTCGCTGACCGCGATCCCCGACGATCTGGGCCGGGTTCGCGGCTTCACCGTCGTGCTCAGCGATCTCACGCAACACAAGCGCGCCGAGGATCTCGAGGAATCGCAGCGCCGGATGATGGAATTCCTCGCCATGCTCGGCCACGAGCTGCGCAACCCGCTCGCGCCGATCCGCAACGCGGTCTCGATCATGAGCGAGCGGGATGTCAGCAAGACGACGGTGGAGTGGTCGACGCGCGTCATCGCCCGGCAGGTCGAACACCTGACCCGGCTGGTCGAAGATCTGCTCGACGTCAGCCGCCTCACGCGGGGCAAGATCAACGTGCGGCACGAGCCGGTCGAGCTGGTGTCCGCGGTCACCAGCGCGATCGAGGCCGCCCGTCCCCTGATCGACGCGCGCGGGCATCAATTCGAAGTCGATCTCACCGACGAGAAACTGGTGGTCGCCGGTGACGTGACGCGACTGGCCCAGATCGTCCTCAACCTTCTGAACAACGCGGCGAAATACACGCCCGAGGGAGGGACGATCCGGATCAGTATGAAGCGGGAGGGGGAGGACGCCGTCCTCCGGGTCGTCGACACCGGAATCGGGATCTCGCCCGATCTCGCGGCACGCGTGTTCGACCTCTTCGTTCAGGGCGAACGCTCGCTTGATCGTACCGAGGGCGGCCTCGGCATCGGGCTCACCCTGGTCCAGCGGCTGGTCGCGATGCACGAGGGCCAAGTCGAGGTTTCGAGCCGTGGGCCCGGCCTCGGCAGCGAGTTCATCGTGCACCTGCCGCTCCAGCGCGAGAAGGCGCGGGCCAGGGCGGTGGAAGAGCCGGGTCGGGAGAGCCGCGCGGTCGGAGACGGCCGGCGGGTTCTGCTGGTCGACGACAACCTCGATGCCGCCGAGACGCTGACCGCCTTGCTGCGCGCATGGGGCTACGACGTCTCGAGCGTTCACGATGCCTGGACCGCGTTGATGGTCGCGGCCGACCAGCGGCCGGACGTGGCGCTGCTCGACATCGGACTGCCGGGAATGACCGGCTACGAGCTGGCCGAGCGGATGCGGGCGCTGCCGGGACTCGCCAGCATCATCCTGGTCGCGATCACGGGATACGGCCAGGACGAGGATCGTGGTCGCGCGCGGCAGGCGGGGTTCCAGCACCATCTGGTCAAACCGGTCGATCTCGACGCCCTGCGCGCGCTGCTCGACGCACTGCCGCTGCGGTCGGCGACGTAATCGAGAATGGCGGCGGCTCCTCGTCGCGGCGCGATCACGTCGTGTAGTCGGCGTTGATGCGGACGTACTCGGCGCTGAGGTCGCAGGTCCAGAGCGTCGTTCCGTGGCTGCCGAGGCCGAGATCGATGCGGATGTTGACTGGATCGGTGCCGAGCAGCGTCGAAGCCCGCGCGCGATCGAACGCGAGCGGCAATCCCCGTTCGACCAGCTGCACCGCGTCGCCGTCCCCGAACCAGAGCGCGACGCGGGCCGCGTCGATCGCGGCCCCGCTGTAGCCCGCCGCGGCCAGGATCCGGCCCCAGTTGGGATCGCGGCCGTGGATCGCGGTCTTGACCAGCGGGGAGCAGGCGATCGCGTCTCCGACTCGATGCGCCTGCGGCTCGCTCTCGGCGCCGGTGACCGCGAGCTCGATGAGGCGCGTCGCCCCCTCGCCGTCGCGGGCGATCTGCCGGGCGAGCGACGCGCACACCGCCTCCATCGCTTGCTCAAACGCGGGCTCGCTCGAGTCGTCGACCGCGAGGCCCGACGCGCCCGAAGCCAGCGCGAGGACGGTGTCGTTGGTGCTCATGTCGCCGTCGACGCTGATGCGGTTGAAGCTGCGCTCGACGCCGGCGCGCAGCACCCGATCGAGCCGTGAAGGCTCGCACGTCGCATCGGTCGTCAGCACCGCGAGCATGGTCGCCATGCGCGGATGAATCATGCCCGCGCCCTTGGCGAACCCCGCCACGCGAATGGTTCCCCCGGCGATCCGGGCCTCGGCCGCGGCGATCTTCGGCCGCGTATCGGTGGTGGTGATGGCGCGCGCGACATCGGCGGGGGCGCGGCTCGCCGCGTCCGATCCGAGCGCCGCGAAACCCCGATCGAGCTTCGCGCGATCAAGAAAGACGCCGATGACGCCGGTCGAGAGCACCAGCACCTGGCCCGGCTCGGCGCCGATCCGCTCCGCCGCCCGCGCCGCCATGTAGCGGGCATCGAGATCGCCGCGCTCTCCGGTCACGGCGTTGGCGCAGCCGGCGTTGGCGACGATGCCGCGCACGCGGCCGGCCGACGTCGCGAGAACCTCACGGTCGAATCGGACCGGCGCGGCCTGGAAGCGGTTGGTGGTGAAGACGCCGGCCGCGGCGCACGGCCGCGCGCTGTGGATCAGAGCGAGATCGAGCGCGCCGCCCTTCTTGAGACCGCAGGCCGCCGCCGCGCACTCGAATCCCGCGGCGAGGCGGAACGCGGCGAGTTGTTCGTCGGTCGGAAGCAGGGGCACGGCGGCGACTCCGGGATGGCCCGCGTCGCTCACCGGGCCCGGATGGCTCCGCCGTCGACGCCGAAGGCGCGGGAGCGTACAGGCTGATCGCGCCCGGGGCCAAACGAAACGGGCGTCCGCTTGCGCGAACGCCCGCCCGGTCGTCACGACGCTAGTAGTGACGGCGATAGATCACGCGGTGATGGCGACGGTACTGGACCTGGTAGCTCGACGTGCGGTACGTCGGGTAGCTGTGCCACCAGTCACGCGGGACGTTGTAGATCTCGAGAGGGATGGACCCCTCATCGACCGCGAAGAACGGTCCGCTCCAGCGGCTCGAGCGGTACCAGTATCCATTGTCATAGATGTAGAACATCCCGCCGAACTGGAACATGTCATACGGCGGGCGCTGATCCTCACTCACCATGCGCACGCCGGCGCCAACCGACACCCAGCGCGGGTTGTGCCGGAAATAGATGGCCGGCGGGCCCGGGGCATTGGACACGTTGTAGTAGTACCGGTCGTTGTTGCGATCATTGCGGTACGTGGTCGTCGTCCAGGCCGTTGGATAACTGCGCCACATCGACTGCGGGACGCTCTGGAAATCGACCGGAACGTCGTCGACGTTGATCGCGACGTAATCGCCGTTCCAGCGATCCGAGCGATACCAGTAGCCGTTGTCGTAGATGTAATAGTTGGGACCGAGACTGAACATGTCGTAGTCCGGATGCTCATCGGACCGGACCGTCAACACGTTCGTTCCCGACACGCGTACCCAGTGAGGGCTGAAGCGGAAATCGACGTCGACGCGCGGCGGGGCGGGTGCATATGAGCGCGTATAGACCTGCGCCGCCGAAGGCATCGCCGTGACCGCAAGCGCGAACACGAGCAGCGGCAGCCACATGGGGAACCTGAACCGAGGTTTCATGATCGGATCCTTTCGCGAGAACGGATGGAACACGCGGCTCCGCGACGTCATTGCCAAGAACTCGGAGGAACGCGAGATCCATGCCATGACGACGTATTCCTCGCCGTCGCGCGAACCACCTTTGCCATGCGGTTCTAGCGACGGAATCCCGTGACACGATCCCGTCCGCGCCTGCCGACGAGTGCGGATCGGCGCGGAAGAAACTTCAATCGCGGACAAGAATTCAATCCGGGCGCGGAACGGCAGGGAATTGTCAGGCGAGGCGTCGCGCGGCTCCGAGGAGCCGGCGCCGAAAGCCCAGGGAGTGGGGAGCTAGGGCTCCAGCACGTCGACGCGGACGCGCGTCGTCCCGTCCGCCAGGAACCCGAGCTCGCGGGCCGCGCGCTTCGACACGTCGATGACGCGACCTCGGCCGAACGGACCCCGGTCGGTGATGGTGACCACGACGCTGCGATGGTTCTCGAGATTCGTCACGCGCACCCGTGCGCCGAACGGCAGCGTCCGATGCGCCGCGGTCAACCGGTCTTCATCGTAGCGGCGACCGCTCGCGGTGCGATGTCCGTCGTACTCGCTGGCGTAGTAGGACGCCAGACCGAACTCGGGCCCGCGGCCGCCCGCGCCCGAGAAGCGAGCGCCCGACGACGCGCAGCCGCCGACGAGGAGGAGCGAAAACCCGATGGCCCAGGCGCGACGCATGCTGTGATTCAGAATCGGCAGCCGCGGGTGAAATCTCCACTGCCTTCACGCGGTGGCGATGAAGAGACTCTCCGCGAACGGCCATTCCCGATCGAGCCACTGGCCGCGGCGCTGGAAACCGGCGCGTTCGCCCAGCTCGAGCGCCTCCTCGGCCTCGAACTTGTGGGAGCTCTCGGTCCAGATGCTCTCGCCCTCGGTAAATGCGACCTCGAGTCCCAGCGCTTCGATGTTCACCATCTGCGGCTGCTCGGAGACGAGATGCATCTCGATCCGGCGCGCGTCCGCGTTCCAGCGCGCCTGGTGCCGGAACGCCGTGAGGTCGAAATCGGCGCCCATTTCGCGGTTGAGGCGGGCGAGCACGTTGAGGTCGAAGGCCGCGGTCACGCCGAGCGGGTCGTCGTACGCGGCGAGAAGATCGGGCACCGCCTTGATGAGGTCGGTGCCGACGAGGAGCAGATCTCCGGGAGTGAGCACGGCACGGATCGCGGCGAGGAAGCCCGGAATGTCCTCGCGCTCGAAGTTTCCGATCGTGCTTCCGAGGAAGAGAACCAGCAGCGTCTCACGGCCGATGGCGCCCGGGGGATGGAGCCGGACCGTCCCGCCGTTCGCGGATGACGCCGGGTACGCGCCCCGGACCACGTAGGAGCGCGGGTCGGCATGGGCACGCCCCGCGGCGGCATGACCGAGGCCCGGAAGGTATTCCGATTCGATCGGCTCGACCGTCACCCCCGCGATGCCGGCCACCGACGACTCGCAACGTGCGAGAGCGGCCGAGGAGACGTCGATCGGCTGATATCTCAACGGCCCGCGCTCGGCGAGCGCCGAGAGCATGACGTGCGTCTTCCGCCCGCTGCCGCTGCCGAGCTCGACCACGCGCAGCGGGGAAGGAACGCGCCGCGCGATCTCGACCGCATGCGATTTCAGGATGCGCTCGTCGGCGCGCGTCAGGCCGTATTCGGGCAGGAAGCCGATGACCTCGAACAGCGCCGATCCCAGGGCGTCATACAGCAACTGCGAGGGCAGCGTCTTCTGACCGCTCCGGGTCAGTCCCGAGCGCACACGCTGCTCGAGATCGAGACGCCCGTCGCCGGGCTCGATGCGCGTCCGGACCGCGGGGGCGGTGGTCACGCGGCGATCAGACGGAAGGTCGCGTAGAGATAGGGATAGTGCGGCTGAAACCAGTTGCGGAACGACCGCCGCAACATGCAGGCCGCGGTTCGCGGCGAGCCGCCCTTCAGGACGAAATGGTGCCCGTCGAAGAAATTCGCCGAATAGCCGGCATAGAACGGATGCGGACGGAAGCCGGGGAAGGGCTCGAACAGACTCGACGTCCATTCCCATCCATTGCCGACGAGCTCGGACACGCCGAGCGCGCTCCGGCCGTCCGGATACGCGCCGATCGGCGCCGGCTCCCATCGCTGGAAGTCGAAGTTCCCACGACGCGCGGTGGGCGCCTCGGCGCCCCAGGGATACTCGCGCTCCTCGCCGCCCTCGGTCGCGTAGGCCGCGCGGTGGAACTGGGCCTCGCTCGGCAGCGCGCCCTTCAGCCAGCGCGCGAACGCGGCGGCCTCGGCCTGGCTCACGTAGGCGGGGCGGTCGAGCGGCAACGCCTGCTCGGCGAACATGCCGCGATACCGCCATTCGCCGCCGGCCTCACGCCAGAATCCGGGGTGCCGCACCTGGTCGCGCTCGATCCATTCCCAGTCCGCGTCCGACCACAGCTCGCGCCGCCGATAGCCACCGTCGCGAACGAATTCGAGGAAGCGCGCGTTCGACACCTTGTCACGATCGATCGCGAACGCCGGAACCGGGACCACCGACTCTTCGAACTCATTGTCCCAGCCGAAGCCCGGCTTCGCTCGGGAGCGTCCGAGCGTCGCCCTGCCGGCCGGAATCTCGATCCGCGTCGCGCCCGGGAGGTCCGCGACCGACGGCGGCTCCGGATCGCGAACCGCGCGCTTCGCGTCGAAGGGAAGATGATGGAGCAGATAGGCGAGGGTCTCGGCATGCATCAGGCGATGCTCGATCGCCATGCTGGCGATGGTCGGAAGATCGTGGCCGTCGGCGATGCGATGCTTTCCGGCCAGACACGCGTCGACGCCTTCACGGACGCGCCGGTTGTACTCGGCGATGAGCCCTCGCTCCGGCCAGTCCGAGGCCGGCTCGTTCGGGAGCCCGCCGCCAATCGGATCGATGCCGAACGCGAACAGCTGGTCGAACGCGGCGTCGAAGGCTTCGAGACCGTGGGCCTGCCGCGCCACCAGATTCCAGTCGAACGCCTCGAGATGGCCGAGGTAGAAGACCAGCCGGTGTCTCTCGGGGATCGGCCGCTCATAGAGCGCCTCGGGCGTGAGCAGCGCGAAGATCGCGTCGGTGTTCCGGCGGGCCTCTTCCAGGCGGGCGGCGAGGGTGCGGGGTTCCAGCGCGGCGATTTCGAGGGTCGACATGCTTCCTCCGGGAGTCTCGGGTCCGCCGTTTCAGACGTTGCCTGAGGGCAACGAGATTCTCACGATTCCGGGCCGGCCGCGAGGCGCAACCCGCGTGGAATGGCCACGCGATCGATCAGGTCGAACGCGCGCTGGACCACCAGGGCGAGCACCGCGGCCGGGATCGCGCCCTGGAGGATGAGGCCGTTCTGCCGCAGCTGAATGCCGGACAGGATGGGCTCCCCCAGCCCGCCGGCGCCGATCAGAGCGGCGAGCGTCGCGGTGCCGACGTTGATGACCGCGCTGGTCTTGATCCCCGCCATGATGGCCGGCGAGGCCAGCGGCAGGCGCACGTCGAAGAGCCGGGCGCGATCGGAAAGACCGATCGCCGCCGCGGCTTCATGGAGCGGCGCCGGAATGGTGGTGAGACCGACGTAGGTGTTGCGCACGATCGGAAGCAGACTGTAGAGGAAGAGCGCGATCAGCGCCGGTGCCACCCCGATCCCGAACAGGGGAATCAGCAGCGCGAGCAGCGCCAGCGAAGGAATCGTCTGCAGCACTCCCGCGACCGAAAGGATCGTGCTCGCGAAGAGCGGCGAGCGGGTCGCCAGGATTCCGAGTGGAATGCCGATCAGCATGGCGACGATGAGCGAGAGAACGACGAGCTTCAGGTGCTGCGCGGTATTGCGCAGGATCGACTCGGCGATGCCGAGTTCCGCGAGTCCGCGCCCCGCGCCCTTGCCCAGCGATTCGGCGAGCAGTGAGTCGGCGGCGCGCGCCGCGCTCTGGTTCCCGAGCACGACGCGCGCGTTGGCGCGGATCATCCGCGTCTCGTCGATCACGCCGGTGAGCCGCTGGATGGCGGCGCGTGCCCGTGGCGCCCGCCGCTCGAGGTCGAGGCGGTAGAGCCACACCGCGTCATAGCGGGGGAAGAAGCCGCGGTCGTCCTCGAGGACGCGGAGGCCGAGCCGCTCGATCTCGGCGTCGGTGGTGTAGACGTCGGTGCCGTCGATCTGGCCGCTCGCGAGCGCGCCATACGCGAGCTCGTGCTGGATTCCGGTCACGCGCGTCATGTGGAGGCCGTAGTGACGCGCGAGTCCGGGGTAGCCGTCGGGGCGGCCGAGGAATTCGTGGGTGAGCCCGAGCCTGAGATCGGGATGCCTGAGGAGATCGGAAAGCGTGCGCAGCGTCTCGCGCGCGGCGACCGCGGACGACACCGCGATCGCGTAGCCGTCGTTGAAGCCGATCGGATCGCTGACCCCGAGGCCCTGGGCGGCCAGCGAATCGCGCAGCTCGGCGAGCGGCAGGCGCCGGCTCGAATGGAGGATCACCTCCAGAATGGTGCCGGTGTATTCGGGGTAGACGTCGACGCTGCCCGAGCGCAGGGCCTGGAACACGATCTCGGTGCCGCCGAGATTGCGGCGATGCGTGACCGGGATGCCGTCCTCGCGCATGACGCTCGCCAGCGCTTCGCCGAGAATCCAGGACTCCGGGAAGGCCTTGGAGCCGATCGACACCGTGGACGTCGCCGCCGGCGCCGCTGACGCGAAGACCATCAGCAGGCCGGCGCAGGCTGCCGGGATCCGGAGACGGCTCGGCGCCGAGCCGCGGGAGCCTCTCATGATGTCTCCGGCGCGTGCAGGAAGCGCTGAGCGCGGATGAACTCGGTGACGAAGGGATCGGCCGGCGCGCGGGTCAGCTGATCCAGCGTCCCACGCTGGAGCATCCGGCCATCGCGCATGATCACGATCTCCTGGGCGACGTAAGCCGCCTCGCCCATGTCGTGGGTCACGAACAGCACGGTCTTCTTCAGCCGCTCGAAGACGTCCCGCAGCTCCTGCTGCAATCCCGACCGGATCATGGGATCGAGCGCCGCCAGCGGCTCGTCCATCAGCAGCACTTCGGGGTCGAGCATGAGCGCGCGCATGAGCGCGACGCGCTGGCGCTGGCCGCCACTGATCTCCTGCGGGTAGCGGTCGAGCATCTCGGGCCTCAGCCGCGCGAGCTCGCCGAGCTCGGTGACACGCGAGGTGATGCGCGCCGGCGCCCAGCCGAGATCGCGCGCCACCAGCGTGACGTTGTCGCGCGCGGTGAGGTGCGGGAAGAGGCCGCCCTCCTGGATCACGTAGCCCATGCGCAGTCGAAGCGACCGGCGGGACGAGGGCTCCATGCGGACGCCGCCGATCGTGACCGTTCCCGCGTTCGGCTCGAGCAGGCCCGCCGCGAGCCGGAGCAGTGTACTCTTGCCGCAACCGCTCGGACCGATCAGCGCGAGCACGGTGCGGGCCGGGATGTCGAGGCGCGAAACGGATACCGCGACCGTGTCGCCGAATCGGCGCTCCAGCGATTCGAACAGGATTCCGGCCGATCCGGGATCGCTCATTGATTCTTCCCCTCGGGGCACGGGCAACCGGAAGCGGCCTCGCCGCATCCCATCTTCGTTGTCGACCCGGCTCGGCGCCGGTCCGCGGAACGGCAAGGCCGTGGAATGTAGTGGGAGGCAGAGTGCCGGGCAAACCTCATTTCGACCTGCTGATCGTCGGCGGCGGCCAATGCGGCGTGCCGCTCGCGCACGCGCTGGCCGGCCCGGACCGAAGCGTGGCGCTGGCGGAGCGCGCGCGACTCGGCGGATCGTGCGTCAACTTCGGCTGCACGCCGAGCAAGGCGGCGATCGCCTCGGCGCGGCTGGCGCACGACGCGCGGCGCGCCGCCGATTTCGGCCTCAGGATTCCCGAGGTCGAGGCCGACTACGCGGCGGTGATCGCGCGCGCCGGCGCGATCGCGGAGGAATCCCGCCGGGGTCTCGAACGCCGTTTCGAAGGCCGCGAGAATCCGCTGCTGCTGCGCGGCCACGCGCGCTTCACCGGGCGCGCCGGCCACGGCTTCGCGCTGCGCGTCGGCGAGCTCGATTGCACCGCCTCGCAGGTCGTGCTCGACACCGGAACGCGGACGCGCGTCCCCGAGATCCCCGGTCTCGAAGAGACGCCCTTCCTCCATTCCGGAAACTGGCTCGCCGCCAGGGATCGTCCGGAGCACGTCGTTTTCATCGGCGGCGGTGTGATCTCGCTCGAGATGGGCCAGTGCTATTCCCGTCTCGGGATCGAGGTCACCATCGTCGCGCGATCGGAATGGCTCGGCGGCCGCGAGGATCCCGACGTCGCCGAGGCTCTGCGCGCGATGCTCGAGCGCGAGGGAATCCGTTTCTTCACATCGGCCGCGGTCGACCGGGTCCGGCGCGACGGCCACGCCGTCGACGTCTCGATCGTCGGCACGATGGGAAGCCAGTGGATGCGCGCGACGCATCTCTTCATCGCTGCCGGCCGCCGGCCCAACACCGACGACCTCGGACTCGACTCGGTCGGCGTCGATCGCGACGAGGACGGTTTCGTCCGCGTCGACGAGCGGCTGGCGACCTCGGTCGAGGGGATCTGGGCCGCCGGGGACATCCGCGGCGGCCCGATGTTCACGCATGCGTCGTGGGACGATCATCGGATCCTGCGCTCGCAGCTGGACGGAGACGGAACGCGGACCACGCGCCGCATCATGCCCTACGCGATCTTCACCGATCCCGAGCTCGGCCGGGTCGGAATGACCGAGGCCGAGGCGCGGCACTCGGGCCGCGACTTCGAGGTGAGGCGTTTCGACATGGCGGCGAACGGCCGGGCACGCGAGAGCGGAGAATCCTCAGGCTTCATCAAATTGCTGGTGGAGCGGAAGTCGAATCACATCCTCGGCGCCGCGGTGCTGGCGGCGGGCGGCGCGGAACTGGTGCATGCGTACGTCGACCTCATGAACGCCGGAGCCCCCGCGACCGTGATCGAGCACGCGATCCACATCCATCCGACGCTGAGCGAGGCGGTGCAGAGCGCGGTCACCGCGCGTCCGGCGCGGTCAACGGCGCCGGCCGCGCGCGCGCATGCCCGACCCGGCGAGGGTGCCGATCAGGCCTGACGGAAGCGCTTGACCTGGGCGCAATGCTCCCGCTTGTGGGCGTAGTTCGCGTAGACGATGAAGTCGTCGATCGAATAGTCGGGACCGTACCAGGGGATGGTGCCGACCTGGCGCAGACGCTCGGGGCCGAGCCGGCGCGCCAGATCCATCACGCGCTCATGGGCGGCGTCGTATTCGCGAAGGATGTCGTCCGCCGACCTCGAGCGCCGTGCCTCGACCTCGCTGTCGTTGAACGTCGCGTGCCCCTTCGTGAAGCGGTCGAACGCGGGGCTCGGCGGCTCGCCGGCGGCGGACCTCAGAACGTCCTCGAGCACGATCTCGAACGAGGACAGGTGCGCGAGCACGTCTTTCGGTGACCAGCGCCGGGTTACGCCGGTCCGGTTCCACTCCGCGGAGTCGAGTCCGTCGAACGCGCCGCGCACCTCGCGATCTCCGTAATGAAGAATGTCGAGAGCATTCATTCAGGCCACCTGCACGCGCTGCCGCGCCAGTGCCGGCACGCGCGGTTCGGGAGTGAGGATCCCGCCGAGGTTCAGAGGATCGGCGGCGGAAACGTGGAGCGTGGCGCTCCTCAAGCGTTCGGTTGCGTGCGTCGCGTGCGCTCCGCCATCGAGCACGGCCTCCGCACCCGGCGCGAGCGCGCGATGCGCGCCCCCCCGGCGGAGACGCCGCATCAGCTCGACGGCGCCCGGCAGCGCGAACTGCTCTCCGGAGAAGCGCTGAACGAATCGGCCGCCACGAATTTCGCCACGCAGCTCGAGCCGGCGATAGACACGCACGAGGTCCCTCCACGGCACGCCGATCCGCTCACGCTCGAGCAGCACACGCATCATGACGCCGTAGCGCGAGAGCAGGCGTCGCGCCGCGAACTCGATCGAATCGTCGGAGGGGATCGCCGCCGTGTCGCCCGGAAAACGCGACCAGCGCCCGGCGGGAGCGAGGCGCGCTCGCTTCATGACGCCACGCCGCTTCGAGGGCGGCGTGATCAGACGGCGCAGGCCGCCGAATGAATCGCAGGTCACGAGTCCGTGGGCGATGAGCTGAATCAGTCCCGCCTCGAAGTGCGCGCCGAGCAGGCCGGTGTCGCGCTGAAGATCCTGGGTGAAGCTCGCGCCCCGTTGATCGAGCGCGCCCAGGACCGTCTTCGCGTAGGTTCCGAGCTCGGCACCGCAAGTGCCTGAATCCCCGTGGGTTGATGCCGCCAGGGCTCTCCAGTGCGCGATCTCCTCGCGAGGCAGGAGCGAGATCGGTGTCGCGCGCACCGGAGCATCGCCGGAGCTCCACAGCCGCCCCCACACCAGCTCGCCCGTCAGCGTCAGCTGATCGAGCCAGTCGGGGCGAAAATCACGCACCCGCACCGGAAGGATCGCCGACTCCCATCGCGCCGCCGGAATCTCGAACCCGGCGAGCTGGCGCACGACTTCGAGCACGCCGCTCGGACCTTCGAGCCTCGTGGTTTCGTGCGCATGCTGCCAGCGCACGAGGAAGCGCCAGAAATCTCCGGCCGTCACCGGCTCGATCTCGCGCCGCAACGTGTCGAGCGTGTAGCGCTGGATGCGGGCGAGCAGCCGGCGCTCGCACCACGCGGTGCGCCCGGCGAGCCGGCAGCGGAGCACGGCGCCCGCCGCCTCGAGCTCGAGCAGCGGCGTCTCGTCGGAGAGCGGAAGCGTGGGCAGCCGGCCCCATGCACTCTCGCCGACCGGAGCGTCGCCGCCCTCACCCTCGAGCACGACCGGGCCCAGCGCTTCGAGGCGTCCGGCGAGAATCGCTTTCGGATCGCGCGACGCCTCGGCGGCACGCCAGGTCCCGACGCCGTTCGAGACCTCGCGAATCACGCGCCGCTCGCTCTCGAGCTGGCTCAGCCATTCGATCCATCGCGACGAGCGCGCTTCCGCTTCGCCGACGAACCCCATCCAGAGCAAGGCCTCGTGGGCTTCCTCGGCGCTGGCGGGAGCGGGCCATGCTTCCTCGCGGACGCGCGCCACGGCGGCCGGATCGAGAGCGCCGAGCGTGTCGACGGTGCGGTTGTCGAGCGTGCGACGGTTGAGCACGGCCTGCGTGCGCCGCTCCTCGAGCGGCGCGTCGTCGAGAAACGCGTAGGGCGTGGCGTTCAGGATTCCGTGCGCGAACGCCGACGGCTCCGCGGTATCGACCGCGACCTTGCGGATGCGCCCCGTACGCATGCCGGTCAGCACCTCGTGGAAGCCCTCGAAGTCCATCGCCTCGGTCAGACAGTCCTCGATGGTCTGGCGGACCAGCGGATGCTCCCACGGCACCGGCGTGTCGCCGGGCGGCAGCGTCTCGGGGCAGGCCAGCACCTGCGGGAAGGCGCGCACCAGCATGTCCTCGGCCCGCATCCGGAGCAGCGGAGTCGGCACGCGGCGTCCGCCCTGGACGCGGCTGAGCAGCAGGGCGCGCGCGCTGTTCCAGCGCCAGCGCGTGGTGAACATCGGCTGATCGAGCAGAGCCTGGACCAGGAGATCCCGGGAACGATCGGGATGCAGATAGTCGAACACGTCGGCGAGCGGGAAGCTGTGCTGGGGCCCGAGTGACAGCACGATCGCTTCCTCGTTCGCCGCCGCCTGGAGCTCGAACCCGAACCCGCGGCAGAAGCGCTTGCGCAGCGCCAGACCCCAGGCGCGGTTGATGCGGCCGCCGAACGGCGCGTGCAGCACCAGCTGCATGCCGCCCGACTCGTCGAAGAAACGCTCGAGCACCACGCATTCGGGCGTCGGAATCGCGCCGAGCGTGCGCTCGCCTTCGTTCAGGTACTCGGCGAGCTGGGTGGCGGCGGCGGATTCGAGTCCGACCTCGCGCACCAGCCATTCAGGATCGCGGCCCTCGACGCGCACGCGGGCCAGCGCCGCCGACAGCTCGACCGTGCGTGACGGTCCCTCGCCGAGCCAGAACGGCACCGACGGCGGCGCGCCCTGAGCGTCCGCGACCCGCACGATGCCGGGCTCGACCTTGAGCACGCGCCACGATGCGTTGCCGAGCTGGAAGATGTCTCCGACGTTCGATTCGACCGCGAAGTCCTCGTCCAGCGTCCCGACCGTGATGCCTTCGGGCTCGAGGTGCACCCGGTACTGGCCAGTGTCAGGGATCGCGCCGCCCGAGGTGAGCGCCGTGATCCGCGCGCGTTTGGTGGCGCGCAGCCGGCCGTTCACTCCGTCGCGATGGAGCAGCGCATGGCGGTCGCCGGTGTGGAGCGACACCGCCGCGTCGAAGTCGTCTCGGGTGAGGTCGCGGTACGGCCATGCCCGGCGGAACTGGTCGAACAACGCCTGCTCGTCCCAGGTCTCGGGAACGCAGGCGGCGACGATCTGTTGCGCGAGAATGTCGAGCGGATGGCCGGGCTGCGGCGTGCGGTCGAGCTCGCCGAGGCGGATGGCGTGGAGCAGCGCGGCGGAGCAGACGAGCTCGTCGCGGGTGAGCGGGAAGATCCGTCCGCGCGGCGTGCGGCCGAGCGCGTGTCCGCTGCGCCCGACGCGCTGCATCAGCACCGCGATCGAAGGGGTGAGGCCGGCCTGGATCACGAGATCGACGTCGCCGACGTCGATGCCGAGCTCGAGCGAGGCGGTGGCGACCAGGGCACGGAGCTCGCCGCGCTTCAGCCGCGCCTCGGCTTCGAGACGCCGCTCGCGGGCGAGACTGCCGTGGTGGCTGGTGACCTGGCCCTCGCCGAGCGCCTCGCCGAGCCGGGCGGCGACGCGCTCCGCCAGCTTCCGCGTGTTGACGAACACCAGCGTGGTGCGGTGCGCGCGGATCAGCTCCGCCATCTTCCCGATGACGTCCTTCCAGGTTTCGTTCGAGCACACGGTCTCGAGCGGCGAGTCCGGGATCGACAGCGCCAGATCCAGCGCGCGCCGGTGTCCCACGTCGATCACCGCATGATCGCGTCCGACGCCGCACAGGAGTCGCCCCACCGCCTCGACCGGTTTCTGCGTGGCCGAGAGGCCGATCCGCTGCACCGGCCTGCCGGCCAGCGCCTCGAGACGCTCGAGCGAGAGCGCGAGGTGCGCACCGCGCTTGTCACCGGCGATGGCGTGGATCTCGTCGACGATCACCGTCCGCACCGTCCCGAGCATGGTCCGTCCCGCCGCGCTGGTGAGCAGGATGTAGAGCGATTCCGGCGTGGTGACGAGGATGTGCGGCGGGCGGCGCGCCATCGCCGTGCGCTCCGAGGGACGCGTGTCTCCGGTGCGCACCAGCACGCGGACGTCCGGCAGGGACGCATCGAGCGCGGCCATCTCGGCCAGCGGCCCGGCGAGATTCTTCTGAACGTCATTGCCGAGCGCTTTCAGCGGGGAGACATAGAGGACGCGTGTCTCATCCGGCAGAACCGGCCCGGCCCGAAGCAGATCGTCGATCGCCCAGAGGAACGCGGCCAGCGTCTTGCCGGTTCCGGTCGGCGCCGCGATGAGCGTGTGCGCCCCCGAGCGGATCTTCGGCCAGCCTTCGATCTGCGGCGGCGAAGGCGTGCCGATGCGCTCACGGAACCAGCGTGCAACGGTCGGATGGAAGGGAGTCAGTGGCATGGAGGTCGTTCGGCCGAGTCGGGCGGATGCGGTGCGAGACGCAAGGATGCGCGGATCGAGCCACGATGGCAAACGCAGCGGGCCGCTCTCCCGGCCGCCGCGAATTCCCGCTAGAGTAGCGGCGATGTCCACGAAACGCGCGCGCCGCGAGCCCGAGCTTCACGAGATGAATCCGACCCTGCGCTTCAGCGATCGGGCGGCGGATTACGTGCGCTACCGTCCCGACTATCCGGCGGCGGCGATCGACGCGATTCTCGAGGGCCTCGCCACGCCGGTCGTGGCGGCGGACGTCGGCGCCGGCACCGGGATCTCGGCCCGCCTGCTCGCCGATCGCGGCGTGCGCGTGATCGCCATCGAGCCGAACGCGGAGATGCGCGCGGCGGCCGGCGACGATCCTCGTATCGAATGGCGCGACGGGACCGCGGAGGCGACCGGCCTTGCCGATTCGAGCGTCGATCTCGTCCTCTCCGCCCAGGCGTTCCACTGGTTCCGCGAGCAGCCGGCGCTGGCCGAGTTCGCGCGCATCCTCAGGACCCGCGGTCGCCTCGCGCTGATGTGGAACAACCGCGATGATGAGGATCCGCTGACCCGCGGATACATCGAGGCGATTCGCGCGGTCAGCGGCGAGCACCCGGCCGAGATGCGCGAGTTCGATCCCGGAGTCATCTCCGTGAGCGGGCGCTTCGCGCCGCCGCGCGTCGAAACCTTCCCCCACGCGCAGACGCTCGATCGTGACGGCCTGATCGGCCGCGCGGCCAGCGCGTCCTACGTGCCGAAATCGGGTCAGCCGTTCGAGCGGCTCATCGGTCTGCTCGACCACCTCTTCAACCGGTATCGCGACGCGCGTGGCATCGTCGTGCTGCGCTACGTCACCCACGTGTATCTCGCCGAGCGTCGCTGATTCCAGGGCGCGGCGGGCGCCGCGTCCCAGGCCTACCGGCCTCGGGCGCGCCGATGCCGGACCGCGCTCGATCCGAGAGCGCGCAGCACCTGCCGCGCCGCGCGGCGCCCGCTCTGCAGCGCGCCTTCGACCGTCCCCGTCACGGTGGCGGTGGCCTCGCCGGCGAAGAACAGCGTGCCTTCGATCGGCCTCGCCAGCGCGTCGCCGGCCTCCGCGCCCCCGACCAGCGCGTAGCTGTAGGCGCCGCGCGCGTAAGGGTCGCGCTCCCAGTTCTGGATCCAGCTCCGCCGGACACGCGCCTTCAGCCGCCGGTATGAAATGCCGAACGCCGCGCCGAGCTCGTTCAGCGCGATCTCGAGGATCCGATCGGGCGTCTGCTTCGAGAGCTCGGCGCCAGGCGGTCCGCCGCTCCAGCCGACCAGGAACGGCGACTTCATCGGGTGCGCCGACCACCAGACGTTGAACCGGCCGTGCGGGGTAAAGAGGAAGCTCAAGCCCTCCAGCTTCTCGCGCGTGCGGCGCGAGCCAAGATCGGCCCACGGCATCCGGTCGAACCAGATCGGCAGGTGCGTCACCGATCCCATCGCGAGATGCTGGATCGCGTGGCGCGCGCGCGGCGGGTCGGGATCGAACGTGATCGAGCCCCGCGTGCCGGGCGGCGCGTTCAGAACTCCCACCGGCACGGTGATGACGACCGCGCGTGCCTGCACCGGAGTCGGGCGCGGCCTGCCGGTCCGCAGTCGAACCCGCGCCTGACCGCGGCGCCATGAGATCGCCGAGACTTCGGCGCCGAGATGGATGGAGCGGCGGATCGGCCGGGCCAGCCAGCCGGTCACGCGATCGTAGCCGTCGGGGATGCGTGCGGTCCGCAGCACCGAATCGCTGGACTCGACCTCGACCGGAGCGATCGAGTGCGCACTGATGCGATCGAGATCCGCGGCGTGGAAGCCCTGAACGAATCCGGCCGCGCTCATGCGATCCCCGGCGAGACGGCGCCCTCCGGGATGCCGGGCGAGAAAGGCGGCGAACGATTCGTCGGGGCGGGTTCGGTCGATGCGAACCAGCACCCGGTCGATCCGCCAGGGGGAGTTCATGGGCTGAACCGATCCGCCGGCGGCGCGCCATTGATCGCCCGAGACTTCGTACGACGGCAGCGAGGCCTCGCGCAGAAGGCGATAGGTCTCCGGCGCGCCGCCGTGGACGAATTCGGGGCCGAGCTCGACCGCGAGCGGAAGACCGGCGGCCCGCCGCGTCAGCACACGGCCGCCGATCCGGCGTCGCGCCTCGAAGATCGCGAACGAAAGTCCGGCTCTCGCCAGGGCCGCGCCCGCGGCGAGTCCGGCCGCGCCGGCGCCGATGATCACGACGTCGAGCTTCTTCACACGACGCTCTTGCGTGGCGCGGGGCGAATCATGCCGGCATCGGTGCGCGAAGGCATGGTCCCATCATAGAGGAGTGGCGCCCGGTGACCGGCCCGGCCACCGGCGGCGAGCCCGGCCGCGAGTCGAGGCCGGCATCGATCGTGATAGCTTCCCGGAATGGGCCGCCCCCGCGCGTACCGCTGGCTCGCCGTGCTTCCCACGCTGGGAATCCTGGGCGGCGTTCCGTTCGCGAATCGCGTGCACCGATACGTGCTCGGCCTGCCGTTCCTCCTGATCTGGATCGTCGCCTGGGTGATCGCGACCTCGGTCCTGATGGCGGTGATCGGCGCTCTCGACCGCCGGCGTGACGCGGCGGAATCCCGCGACCATCCCCGCTCATGAATTCCGCGCTGCTCATCATTGGCGGTTTCCTCGCGCTGTCGCTCGCGCTTGGCCTGCTGGCCCGGCGCGGCCGCGAGATGAGCCTCGAGCAGTGGACCGTCGGCGGCCGGGGCTTCGGCGCGCTCTTCGTCTTCCTGCTCATGGCCGGGGAGATCTACACCACCTTCACGTTCCTCGGCGGCAGCGGATGGGCGTATGGCCGCGGCGCGCCGGCGTTCTACATTCTCTGTTACGGCGCGCTGTCGTACTCGCTTTCGTATTTCCTGCTGCCGGTGGTGTGGCGCTACGCCACGAAGCATCAGCTCCATTCCCAGGCCGACTTCTTCGTCTCGAAGTACCGGAGCCGCGGCCTCGGTCTTCTGGTCGCGCTGGTGAGCGTGGCGGCGATCGTTCCCTACCTCGTGCTGCAGCTCAAGGGGCTCGGCATCATCGTTTCCGAGTGCTCGTATGGCGCGGTCTCGACTCCGGCCGCGGTGTGGATCAGCACCGCCGGGCTCGTCGCCTACGTGATCGTTTCCGGCGTACGCGGCTCGGCGTGGACCGCGGTCCTCAAGGACATCATGATCCTCGCCGTCGCGGTGGGGCTCGGCATCTACCTGCCGTATCACTATTACGGTGGCTACCAGCCGATGTTCGAGGCCATCGAGCGCGCCAAGCCGGGCTTCCTGACACTGGCGCCCAGGGGGATGAGCGAGACCTGGTTCATCTCGACGGTGGCGCTCTCGGCGCTCGGCTTCTACATGTGGCCGCACGCGTTCGCCTCGAGCTACACCGCGCGGTCGGAGGATGTCTTCCGCAAGAACGCCGCGGTGATGCCGCTCTACCAGCTCGTGCTGCTCTACGTCTTCTTCACCGGCTTCGCCGCGATCCTTCAGGTCCCGGGGCTCAAGGGGCCGGCGGCGGACCTCTCGCTGCTTCGATTGTCGAAGCTCGCGTTCTCGTCGCCGGTCGTCGGCATCATCGGGGCGGCCGGGCTCCTGACCGCGATCGTGCCGGGCTCGATGCTGCTGATGACCGGGGCGACGATCCTCGCGAAGAACGTCTATCGGCCGCTGAGGCCAGGCGCCGGCGATCACACGATCTCGCGCCTCGCGCGCGGTCTCGTCCCGGTGATCGCCACTTTCGCGGCATGGCTGGCGCTGCGCGGCGGCGATGCGATCGTGCCGCTCCTCCTCATGGGCTACAACCTCGTCACCCAGCTCGCGCCGGCGCTGTTCCTCTGCCTCGGTGAGCGACCGAGGGTGACGCCGGCGGGCGCCATGGCCGGCATCGCGGCGGGGGAGACCGTGATCGCCTGCTCCTCGCTCGGCGGCGTGACGCTCGCGAAGCTGTTCCCGGCCTGGCCGAGCGCGATCACCGATCTCAACATCGGAATCGTTGCCCTGGTTCTCAACGTCGGGGTGATGGCGGTGGTCTCGCTGCTGACGCGGAGTCGCGGCGATCGGTGATGCCGCGCGCGAGGACGTGTATCATGCCCCTCGCGCGTCACGTCGGCCGATGAATCCCCGCCTTCGGAGGCAGTCCATGCCCGCCCACTCGATTCGCATCGCCGCGCTGGCGGCACTCGTGATCCTCGCGCTCTCCGCCACTCCATCGTCGTCGTACGCCGGCCGGACGGTGCCGATGCCGACGAGCCTGCCCGGGATCGATCTGCCCGCCTATCAGCCGCCACCCGCCTACAGCGTGAATCTCGTCGTCCATTCGCCGCGGGGCGAGATGACGATGAAGCGCATTATCGATCACCAGCGCATCCGCTCCGAGATGACCTCGCAGGGCCAGAGCTTCGTGATGATCGAGATGGGCGACGAGAAGGGCACGATGCTGACGCTGATGCCGGATCAGAAGCGAGGCATGACCCAGACCAGCGCCACGATGAAGAACGCGATGGCGATGGCGCCGATGTCCGCCCGGGCGGCAGAGAAGACGTCGGAAAAGAAGCCCGAGGCATCGGCGCCGCCGCCGGATCTCAAGGCCGAGGATCTCGGCGACGAGACGATCGACGGACACGCGGCGAAGAAGGTGCGCATGACGAGCGCCGAGGGCACGGCCCTCGGCTGGTTCGACAAGGCGACCGGAGCCCCGCTCAGGATGGAATCGGATGCCGGCGGCCAGAAGACCGTGCTCGAGTGGAAGGACTACCAGGTCGCGCCGCAGCCCGCCACGCTGTTCGAAGCGCCGAAGGGCTACGAGATCACCGACATGGACGAGATGATGGCGAAGATGTCGGCGATGCAGGGCGGACACGGAATGGCGGGCATGGGCGGGCTCGGCAACATGGCCGGCGGCTATGCGAATGGAATGGCGCAGAGCTTCGGCCAGAACATGGGCGCGAGCCTCGGCTCCAGCTTCGGCGCCGCGCTCGGCGGACCGCTCGGCGCGATCGCCGGTCAGTACATCGGCGGCAAGATCGGCGGCATGGTGGCGAAGAAGGCGGCGGACGCCGTGCTCCCCGGACCGCATTAGTCCGGAGTCCGCGTTGCGGGCATCGCGCCCACGCACGATCAGTCGACGATGCGGAACTCGGCGCCGTGCTCGGTGAGGAACGCGCGCGCGTTCGGACCCTGCAGGTAGGCCAGAGTGGCCAGCGTTCCGGCTTCGAGGCAGGTCGGTCCGACGACCGTGATCGAGCGCGGTGCCCCTTCGATCGGCCAGCCGGTGCGGGGATTCAGGATGTGTCCGAGCCGGCGGCCTTCGTGCATGACGAAGCGGCGCGCGTCGCCGCTCGTCGCCATCCCGCCGCGCTCGAGCTCGAATCGATCGAGCGTCGCCTCTCCGCTGCGCGCCGGGTCGTCGAGCCCAACGCTCCACGGCCGGTCGCGGCGCCTGAGCCCGGTTGCGTAGAGATCGCCGCCGAAGTTGACCAGGGCGGCGCGGGGCGTCGCGTTGCCGATCTGCGCGGCCGCACGATCCACCGCGTACTCCTTGCCGATGCCGCCGAAATCGATCTGAGTTCCGGCCGGGAGCGTGAGCCGCGGCCGTTGCCAGCGCGCCCGATGCCACCCCACCAGCGGCAGCAGGCGCGCGAGAGCTTCGCGCGAGGGGACGCGATCGCCGCCGTCGAACGTCCACGCGCGGCGCAGCACGCCCGAGGTGATGTCGAACAATCCGCCCGACACCTCGTGGCACGTTGCCGCGTAGTCGAGCAGCAGCGCGGTCTCCTCATCGACGATGATCGACGCGCCCTCCGCGTGGTTGATGCGGTGGACGATGTTGTCCGTGCGGTAGCGGCTGAACGCGTGCTCGATGCGCGAGGCCTCGCGCTGGACGACCGTGATCGCGGTTTCGGCCTCGGCGCGATCATCCGTGTCGATCAGCACATCGCACGGACCGCCGAACGCCATGAACCGGCCGAGGAATGCGTCGTCGATCCGGACGACGTCGGCGCCGGCTCGTGAGGACGCGGGCACGGGAGTCAGAACGGGATGGAGTAGCCGACGACGATCGTGCCGATGTCGAGCGACGTGAACGCGCCGAATTTCGATGACGGCAGCGCCACCGCGGCCGCGCGCGTCGCACGCTCGCCACCTCCGCCGTCGTCACCGCCCGGCGTGCCCGTACCGGCGAACGATCCGGCGGGACCCCATTGCCGCAGGTACTCGACGCGGACGTTCCACTCGCCGCGCGAGCCCGGAACCTTGAAGCCGTAGGTGGCGCCGATCGTCACGCCGCTGAGATCGCCAATGCGGTAATCGGCGCTGGCGAAGGTGGGCAGCGGATCACCCTGTGGCAGGGAGGGGCGGTAGAAGCTCGCCGCGGATTGCGTGTAGTAGCGGACGTGGGGCAGGAGGTACGCGTCGTCGGGCAGCTCGAGGCGGTACTTCGCATCGGCGGTGTGGGAACGGATGCCCCAGTCGTCCCAGTAGTACCGGTACTCGACGTAGATCACGTCCTTCGCCAGGTGATAGACCGAGCTGGCCAGCGCCGCGCGCCGATCGTGCCGCGCCGGACGGTTCTCGGTGCGCTGATCCACCGCGGTGTCCGTGCTGTCCACGATGCTGATCACCTTGTAAGGCTCGGTCAGGTAGCCGGTCTCGAGCGTGCGCGTCATGCTGAGGCCCATCAGCCACCGCCTGGTGAGCACGCGCGAGAGCCCGATCAGTCCGGTGGTCACGTCCTTCCGATCGGTGCCGGTGGTCAGCACCTGCGTCCCGTCGCTGAGCGGCACCGGCGTGCCGCCCCTGGGAAAGACGCCGTCCCGATTCACCCCGCCGCCGATGGTGATCGTCGCCAGCCGTCGCAGCACGTCGAGCGAGAACGACTCGCTGGCGCCCACCGATTGATAGTCCTTCTCGCGCGAGTAGTGCGCGCCGGTCGTGGCCTTGAACAGCGTGCCCACCGGCAGATCCCAGCTCAGGTCGCTGGCGCCGCGGAGATCATTGAACTTCTTCGTCGGCACCTGCCCCGCGGGCAGGGTGGTCACCATCCCCGAGGCGGTCGTGGTGGTGAGCGGCTGGCCGGAGGGAACCGCGCCGGTCGGTGACGCCCCGGTGATCGCATCGAGCGTGATCTGCCCCGAGAGCGCCTGGCCGTTGGCGAACAGGCGCGTGAGGCGTGCGGTCGGCTCGATGACGCTGGTGCGCTGACGCTCGCCGTAGAGAAGGCCGGTCGCATCGAGCTGCCATGACGGCGAGGACGGCATGGGATCCGCGCTGGCGAGCGCGGGCACACCGAGGAGCAGGAAGGCCGCGGCGGCGAGCTTGCGCCGGAGCGGGGAGGGACTCGCGATCGGCGTCGGCGGCGTCGCGGGCGGCTCGGCGTCGGCGCGTGCCGGCTCCGGCGTGTCGCTCAATTGCACCCGCAGCCTCCGCCCGCCACGCTGGCCCCGCCGGTCGAGCCTTCCTTGCTGAAATAGATGTGCTCGTCGACCGCCCCGATCATCGGGTAGGCGTTGAAGCGCATTTTCTTCTCGGCGAGCAGGTCGCGATCCCACGGCTTGACGGCGGTCGCGGCGCAGCTCGAAAGCAACGCGGCTGCGGTCAGCGCGAGAACGAACAGGAGCGGTTTCACGGCGTGAGCTGGGCGGCGATCTGCTTCTCGAATTCGGACGCCTTCTTCGCGTCGAAGCCGAGATGCGCGGAGAGAATCGTGCCATCGCGGCCCACGAGGTAGCTCGAAGGCATGGCGGCGACGCGATAGGCCTCCGCGGTCGTGCCCGCCGGATCGAAGGCGATCGTGAACGCCGGTTCGTGCTCTTCGACGAAGCGGTCGGCGAGATCGCGATCCTTGTCGAGATTGATGGCCACCACCGACAGGCCGCGCGCGCCGTAACGCTGAACGAGAGAATTCATCCACGGAAACGATCGCTTGCACGGCTCGCACCACGATGCCCAGAAGTCGAGCAGCACCACGCGTCCGCGCAAGGAATCGAGCGCCACCGTTCCGTCGCGCGCCGGCAATGTGAACGCCGGCGCGACCTGGGGTGCACGAGGCTTCGCGTCGGCCACGAGGATACCGAACGAGAAGATCATGAGCAGGAGCAGTGGCACGGGGGCGAAGCGGGAGACGCGCTGCGCGCGCGCCTGACGCGTTCGTGACACGTCGCGCGCCACGGGAGGTCGCATGGAATGCTCCGATGCATCCATCCCCGGGCCGGATGCCGTCCGGATCGGCGCTCGATCGAAGCGACGCATCGTGAACGTCCTTACCCGGGACGGCCGCCGCAGTTCCATCGGACTCGGGCGCGATGCGCGCGTGGGGGACGCACGTTCAACGGCCGGGCCGGTCGAGAGCCTCCGTGGTCCGATAGAGCTCACGCGCCGTCATCAGGTGGCGCATGGCGTCCTGCGTGCGGCCCAGCGATTCGAGCAGCAATCCCAGATTGCAGTGCGCGTCGGCGAACTCGGGATCGCGGCCGATGGCCTGGTTGTAGGCGTGGACCGCCTCGTCGCGCCGCTTCTGCTCCTCGAGCAGCACGCCGAGATTGAAGTGCGAGGTGGGATCCTCGGGCGCGAGCCGAACCGCGTCGCGATAGAGCGCCTCGGCGCGTCCGCGCTCGCCCCGGAGATGGAACAGTCGCCCGAGATTCACGTGGGCATCGGCCAGCGTCGGATCCAATCCGATCGCCTGTTCGTAAGCTTGGATGGCCTCGTCGGGCGCTGACGCTTCGATCTCGAGCCCGTGCTCGTACCATTCGGCCGCGCTGAGATCCTGGTCACGCCGGGCCGGCTCCGCACGCTCGACCAGGCGCAGGCGCGGGGCCGCGACCGGCGCGGTCGCCTCGAAGTCGAGCAGGAACTGCCCGGAGTCGGGCTTCCACACCGCGGCGCCGTCGGTCGCCACCACCTCGTCGCCGTCGAGCTGGATGGCGATGCTGCTGAGCGGCACGTCCTGCGCGAGCTGCTCGCGCAGCGAGGACCAGATGTGCCGGATCCGCCGCATCGGCACGCCATGTTCCAGCAGGCTCTTGGTGGTGCGCAGCAGCACCAGGTCCTGGAAGCCGAACGTCAGGGGGCCGATCGGTCCGCGCTGAGGGGCGAGAAGCCCGGCGCGGGCGAGGGCACGCAGGCGGGCCTCGGGCACTTCTAGGGTCTTTGCCGCCTCGCGCAGCGAAAGCCTGCGCTCCGCTTGATCCGAGCTGCGTGAGTGGACCGCGGCGACGCCGAACGGCGCCGTCAACAGCTGTGGACGCGCGGAACTCTCTTCCGCCACGAAATCGCCTCCCTGCTCAGCGCTGCCTTGGACCCGGCGTCAGCGCCTCCCGCCCTGGACCTTCTTCTGCGGCGCCTCGGCCTTCTCACGGCGCGCTTTCGCGGCCGGCTTCTTCTCGAGCGCCGCGCTTCCGTTGCCGGCGCCACTCGAGCGACCGCCCTTCTTGCCGAGACTCTGCTTCAACGCGTCCATCAGGTCAATGACCTGAGTGCGCTGGGCCTGCGGAGCGAGCGAGGTGACCTCGCGGCCCTCGACCTTCTGCTCCACCGCGGCCAGCACCCGCGTGCGGTAGTCGTCGGCGTACTGCTCGGGCTTGAACTTGTCGTTCGACAGCTCGCTGATCAGACGGTCGGCCAGCTCCAGCTCGCCCGGCTTGATCTTGGCCTCTTCGCCCTTGTCGACCTCGCCGAAGTCGCGAACCTCGTCGGCGTAATACATGAAGTGCAGCATCAATCCGTCGAGCGCCGGGCGGATCAGCACCAGGCTCTCCTTGCCGCGCATGACGAACTTGGCCAGCGCGACGCGCTTCGACTTCACCATGGCGTCGGTCAGCAGGCGGTAGGCCTTCTCGCCGCCCTTGTCGGGACCGAGGTAGTAGGTCTTCTCGAAATAGATCGGATCCACCTGCGCGAGCGGGACGAACTCGGCGATGTCGATCATCCGCGACGCCTCGCCCTCGAGCGCCTTGAGCTCGTCCTCGGTGAACTGGACGTACTGATCCTTGGCGAACTCGTAGCCCTTGACCAGCGACGTCCGCTCCACCACCTCGTTGCAGGTCGGGCAGAGCAGCTGCTGGCGGATCCGACCGCCGCACTTGGGGTGCAGCTGGTTGAACGAGACGCTTTCCGACGACGCGGCGGTGAACATCCTGACCGGGATCGAGACCAGCCCGAACGAGATGGTTCCGGACCCAATGGAATGCGGAGGCATTCGCGATTCCTCCATAGGGGAAGTGGCGCAAAAGGCTAGCACCGTGCTCTACTCTGCTCAACACCCTCACCATCGGCCCCAACGCCCGGAACATTCACCCGTCATGTCTCCGCGACGCGCCACCCCGCGAACCAAGTCCGCCGCGCCGAGTTCCGCGGGTCTCGAAGCCTACCGGCAGAAGCGCGATCCCGACCGCACCCCCGAGCCCTTCGGCGGCAAGGCGGCGAAGGCCGAGGCCGCGCCCCCGATCGGCGAGCGGTTCGTCGTCCAGGAGCACTGGGCGCGCAACCTGCACTTCGACCTCCGGCTCGAGATGGAAGGCGTGCTGAAAAGCTGGGCGGTGCCGAAGGGTCCCTCGGTCCGGGCGGAAGAGAAGCGTCTCGCCGTCCACGTCGAGGACCACCCGATCGAGTACGCGAACTTCGAGGGAGTGATCCCCGCCGGCAACTATGGTGCGGGCTCGGTGATCGTCTGGGACCGCGGCAGCTATCACTCGTTCAAGCCCGAGGACATCCGCGAACAGTACGCGCGCGGCAAGCTCGAGCTCGAGCTCAACGGAAGCAAGCTCGGCGGCCGCTGGACGCTGGTGCGGATGAGCCGCAGCGAGAAGGACTGGCTGCTGCTGAAGAAGGCGGACGGCGCGGCGTCCGACACCGACATCCTCGAGCGCTCGCCGCGCTCGGTGATCTCGGGCCTCACGGTCGAGGAGATGCGCGACGTCCAGGGCTGGCTCGCCGGCGTGCGCGCGCGGATCGCCGCGCTCGGGGCGCCGCGCGGCGCGGTGGCGGCGGCACGGGTGCGGCACATGCTCGCGACCGCGGCCGCCGCGCCGTTCTCGC